>NZ_JYGZ01000005.1:0-2250 GCF_000967805.1 Flavobacterium sp. 316
TTGTGTTTGAGTACCTGTAAACTCATTATGTTGTGAAACACCACCAGCTCCTACCGTACTTAAGTCGCCAGCATTATATCTACTTGTTGGATTAGTTGTTTCACCATATTTCCACACATCACCAGCATTTAAATGCATTGTACCAGTTGGAACACTACTCCCTGATGACATTATAGGATATTCTCCACTTGTATTTGCTCTCAAGGAATATTGAACTCCAGGAGGACCATCATTAGCTCTTTCTAAGATTCGGTCTATTTCAGCATCCCTCTTTAATATTACCGCACCAACAGCGGCAGCAGCAACACCGTATACAACCCATTTTGGAACAGCAACGTCTGACGGGTCAGGAGTAACACCATCAGCTGCAATACCTGTCATAATCATACCAGCTGCCGCATAACTTTGCTCTACTTGTGCTATTTGACCTTCAGTTCCTGCCATATCAGCTGACATTTGAAGCACACCATTGTCTGTAAAAAAACCTAAATCCCCAAGCACTATGTTATCTCCTTCAGTTGTATAAGAAGAACCTATTGCATAATGCTTTGCTTCATTACCATATAATTCTGTAGCTGATGCTTGATCAGTAACTCTACTGTCATAAAGCATTTGACCGTTAACACTAATCCAGTCATCACTTTGCATTCCATCAGGGTCAACAAAATACATCGGATTATTATAAGCATAGTTGTAAGGTGTCCATCTTCTAGAGGTTTCCGCCAACGGGTCAATGTTCATCCATCTACCTATAGCTGGGTCATAATTCCTTGCACCATAGTCATATAGATTTAAATCAAGCTCATTTTGGAACTCTTTGGAGTTATAGCGATACTGGTAATTTGGTTGAGAATTAATAACAGCGCTATTAGCGTGTTTCAGTCCAAAAGGATAATAATGATTTTCCTCTAATATGGGACTAATAAAATAATCTACGCAATTTTGAATTGGAACACCTTTATCGTTATAACTAGTGGTGCATTCTTGTATGTATTCATCTCCTAATATTCCATTTCCATCAATATCTGAATAACTAAGTCTAATATTTCCTAAATGGTCGGTATAATTAAAAACATAGCTGTAATTGTTTGCTTCATGTTTTACATAGCCCTCAGCATGCGGAAAAAATTGCAATACATTATTTTTGTATTGAAAACCTCCTGCTAAATAATTGGTTTGGGTTATGTTGGTTGCTTCATTCACTATTTTGCTTACTTTTACTCCTGTCGCATTGTAAATATACGTAATTTTTTTATTCACATCATTGTTAAAAACAATTTCGGTAGGCAAATTCAAATGATTATAAACAATAGCCGTTATGTCTTTGTTTTTGTCTTTTGTTAAGTTTCCATTGTTATCATAAGTATAATCATTGTCGGTATTAATACCATCTTTAAAACCTTGTGGTGAATTAGAACCATCGTCTACTTTTAGTAATTGATTTTTAACATCAGGATGATAATCATATGTTAGATTGTCAATAACATTGGTGTTTCCAGCATTAATACCACCATTTCTAACGAGTGTTTTGATGTTTCCATTTTTATCGTAAGATAAGGTTTCATCATAAGCATTAACATCGTTTGGTGTTGCTCCTACTTTTGAATAGTTAGCGTCTAACAATCGATTTAGATTATCATAAGAATATTTATATTTTCTTAAAGTATTATCACTGTTTGTTTTCCAAAAAGTCTCTGAAATATTACCATTGAATAAAGCAGTGGCRTTTTCAGGATCATTGTAATTGATTTTAAAAGCAAACAAATCGTTTTCAGTAGTAATATCATTGACATCATTAATGCTTTTCAGCCAACCTCTCACGTTGTARGTATAATCTAYTTTTTGGAGTCCTGTAGCRCTTGGGCTTACATTGGTGCCACCTACTTTTTTACTGATGAGTTGTCCTAGTTCATCATAGGTGTTTTGGGTAATAAGCTGTTCTGGCAGACTGCCTATTTGTTGTTTGTGTTGGGTTAAACGGTCTTGTGGGGAATAGCTAAAACGATCAGTAACTGTTAGTACTGTAGCGTTAGTATCGTATTTATGAGTCGTAATGGTATATTCGGTTTTTCCAGCCCAATCGAGTTTAGAATCTACTTGTGTAAATCCACCTAAATGGTTAGATGTATAAACACGCACCGGTCTATAACGATCATCGTACAAAGTATAGCTGGTTTCTACTGCATTTTGATTGGTATTGTTCATTACTCTCACCCATGAACCGGTTGGTAAGCCTTTCACATTGGTAGC
>NZ_JYGZ01000005.1:3435-7057 GCF_000967805.1 Flavobacterium sp. 316
GTTGCAGTGGGTTGTTTGTACGTAATGGTTTTCACCCAGTTTTGATCAGGACTTTGTCCTAAAGCAAGAAAGGGRATTAGGGTTAATAGGTATATTATTTTTTTCATAACTAATAGTTGTTTCCTTTTTTTTACATTCCCCTCCTGTGGAGGGGTGCCCATCGGGCGGGGTGGTTTATTTTTCTTTACCTCATTTTTCAACCATTTCTCTTTTCTGTTATCGTTCCAAGAAAGAAAAATATTGAGCATGTAAATAGCATTATTTAATTACACCCATATTGGTCAATTATAAAGTTTTCTAATTCTTATAATGATACTTGTTTTCGCTTACTACCTTATCATCTTTGTCCGTTACAAATTCCAATCGGTTAAAAGGATCATAGTGATATCGTACAAAATTCCCTTTAGAATCGGTCATAGTACTTACACCTATAAGTGGTTTGTGGGTATAGGTGGTTATCATCGCATTGGGTAAAACAACTCTCAAATTATTCAAAGCCGTTATCAAACTCGCTTCATCCGTTCCATTAGAAAGAGTTTGCAAATTAGCTTCATATTGTTGCACTTGGGCATAGGTGGCATTTTCTATTTTAGCAATAGGCAACGTTTTGTTATAGCCCCAAATATAGGTGATGGGTTGTCCGCCTTCTTGCTGCACTTCTAGTGGATTACCTGTAGTGTTGTCCAGTGCATTGTATTTTATTCTGTCTTCCGCTGTGGCTGCTCCTTTGGCTGTTTTTATAATTTCAGGCGCTAATAAACCATTGCCCCAGTCTCTATATTGGGTTTCTTGCTCTGATAGTTTTACATTATTTCTAAAAGATTGTGTAACTAATGGCGTTCCTATTTTATGTTGGTTTATTAAATCCTGAACATGTGGTTTCCCTGCCATTTCAGTATCTTGTGGATAGAAATATTTGGTTTCTAAAATCTGATTCTTAGAATTGGTTGTTTTTTCTTCAGAAACTAAAGAAATAGAATTATATAAGTATTCTTTAATATTGTCTATATTTTCATTATTATAAAGATTCTTTTCTACTATTCGTTTTAAGCGATGACGTTCGGTCAATTGAGGATAAAACCCTACTCTCATATTATCAAATATGTCACCACTACTATCTATATTTGGAGGATATTTAATAATTTGAAAACCAAAATATTTTATTTCTTTTTTCTCTAAAGCTTCATATTCATAAAATTTAACGTTAATTGATCTATTATCTTTGTCAAAAATTTCTATTTTTTCTATATTTCCTCTTAACCAATCTGTTTGTAATGGATTTTGAAAATTTGATGGAAATGAATTTGACAACCCTAAACTTCCAGAACCATAATACTCAAATCCGTATTGACTATCTAAATAATGAGTAGGCAAAGTATATGTGTGTTGAATATACCCTTGTGTTTTATTCTTAAAGTTTTCAGTTACATTTTTATAACCAACCAAGCTTCCTTTTGTGTTGATTGATGGGGCTTGAGTTTTTCCATTAATTATTACACCTGGACGACTTCCTGTGATATATTCTTCATTTAAGATATCTATTATATTTAAAACTATACCACTAGATTTATTGGTATTAAAAAAATTATAATCATAAGATTTATCAATCGCAATTTCATTTTGATTAGTATATGTCTTTATCTCTTTAATTCTTAACCCAGAATATATAAACTCTTCCGGATTTTGATCATATGACCATCTTGCCGAAAGCTGAAATTTTACAAATGGATCATTGGGATCTCCAGGATCAGTTGGGTCTGGTGATTGCTGATTATTTTGTAATTGTCCGTTTGTAGATTTTGCAATTATTTTATATGTTCCTGGAAGTAGCTTATATGAAAAACTAGATTGTAATATATTTAATAAAAAATTAGGATTAGAAATACCTATAATTTTTAATGAAAAATCACATGTTGTTTGATTTAAATCTGGAGGATTACATCCAGACATCAAGATATTAAAATCAACATATCCCCTTATATTATTAGATATTGTTAAAGTTGTTGAATAATCAATATTAGGATCAGGATCAGGAAATAATTCTGAATCATTTGTTAAATGCAATTGTTCTTTTTTAAGATTTTCAACATAAGTAGAGCCATCTCCTGTAAAAAAACCAGCATAATTATTTTCCCACATAAAATCATCATAACCTCCTGTTGGGTATTCTATTTTCTCTAAAACAGAGGCATTAGTATATATCGGATCTACACTTCTATCTGCATCTCCAAAATATGTGTTAGGAATTCCTAAAGCTAATGGCCCACTATGATGCTTTTGAATTAAAGAATTATTGTTTTTCCCATTATAAAACCCAAAATAATCTATTGATCTAGAAAAACGATTAGGTAGTTTTCTGGGATTATATTTAAATTTATATGTATGTTCCGCAGTCAAATTTTTGTCATATATTGACAAAGAATCTAAATTTAATCTATACTTCCCTTCTTTTCTAAAATCAAAAAAATATGATTTATTGTCTGGACTAGTTATATAAGAAGTATGGAGTTCCATCTCTTTTATAGGATTATTACTAATGTCTAATAATCTTATTTTTTTTAAAGAAAATGAATTATTCAAATCTAATCGCTCTAAATTATTTTTTTCAAATACAATACTCCCTTTTGAAAATGAAATACTTAACAATTTAGGTTGTTTAAAAACCTTATTTAGATAGATAATATTATACTCTTGGGTTATATGAGTCTTTAAAAATTCTTCATTTTGCAAAATATATGTTTCAACGTTATTTTCAATAAAGTAGTCAAAAGAAATTAGGTTGTTTGTGTTTGGAACCTCAATATCTAAAAGCATCCAAGATTGATAAAAATAATCTCCTGGGCTTCCATAAAGAGGACTTTCGCCATCTGAAATACCATTATAGCTAACTGTCTTCGTTCTTACTCTTTCTAAAGATTCTCTACTTGTCCTTAAATTATCTTTCGACAATCCAAAATAATATTTAATCCCTTTTTCATCAGTAAATATAAAACCTTCAATTTTTTTATTACTATTCTTGATAGGTTCAATTTTTAAATTGCTTAATGGTGCTTGATAAAATATATTCTCATTTTGGTTATAATAGAAATCACCTGAATAGCCTAAAAAGCTAAAAGTAAAAATATCGGGTTCATAATCTCTTTGCTCACCATTTCCTAAATGTTCCCATAATTGATATGATTGTGAATCTGGACCTATTGAATTTGGATCTTTTAGAAAAAAATCAGCAATTGTATAAGGTGTATTCATATAACCTAATGAACTATCATCAGGAAGCTTATTAATAGTTCTAGAAACTAAACCTCCAGCATTTAAACTCCAACCCAGTCCAACCCATGAAGAAATATTATCGACTCTTATTCCGTCAGAATTATATGATAATGAAATCGGGACATCAACTCCTGATTGAGAAATTGTATAAAAAGGAATAGATATATTTGGATTTCCTGTATAATGTGATACATTTATAGGGGAATGTTTAAGTATTGTAGCTGTTTCTGGTGAAGGAGGGATAACAGTTGGTAGACTTTGCCCAAACCCTAAAGCACTTATCAATACAATAGTTAGCAGTTTTGTTATTCTCATGGTGTATCGTTTTGTTTTCAATTCTTTATTTTTTAAT
>NZ_JYGZ01000005.1:8782-87400 GCF_000967805.1 Flavobacterium sp. 316
GTCAAAGCTAGTTTTTAAAAAGATACCGGTCAATACGTATAAATACGTATTTTTCAATGTTTTTTGTACGTATAAATACGTACTTTTTAACTGTTCTATACTTTTTATACGATTTAATGTTCGAAAAATAGTAAAAGTTTGACTAATAGCCTTTTATTTTTTTAGGCTCAAAAATAGAACCAAATTATATTGATTTTTAATTATTTTTAAATTTTAACTAAGGTTACAGAAAAACTGTAAATTGTGTTAAAAAACACTTCTTGTTGACATATAGCAACAAGAAGTGTCTATAGATTACTGGTTCTTAAAGAACTTCAATAATACTTAGAACATTAAACTCTTCGTTTTTTAAAGAATACTGCACGCCATTTAATTCCTGATAAAAAGAAATCAGCATTAAAAACAACTGACAACCATTCCCTGTTGGAACACTAGCAGGAGTTAATACACTAGCATTAGGAGTAAAAGAAATAGGTAAGTTTACCACATTACTATAACCCATTTCCGACTCTCCTGTTTCAAAATCCAAATGCAAAACAGCAGATTGCATACTAAAATGAGTAGCTCCTTGTGGAAACTGCAATTGTTCCGCAGGAATAAAATCAGTAAAAGAAATCACTCCATTGCTACTTTCAAAAACAAAAGGAGCAAACAATACATTGTTTAAAGGAGCATTAGCATTAAAATCAAACCCTTTTAAAATTTGTTTCCCCTGAGCAGTTGAAACCCCTTCACTCACTTTTCTTTGTCCTCTCAAAGAAACCGTATCTAAATTTTTAATCTTAGACATCAACTGCAACATCCTACTAGATAATTTACTGTCTTTTGCTTTAAAAACTAAACCACCTAACGCTAAGCGCAATAATTTTCCAGCACTAGCACTATGAGAAAACTCCGCCCCATTCTCTCTAGTTCTAATAAAACTCGGATCATTTAGAATACGTTCCCTAGAAACACCCCCTTTTCTTCTTACAAAGTTTTTACCATCTTTTTTGTAGAAAGTTAAATCCTCAATTGTCCCTTCAATTTTCAAAATACCATTCGATTTTGCCATAATTATATTTGTTTAAATGTTTAGAGTACAAATATAAAAACTATTTGAAAATAATCAAATAAAATAAAGAAAAAAATCTAATATTTTAAACCAAAAACAAACTCTTTCTAAAACCTACTACTCCATATTAAAGGTTACTTAAAGGTTAGGATAAAGGGAGGATAGTGTATAGAAACAGTATGGAAGTAGTTTATAAGAAGAAAATAATCTTAGCAATATTAAAATCAAAAAACCCTGCAAATAAATTATTTGCAGGGTTTTTCATTAAACTTAAGTTGAGCTTTTTTTACCTAGCTTTTCAAAATATTAAATCTACTTTTTATTGCTTAAAAATTCTATTAAATCTAACGTTTGTAAAATAATATTTTTATCATCATTAGAAGAGTGTAAACTCATTTCCATGCTGTGTTTATTATTTTCTATTTTTTTTGAAGATTTAAAATCTATCTTTTCAAACTGTTGGCTTACTTTCAACATCTTTGTTGTGTCTTTTCCTAAATCTTCATTTGAAACATATTTAATAATAAGATCTTTCAAATTTACACTTCCTTTCATATAATTTTTCTTCAAGTCTTTTTTCAAATCTCTAGAAAAATCAGAGTTACTTCCGTTAGTAATGTAATTCATTCCATTAGTAAAAACAATTACATCTCCCTTTTTAATAAACTTTAAATTCCCCATTTCTTTATTCGCTCCTTTAACTTCATAATATCCATTTCTCTGAATAAGCACTCCTTTTCTAACACCTAAATCGAAAAGTTTATTCCCCATTGTTTTATGTGTTGATGTAAATAATGTTGTAAAAACAGGAATTGTTTTACTAATTGTTTTTTCTACTTCAATTTCTTCATAGTTTTCATCATATTCATAAGTAGTATAAGTTGATTCATATTTTTGAAAATCATGTAAAAACATTGTAACATCACCATCAAAAAGTGTAGAAATTGCTTCTTCATCAATAAATGTAGAAATAAGATCTGTAATTATTTCCATATCTTCTTGTTCTAAATATGGATTTGAAACAGAATATAATTGTTCCGTAATTGCAGGAAAATTAGTTAATAATTCTTTTGAATTAATATGATATGTCATGTAACCTAATGGGTTTTCATTAGGAAAATAATTAAAAATATTATTGTTTATTTTTCGATTTACAACCTTATTCATGATTTCTGCTAAAGAACTAGAATATTCTACAGATTGTTCAATCCTTGCATTATCATTCTCAAAATAAAAATTAAAATTTACTCCCTTAATATAGTTTTTTAATATTCTATCATCATTAATATTTGAGTTTCTGCTAAATATCGATTTAATAACTCCTGTTAATGTTTTTAAATAATTAAAAGAAGACTGATAATTTACCCATGAAGAAATATCTGCTTTAGGATTTATTTTTTCTGAAACTGGAGGCGTAAATCCATTTTTAAAAAGAAAATTAATATGCTGATTTTGCATCTCTTTTCTCTTTAAGTCAGCTTCTTCAATTTCTTTTAAATACTCATTATCGTAAGAATCATAATCATATTCGTAAGAATCATCTGTTTCTATTGCCCATTCAATTTCTTCTTCTACAGGAGCTGGAGGAACTTCTAAAGACTCCTCTTCAACATATTCTTCTTCTTCAACATACTCTTCAACAACATATTCATCTGAATCCTCTGCTTCTACTACTTCAACAGCTTCTTCATCATAAATTGGTGAAACATCATAAAATTGAGAGTAACTATCATTTCTCATTGTTGGTTTAATAAATTCCAAAATAATCAAATAATCGTCATTCCATGCTGTAGAAATGGATGAATTTGAAGCATTATAAACAGAATAAGTATCATAATCAACTATATCCTTTTTAACAGAATCCGTTATTTCTTGATGATTTTGCTTAATATTCTTCATGAATAATGCTTTTACCTCATCTCTGTTTCTAATTGGAATTGTAATTTGATAAAAAGGAACACTATCCGTAAAATTTCCATGAATACTAATATTCTTATTCATATCTATTAAAGATGTATAATCTTTAATATTAAAATCTTTATCTGTTTTTGAAATCTTTTTTATAGCATCATGATTTAGTATTTCATCTAAACTTATTTTTTCAGAAAATTGACTTCCATTAAACTGAACAAAATAATCAAACTCATTAGGCGTCAATTGACCAAAAGCAAATGCACTAGCCAATAGTAATAAAACATTAAAACGTTTTTTCATAATCAAGGGTTAAAATAAATTGTATTATTCATTAAAGTATTGTTTTTTAAAACATTATACACATTTTGTTTTAAAAAAACAGTACGTTTATTTTTAGAAATTTTACTTTTTGGGTTTTTAATATTCGTAACTTCTTTATCAAAAGTATAAATCGAAGTAATATTTGCTGCTTCTAAGTCTTCCTTTTTATCATCATTCTTTATTAAATTTTTAGGAATAGGATATGATGCAAATCTTTCAAAAGCAGTTGTCTTCGATTCATTAAAATGTATTATAGGATTCTCTTTATTCATGCTATTTAAAACAGCATTAAGCGCATTTAAATTAGTATACTTAAATTTTAATGTAAAAATATAATTCTTAAAATCATGCTTTGTCAAAATATCCGAAATTCCGTCTATTTTAGACGCTTGTATTCTAAAATCAGATAATTTCTTTTTAATATCTTCCTCACTTGGAATACTTACACCATCAACTTCTTCTAACCAAATAGCAGACCTTGTTCTAAACCATGATTTAGAAAAATCAATAACAAGACTATAATCACCACTTTGGTCACTATTATGTTTAATTCTTTCTGTTATTTCAAAACAACTTGTTAAGAGTAAACATAAGCTTAAAATCATAATTCTTTTCATATTGCAAACTTAAGATTAATAATTTAATATTTTATAATTTTATCTTATATTACTTACAATACAATATCCTCTTTTTACTCGAAATTCGTTAACTTTGCCTACTGAATTTTTTTTCAAAAAATACTCTAAATAAACGCTTTAAATAAATATACCATGTTTCCACTTAGACGTAATAGAAGACTGCGAACAAATGAATCAATGAGAAGTTTAGTTCGTGAAAATATATTAACTCCTAATGATTTTTTAGTCCCATTATTTATAATAGAAGGCAAAGGAATTAAAGAAGAAATTCCATCTATGCCTAATTATTTCAGATATACTTTAGATTTACTAGAAAAAGAAGTAAAAGAACTTTGGGCAATGGGTTTAAAATCTGTTTTACTCTTTGTAAAAGTTCCCGACAATTTAAAAGACAATAAAGGTACAGAAGCTTTAAACCATAATGGGTTAATGCAACGCGCTATAAAAGTTGTTAAAAATGCTGTTCCAGAAATGATTGTTATGACTGATGTTGCTTTAGATCCTTATTCTTCTTTCGGACATGATGGTGTTATTGAAAACGGAATCGTTTTAAACGATATCTCTTCTTCAATTTTAGCAGAAATGGCATTATCACATGCAAAAGCGGGTGCTGATTTTGTTGCTCCAAGTGATATGATGGACGGTAGAATATTAGAAATGAGAGAATTGTTAGAAGAAGAGAACTTTACAAATACTGGAATCATGAGTTATAGTGCTAAATATGCTTCAGCTCTTTATGGACCATTTCGAGATGCATTAGATTCTGCACCTGTAGACTTAGTAAATATTCCAAAAGATAAAAAAACCTATCAAATGGATTATCACAATCGTGAAGAGGCAATAAGAGAAACTAGAATGGATATTGAAGAAGGTGCTGATATTGTAATGGTAAAGCCAGGAATTGTTTACTTAGATATAATTCGAGATATAAAAAACATGTCAGAAGTTCCTGTTGCTGCTTATCAGGTTTCTGGAGAATATGCTATGATAAAAGCGGCCGCAGAAAAAGGTTGGTTAAATCATGATGCTATTATGCTAGAACAAACCACTGCGTTTAAAAGAGCTGGTGCAGATATCATTGCTAGTTATTTTGCAAAAGACATTGTTCGTCTACTAAAGTAAAAAATCTATCTTGGATACTTAAAAACAAGTATCCAAGATACTAACCATAACTTATTTAAGTATGAAATCTTTCTTATTAATCCTAACTTTATTTTCAATAACAGCTAATGCTCAAGAAGAACCTATAAGTGCTTTTCTTGAGAAATGGAAAAATTCAAAAGAATATCTCTTGGAAATGGCTAAAGCAATGCCAGAAGAAAACTACAGTTACAAACCCACAGAAAGAGAAATGACTTTTGGAGATCAGTTATTACACATAAAAAGTAATATGGACTGGCTAAGTTCAACTTATTTTTCTACTATAAAGAAAGAAAAAGAAGAAAAAAAGGAGCTCTCAAAAGAAGAGATAATTATGCAATTAGAAACTTCTTTCAATACTGTTTATAAAATAATAGAACAAACCCCAAAAGAAGAATTAAAAGAAATAGTTGATTTTTTTGCAGGTCCAAAAACTAAATTACAAATATTAAATCTATTACAAGATCATGTTACGCATCATCGCGGGCAGTTAATTGTATATCTAAATTTAAACAATATAAAACCACCTAAATATGTAGGTTGGTAACAATTCCTTTGAATAAGAAAAAACAATTATAAAGTCCTAAATATTATACTATTAAACTTCTATATAAATTTTTCTTCTTTTTGCAAATTCCAAAATAAAACCTACATTTGTGTAATATATAAGCCATTATTTTTTATTACACGCCATGTTACAAAACGAATTATACTACACGCTTGCGTTATTGCAAGTAGAAGGAGTAGGTGATATTTTAGCCAAAAAACTCATTCAACAATGCGGTTCAGCAGAAGAAATATTCAAGTCAAAAAACACATCTCTTGCTAGAATTGATGGTGTTGGAAAATCACTACTTAAAAACCTTCAAAACAAAACTATTTTCCAAAAAGCAGAAAAAGAATTATTTTTCATTGAACAAGAAAATTTAACTACTCTTTTTTACCAAGATCAGAATTATCCTGAAAAACTAAAACATTGTTTTGATTCTCCTGTTTTACTTTTTCAATCAGGAAATATTGATTTAACCAATCCGAAAATTATAAGTATTGTTGGAACCAGACAAATTACAACATACGGAAACGAATTCACAAAAAAGCTTATTGAAGAATTAGCACCACTAAATCCTATAATAGTAAGCGGATTTGCTTATGGTGTAGATATTGTTTCACACCAAACTGCAATCGATTTTAAATTACAAACAATTGGAGTTTTAGCGCATGGTCTAAACCAAATTTATCCTAAAACACATAAAAAATACATGGCGAAAATGGAAGAAAATGGTGGTTTTCTTACCGAATTTTGGAGTCATTCAAAACCTGATAGAGAAAATTTTGTTAAACGAAATAGAATTGTAGCAGGTATAAGTGAAGCCACAATTGTTATTGAAAGTGCCGAAAAAGGAGGTTCTTTAATAACGGCACAAATTGCTAATGACTATAACAGAGAAGTTTTTGCTGTTCCAGGTAGAACAACCGATAAGTATAGTCAAGGATGCAATAATCTCATCAAAACACAACGAGCTCATGTTCTAACATCTACTGCGGATTTGATATATATCCTAAATTGGGAGCTTCAAAAAAAGGAACAAAAAACCATTCAAAAACAACTTTTTGTTACTTTAACAGAGGAAGAACAAAAAATTTATAACTATCTTCAAAATAAAGAAAACGAAGGAATAGATATTATTTCTTTAGATTGTGAAATACCTATTTTTAAAACATCATCTATTTTATTAAGCATGGAATTAAAAGGAGTCATTCGTCCTTTACCAGGAAAATTATTTGAAGTTATTTAATTTAAAACTAAACGATAAAATCAATATTATATCATAACAAAGTATTAAAATTAATTAATTTATAACATCCTTTGTGCCCAAATTTTAAGAATAAAAGCCGTAAATTAGTAACAAATTTTTCAAAATGTATTCACTACCGAAACTAGAACGCTTTGAACAAAACGTAGCTTCAAAATTTAATATTTATAATAGTATTTTTATAACACTCCCTTTTGATGAAATAAATAATACTGGTGTTTTATTACCATTATTTGCAGATATCTGTGAACATGGATATAAAAAAAATCAAAGCCCAGAAGAAATTTTTGACACATTTGTTACTAAATATTTAGAAAATCCAACAGAAGACGAAAAAACAAGCTTAATGTTTCGATTTATTCAATATGTAGAAAGACAGGTTGTTTTATTTGATGCCATTGAAGATGCTTCTTTTGACGTTGTAAATAATATGGAAGGAAGAGGTTCTCTAAGAAACATGAAAGAAAGAGCTGAGCAACGTTTTAAAAAAGACGAACTCATTACTTTCTTAAATACTTTCAAAGTAAGAACTGTCTTAACTGCTCATCCTACACAGTTTTATCCTGGTTCCGTTTTAGGAATTATTACCGACTTAACTGAAGCAATTAAAATTAATGATTTAAATACAATTAAAGAACTATTAGCTCAATTAGGAAAAACGCCTTTTATAAAAAAAGAAAAACCAACTCCTTTTGATGAAGCAGTAAGTATTATTTGGTATTTAGAAAATGTATTTTATCACACTATTGGAGAAATGATGCAATATGTGCAAAAAAATATTTTTAAAAATAAAACCTCATTGGATAATGATATTTTCAATCTTGGTTTTTGGCCAGGAGGCGATAGAGACGGAAATCCTTTTGTAACTACAGAAATTACTTTAAAAGTTGCTGATAGATTGCGAACCGCTATTTTAAAATGTTATTATTTAGACATTCGAAAATTAAAACGCAAACTCACTTTTGCTGGTGTAGAAGAATTAATCAGTTCTATTGAAAATAAACTATATCGCTCTGTTTTCTATTCTGAAGGAACTATTTTTATTAGCCAAGATGAATTAGCTAACGATTTACAATTGATTAAATCACTACTAATTAAAAAACACCAATCTTTATATCTTGATGAAATAGAAAACTTGATTAGTAAACTCAATGTTTTTGGTTATCATTTTGCAACATTAGATATTAGACAAAATAGTAAAATGCATCAAACCGTTTTTCAAGATATAATTAACACAAAACCTGAATTATTTCCTTCAAACTATAATGAATTAGATGAAATTTCAAAAATCAATATTTTGTCAAATATAAAAGCTGACTTAAATGAAAAAGATTTTGAAAATGATGTTACCAAAAAAACGCTAAGTTCTATAAAAGCAATTAAATCTATTCAAGAAAGAAATGGAGAATTAGGTTGTAATCGATATATCATTAGTAATAATGAAAATGCTTTAAATGTTATAGAAGCGCTATCATTATTTCAATTAACTAATTGGAAAAATCCATCTGTTGATATTGTTCCTCTTTTTGAAAGTGTTGAAGATTTACAAAAAGCGGATAAAGTAATGGAACAATTATATACAAACCCTATTTATAAAAATCATCTAAGTAACAGAAAGAACATACAAACCATTATGTTGGGTTTTTCTGATGGAACAAAAGATGGTGGCTATTTAATGGCAAACTGGGGAATTTATAATGCAAAAATAGCTATTTCAAATATGTCACGAAAACACAATATCAACGTTGTCTTTTTTGATGGTCGTGGTGGACCACCTGCTCGTGGCGGTGGAAAAACTAACCAATTTTATGCTTCTCTTGGACCAGAAATAGAAAACAAACAAATTCAATTAACTGTACAAGGACAAACCATTAGTTCTAATTTTGGCACTCTTGACTCTTGTCGTTACAATTTAGAAAACTTATTAAGTGCTGGTGCTAACAATCAAGTATTTCATCATGAAGAAAATCATTTGACAACTAAAGAAAAAGAAGTTATGCAAAAGCTTTCTGAAATTAGTTATCAAAAATATATCGATTTTAAAAGTCACCCCAAATTTGTACCCTATTTGGAAAATATGAGTACACTAAATTATTATGCGAAGACTAATATTGGAAGTCGTCCATCTAAAAGGAAACAATCATCACAATTAAATTTAGATGATTTAAGAGCAATTCCTTTTGTAGGTTCATGGAGCCAATTAAAACAAAATGTACCTGGTTTTTTTGGGGTTGGAACCGCTTTAAAGTATTTTGAACAGAATGAAAAATGGGACGATGTCCAAAACCTATACAACAACTCTCTTTTCTTCAAAACACTATTAGAAAACAGCATGATGGCTTTAAGTAAATCATTCTTCCCATTAACAGCTTACATGAAAAATGATCCAGAATATGGTGTTTTTTGGAATATAATACACACTGAATATTTAGAAACCAAACGTTTATTATTAAAAATATCAGGTTTCACAGAATTAATGGAGAACTATCCTGATGGAAAAGCCTCCGTAGCGATGCGTGAGAAAATTGTATTGCCTTTGTTAACGATTCAACAATATGCTTTATTAAAAATAAAAACTTTAAAAGAAAGTGACAACCCAAATGAAAAGCAAATTGCAGTCTATGAAAAAATCGTAACCCGATCGTTGTTTGGAAATATCAATGCCAGTCGAAATTCGGCTTAAAATAATTTTGTCATACTAAAATCAGCATCTAAATAAAAAGCCTTGAAGTTCTGAATCACCAAAGTGAACAGAATTTCAAGGCTTTCTTATTTTTAGTTTCTAACTTCTAGTTATTTTAGTATCCTAACTTCTCTCTCACTCTTTCTAAAACACCATTAGCTACTATACTTGCTTTTGCTGCTCCTTCTTTAAGTAAAGCATCTACTTCTTCTAGGTTGTTGATATAGTAATTGTATTTCTCTCTTACTGTTTCGAATTTTTCAACTATCAATTCAAACAACGCTTGTTTTGCGTGACCGTAACCGTAATTTCCTCCTAAATAATTAGTACGCATGATTTCTGTTTGTTCAGATGTTGCTAATAATTTATATAAAGCAAAACAATTACAGGTATCTGGGTTTTTGGGATCTTCTAATGGTGTACTGTCCGTTTGAATAGTCATTATTTGTTTGCGTAAAGCTTTATCATCAACAAACAAATTAATTATATTGTTTCTAGACTTGCTCATTTTATGTCCGTCTGTACCAGGTATAATCATTATTTCTTCATCAATCTTAGCTTCTGGCAGAACAAAAGTTTCTCCCATTTGATTATTAAATTTTGACGCAACATCTCTAGTTATTTCTAAATGTTGTTCTTGATCTTTTCCTACTGGAACTAGTTCCGCATCATATAATAAAATATCCGCAGCCATTAACATAGGATAAGTAAATAAACCCGCATTTACATCTTCTAATCTATCGGCTTTATCTTTGAAAGAATGTGCTAATTTTAACCTTTGGTATGGAAAAAAACAACTTAAATACCAAGCTAATTCCGTTGTTTGAGGTACATCTGACTGACGATAAAAAACAACTTTATTAACATCTAAACCACAAGCAAGCCAAGTTGCAGCTACACTATATGTATTAGCTCTTAAAGTTTTTCCATCTTTTATTTGCGTGATTGAATGTAAATCAGCAATGAAAAGAAAAGATTCATTAGTAGGATTATTTGCCATTTCTATAGCAGGCAAAATCGCACCTAATAAATTACCTAAATGTGGAGTTCCTGTACTTTGAATTCCGGTTAAGATTTTTGACATTTTTCTTTATTGTTTGCCACAAAAATAGCACTTTTACAGAAATGGTAAAAGGTTCTTAACAAAAGGTTGAATAATATTGTTATTTTTGGCACAAAGTTTTTAAAATGCATATTGTTTGAGTCTACTCCTGATAGTAGTGACATCCTTTTAAACTAAGTTTAAAAGATAAAACGAATAGCAGGAAAATGGTTTAAACAATTTACTAATGTTTGGTTCCTAATATATGAAAATACTAAAATATGCTTTTTGGATAATCTGGAGAATTTGGTTTTACCTTTTAGTAATTATTCCTATTCTTATCTTATTTCCAATATTATTCCTTACTATTCTTAGTGAAAAAACGTATCCTCAGTTCTTTTTTTTAGCACGATTTTGGGCGAAAATTATTTTGTATGGAATGGGGTTTTATCACAAAATAGAGTTTGAACAAAAACTAGAAAAAGGGAAAAGTTATATGTTAGTTGCCAATCATACTTCGATGACTGACATTATGTTAATGCTTTTGGTTGTGAAAAACAATCCGTTTGTTTTTGTTGGGAAAAAAGAATTAGCTAAAATTCCTGTTTTTGGTTTCTTTTTTAAGCGAGTTTGTATCATGGTTGATAGAAGCAGTAGCAAAAGTAGATTTAAAGTATTTGAGTTGGCTCAAAAACGATTACACCAAGGTTTAAGTATTTGTATTTTTCCAGAAGGTGGAGTTCCTGATGATGAAAGTATTGTTTTAGACGAATTTAAAGATGGTGCTTTTCGTTTAGCAATAGAACATCAAATTCCTATTGTTCCAATGACTTTTGTAGATAACAAAAAACGTTTTCCATTTCGTTTTTTTAGTGGGTCAACTGGAAGAATGCGTGTAAAAGTGCACTCTTTTATTGAAACTAATGGATTAACTCTTGAAAACCGACAAGAAATAAAGAAAAAAACAAGAGCAATTATTTTGGAAGAGCTTGAATCTTATTCTAAGTAATAATACTTTCAATTTTTGCAACTACTGTTTCAGGTAAAATAGTTCGCATAGCATCTTCGTATCCTTCTACTTTTTTATTTCCATAAACTGAAGTAGGTAATAAAGGGAATTGTTCTCTGTCAGCAGTAATACAATAATCACTAGGCTGGTTAAAAGGTTTAAAACCAGCATAAGGATGTGTTGCTCCCCAAAGTGTAATTACTTTTATTCCTAACATAGCTGCAATATGTGCGTTTCCAGAATCCATTGATAACATCACATCTAAATTTGATATTATATCTAATTCTTGATTTAATTTTAATTTACCCGCTAAAACAACAACATTTTCATGATTGTTTTGTAATTGATTTAGTAATTCTATTTCTTTTTTTCCACCTCCAAAGAGATAAATTGAATAAGTGGATTTCATAGCCAAATCATCAATTACTTTTTGCATTAAATCTAAAGGATATACCTTACTTTCATATTGAGCAAAAGGAGCAATTCCAATTATTTTTATTTCCTTTGAAAAAGGAATCGCTTTCAAAATTGCTTCTGATAAAATTGCTTTTTCTGGAAAAACAGGATGAATTAAATCGACTGAGAAACCTAATTTGTTAAATGTATCAACATGACGTTCAAACATAGATTTCACTGGTTTAAACACCTTGTTTTCAAGTCTTGTTAATTCTTTTTTTGCTTTCCTGCCTTTGTCAGTTGCTGCCACTTTTTTTCCAAAAAATAAAAATAAGATTCGAATGATTTTGGAACGTAATACATTATGCAAATCAGCAACAAAATCGATTTTTAGTTTATTTAAATCTTTAAATAATCTCAATAAACCAAAAAAACCTTTGTGTCTTTTATTTAAATCAACTGCAAAGAAATCAATATTAGAAATATCTCTAAAAAAAGGTTCAAAAAAAGGTCTTGAAATTACTGTAATTTTAATTTCAGGATATTGTATAGAAAAAGCTCTCAACACAGGAACTGTCATTGCAACATCACCCATGGCTGAGAGCCTTATTACTAAAATATGTTTTGGTTTAGACATCTTAATTGATGACTATTTTTTATTTTGATACAATACAGGGTTTAATTCCTCGTCGTTGTACATTTTCATTTGTTTATACACTTTCATGTATTTATCCCCATTTTCGATATCTTCAATTAATTGACTAATAGAAGCAAACATATCATTTTTTTGATCTAATAAGACATTTAATTTTTCTTGACATTTTGCTCTATGTTCAGGTGAAGCTTCTGCTCTATTTGCTTCTTCACTCATGTGATAAATTTTTAAAGCTAAAATAGATAGTCTATCAATTGCCCACGCTGGACTTTCTGTATTTATTTTTGCGTTTGGTTTTACTTGAACATCTGCATATTTTTGAAGAAAATAACTGTCTATATATTCTACCATGTCTGTTCTCACTTGGTTAGAAGCATCAATTTTACGTTTTAAATCTAATGCTGCAATAGGATCAATTTGTGGATCACGAATGATATCTTCATAATGCCATTGTACTGTATCAACCCAGTTTTTTGCAAATAGCAAATGTTCTATAGATCCTTTTTCATAAGGATTTTGTACAGGTTGGTACACGTCGTCAATAACGTGATATTCTTTAATAGAACGCTCAAATATTGGAAATGCAAATTCTGCAAACATGATTAAGTTGTTTAAAATTTCTACAAAAATAACGTTTTTTTGTACTTTTAGCCTGAAAATTAAAAACTAATCCTATGTATATTCATTATCTTTCTGAAGAAAACAGCATTTTAAATCATTTTTTAGCTCAAATTAGAGATGTTTCAGTTCAAAATGATAGTATGCGTTTTAGAAGAAATATAGAGCGAATAGGAGAAATAATGGCTTATGAATTAAGTAAAGTATTAGACTATAAAGATAAATCTGTTATTACGCCACTTGGAACAAAAGAAACCACTGAAATAACAAACAAAATTGTTTTATGTTCTATTTTGAGAGCTGGTTTAGCACTTCATAATGGTTTTATGAACATTTTTGATAATGCTGATAATGGTTTTGTTTCTGCTTACAGACATCATCCTAATAATGATGATGAATTTATTATAAAAGTAGAATATCAAGCTGCTCCAAATTTAGAAGGAAAGACATTACTTCTTATTGATCCAATGCTTGCAACAGGCCAATCTATTGTTGCTGTTTTTGAAAAATTAAACGCTGAACAAAAGCCAAAGGAGATACACATCGCTGTTGCAATTGCTGCTCCAGAAGGTGTTCAATATTTACAAGATAATCTTCCTGAAAATTGCCATTTATGGGTTGCCGCTCTTGATGAAAAACTGAACGAAAAAAATTACATTATTCCTGGATTAGGTGACGCTGGAGACTTAGCTTACGGAATTAAACTATAATTGCATTATAAAGAAAAATAAGCCTATAACTAAGAGAGAGTACAATGTTACTTCTTTTAAAATTTTATTTTCTAAATTTTCAATGAAATTAGCTCCCATAATTGATAATGGTGCCAAACAAAATATTAAACAACTATTATTCTTATCTGCTGAAAGGATATAAATTCCTACTCCTAAAAGAAATGAAAATAATATTTTCTTGTATGACGATTGCATGTTTAATGGTGTAGCATTAATTGTCATTATCATGCTTACAAAAAACAATATTGCTATTGATGAAAAAACAGCTAATGCAATATTTTGATATATATTTTCAAAATATGTAAAATCAAAACTGATATATGCTTTATTTAATAAACTCTCTAATAAAGTATTATCATTCATGAAATTAAACATGAAAAACAATATTATTACACTCAAAAATGCTATAACTGGTATTAACCAGTTTTTATAATCTCTTGATCCGTGTAGAATTATAGATATAAAAACTAATCCAATATATAGAGCGCTCCAAAAATGAAATAGTGCAGAAAGAAAAATCCAAAATGAAGCATCAAAAAACTTCTCTTGAGTACTTTTCATTGATTTCAGAGAAATTAATCTTCTTAAAGAAAGTAACAGGAAAAAATTTGAAATTAATATATTTTTATTTTTAAAAATAGAAGGAAAGAATAATAAAAAAATGAAAAATAGTAAAATAGCATAATTATCATTTCTTGTTAAAGTATTCTTTAGCGAAATAAAATTAACTAGAAAACAAGATGCTACAATGGAAACAAAATACATAGTTCCATATAAAAAGCCTTGCCATCCTTTAAATATGGAATGCGAAAATGTGTACGAAACAAAAGCTATTAAAAGTAATGTTCCAATAATTACATAATTAAATGGTCTTGTTTTATTAAAAACACTTGCTATCATCAGGATATTTTATATTTTTGTGATGTAAATATAATACTTTATCAAAATGAAATCATTTTTTGAAGGAATTGCATCACTATTTGTTGATTTTTTATTTGTTCCGTTCGATGGATTAAGAAAATTAGAATTGTCAAACTGGTGGGCAGCAAATACGTTAAATTGGATATTTATTTTAATTTGTTGTGGAGCTATGGTATATTGGATTAAACAATTAAATATATTCAAAGCTAACAATGAAGATGAGCAAGATACAACAGCTCATTCATTCTTAAAATAAAAATTCCTCAATTAAGAGGAACTTTATTTATAGATCAAAACCAATATCTTTACGATAATACATCTTATCAAATTGTAGTTTAGCTATACTTTGATAAGATTTTTTTATGGCTTCTTCGTAATTATCTCCATAAGATGTAACCGCAATAACTCTTCCTCCGTTTGTTAGCACTTTTTCATTTTCTAATTTTGTTCCTGCATGAAAAACAATAGAATCCGTAATTGTTTCTATTCCTGTAATTTCTTTTCCTTTTTCATAATCTTCAGGATATCCACCAGAAACCACCATAATTGTTGTTACGGCTCTTTCATCTATTTCTAGACTTATCTTATCTAATTCTTGTTTCGAAATAGCTTCAAAAATTTCAACTAAATCGCTTTTTAATCTTGGCATTACAACTTCTGTTTCTGGGTCACCCATTCTAACATTATATTCAATAACCATAGGCTCTCCTTTTACATTAATAAGACCTATAAAAACAAAACCTTTATATTCAATATTATCTTTTTGTAATCCTTCAATTGTAGGTTTTACAATTCTATTTTCAATTTTATCTAAAAGTACTTTGTCTGCAAATGGAACTGGGGAAACAGCTCCCATTCCACCCGTATTTAAACCTGTATCACCTTCTCCTATTCTTTTATAATCTTTAGCCGTTGGAAGAATTTTATACGACTTCCCATCTGTTAATACAAAGCAACTTAATTCAATTCCATCTAAAAATTCCTCAATAACTACCTTTGAAGATGCTTGTCCAAATTTTGCATCAACTAACATACTCCTTAATTCTCTTTTAGCTTCTTCTAAGTCTTGAAGAATTAAAACTCCTTTCCCTGCTGCTAATCCGTCCGCTTTTAAAACATAAGGTGCTTGTAATGTTTCTAAAAACAAACATCCTTTTTCAACTGTTTCAGCGGTAAAACTATCATATTTTGCTGTTGGGATATTATGTTTAACTAAAAATTCTTTTGCAAATTCTTTACTTCCTTCAAGTTGAGCTCCTATTTTTGATGGTCCAATTACTGAAATGTTTTCTAATAAATTATCTTCTTTAAAATAATTATAAATTCCTTTTACTAATGGATCTTCAGGACCTACAACAACCATTTCAATTTTTTCAGATAAAACAAATTCCTTTACTTCATCAAAATTATTTGGATTAATATTAATATTTGTTGCTATTGAAGCTGTTCCTGCATTTCCAGGAGCTACAAATAAAGAAGAACATTTTGTGCTTTGAAGCATTTTCCAAGCTAAAGCATGTTCACGTCCACCAGAACCTAATAATAAAATTTTCATTGTGTTGTGTTGTTTTTATCCGAATACGATTCAGATTCTATTTAGTATTTCGCAAAAATACTTCGTTTTCAATAGAAAAAAAAGTTTCAATAGAATAGTTTATCGATTCTGCTTTTTATATTTTTGAAATTAAATTTCTGATATGTTCAATTTATTTAATCTTACTTTGAAACTAAATGGCTTTCCTATTGAAAAAGCTAGAATTGAACTAAATAAAATTTTAAAAATTCCTGGTGAAAATTATCAAGGATATATTGAAAATAAAAAAAGAGAAATTGCTGTTTATCACTTAAAAAATAACTCTTTCTATCAAAATCTTGTTGGAACTAATACATTTAAAAATTGGAATGACTTACCTGTTATTACTAAAAATGATTTACAAAAACCATTACACGAAAGGTTATCGAAAGACTATATAAAAAAAACTGTTTTTATAAATAAAACATCTGGTTCTAGTGGTGATCCATTCATTTTTGCAAAAGACAAAGAAGCTCATGCTATAACTTGGGCTTCAATTATCTATAGGTTTGGGTGGTATAATATTAATTTCAATTCGTCTTATCAAGCTCGTTTTTATGGAATCCCTTTAGATTTCTTAGGATATAGAAAAGAAAGATTAAAAGATATTTTAAGTAAGCGATATCGTTTCCCTATTTTCGATCTATCAGATGTCGTCTTAGCTAAAATTCTTCAAAAATTTCAAGAAAAAAAGTTTGATTACATCAATGGCTATACTAGTTCGATTGTCTTATTTGGAAAATATCTTAAAAAGAAAAACATTGTTTTAACTGATGTTTGTCCAACATTAAAAGTTTGTATGGTAACCTCTGAAATGTTATTTGAAGAAGATAAAATACTATTAGAAAAATATTTAGGTGTTCCCATTGTAAATGAATACGGTGCTTCAGAATTGGATTTGATTGCATTTCAAAATCCTCAAGGAGAATGGCAAGTGAACAGTGAAACCTTATTTGTAGAGATATTAGATGAAAACAATCAACCAGTTGCAAATGGTACAGAAGGGAAAATAGTTATTACATCTTTATTTAACAAAGCACATCCTTTTATTCGCTATGAAATAGGTGATATTGGAATTTTAGATGAGGCCAGCACTTCGAAAATGCCAATTTTAAAAAAATTAATAGGACGCACAAGTGATATTGCTATTCTCCCAAGTGGAAAAAAGTCTCCTGGTTTAACTTTTTACTATGTTACCAAAAGTATCATTGAAGATGATGGAAATGTAAAAGAATTTATTATTCGTCAAACTAAACTAGACACCTTTGAAATAGATTATGTTAGTTCTACTAAATTAACTTCACTACAAATTCAAAAAATTGAAAAAGCAATTGCTACATATTTAGAATCTGGATTGTATTTTACGTACAATCGAAAAGACGTTTTAAAACGAACTGCAAGAGGAAAATTAAAACAATTTGAATCTTTACTTTAATTCCTATATTTCATAAAACCTCTATACATCCAGTGCAACATATAATATACTGATTGTAAAAAGTTTAGATTTTCAACTTCTCTATAAAACTGCCATTGGTATTTTATTAAATCTCCTTTTTTTCTAGAAAGGGAGTTTTTGCGAATACGGTAAATTGCCTGTGTTTCTTGAATACCATAAGCATAAGGAATTGCTTTTAAATATTGTAACCATAATCCCATATCCTGACGTTTTCTAATTAATGGCATGAATTTTTTTCCTAGCCTTTTTATATCTACGAATGCTGTCAAACAACTAATGGAATTGGATTTCAAAATATCAGTATATGTAGCTTTTTTAGGAACAATAAAATCAGAATATATAAACTCTAATTCTTCATTTGCTCTTTTATAAGAAGAAAACACAAAAGAGATTTTTGTTTCTTTTATTGTCTTTACACTATTTTTAATAAAATCTGGAAACCAAATATCATCTGCATCAATAAAAGTTAAATATTGCCCTTTAGCATCTTCTATTCCTCTATTTCTAGCTACAGCAGCACCTGAGTTTTTATCTAATTTATAAAATCTAATTCGATTATCCTTTTTAACTACAAGTGAAATTATTTCTTCTGTATTATCTGTAGAACCATCATCAACAATAATCATTTCCCAATTAGTATAGGTTTGATTTCTAACTGATTGAATAGTTTCATCTATAAATTTAGCTGAATTAAAGGTTGGAGTTATTATGGATACCAATTCATTCATTAATATGCTTTTTCTTCTCCTTTAAAAATATTAATTATAGTAAGAATTATAATTTTAATATCTAAAAATATTGACCAATTTTCGATATAAAAAACATCATATCTAATTCTATTAATCATATCCTCTTCTGTTTCAATTTCACCTCTATACCCTTTTACCTGTGCTAAACCAGTTATTCCTGGTTTGACATAGTGACGAACCATATATTTTTTTACTTTTTTCCCGTAATTTATATTTTGTGACCATAAATGAGGACGAGGACCAACAACAGACATATCTCCAAGAAGGACATTAAAAAACTGTGGTAATTCATCTAAACTAGTTTTTCTAATAAATCTACCAATACGCGTTACTCTAGGATCATTTCTAGATGCTTCTTGTTCTGTTGTGCCATTAGGCCTCATAGACCTAAATTTATAACAGACAAAGCCTTTTTCATCTAATCCTGGTCTACTTTGTTTAAAAAAAACAGGACCTTTTGATTCTAATTTTATTAAAATTGCCATTATTGGCATTAACCAAGATAGGACAACTACTACTATAACCATTGAAAACAAAAAATCAAATGTTCTTTTTAAAAATTTTATAGAAGGATCATGTAATGGTGTCTTCCTTAAAGATAATACAGGAAATAATCCATAATAATCTATTTTTAAATTCTTAGAAAATATTGCCTTTGTATCAGGTATAAATTTGATCACAATTTCATTAATATCTGAAAATTCAACTAAACTTTTAAGCTTATCATTAGATATTTCATTTAATGAACAATATATTTCATCAATTTTTTGTTCAATACAGTAGCTCTTTATTGCATCTATTTTTCCAATAACATTTTCATTATTCTTCTTATCTGAAAAAAAACCCTTAAACTTATATCCATAATCTGGCCTTTTATCAAAGAGATCTTTTAAATCTTTAGATTGATCAGTATAACCTATAATTATTGTATTTCTATAATTATTCCCAGTAACAATCCTATACTTTTTTAAATAATAAAAAAATATCGTTTTAAAAATTATAATACCTAAAAAAAGAATTGTAATATACTTTACTATTTCTAAACCATTAAAAGTTAATGTCTTATTAAACGGAAAAAAAACAATTATTAATAATAAGAAGAAAAAAGCTTGTTTAACTATTTTAGATATAATTTCTACAGGTGTTGTAAATCGATATACTTCATAAAATTTAGTAGAAAAAGAAATTATAAACCACGTTAACAATAAATAGATACTAAAATAAAAACGGTTTATTCCCAATTCTTTAAAAAAGAATGGAAATAAAATTATAATCATAAAAACGTCTAAAAAAATATTTATAGGTCTTATATATTTTGAATATCTTCCCTTATTATTAGGCATACTAATAAATGTATTTAGTAAAATCTTTATGTTCCTCTTTTGCTAATTCTTCAGTAGAAAGCGATCTAAAATAATCATAAGTGATTTTCATTCCTTCTGCTCTTCCAACTTTAGGTTCCCAGTTTAAAATTTCTTTAGCTTTTGTAATGTCTGGTTGTCTTTGCAGAGGATCATTCATTGGCAAATCCTTATAAATTATTTTTTGTGAAGTTCCTGTCAACTTAATTATTTCTTCTGCAAAATCTTTAATAGTAATCTCATCTGGATTTCCAATATTTATAGGCAAATGGTAATCCGAATGTAATAATTTCCAGATACCTTCTACTTGATCATCTACATAACAGAATGATCTAGTTTGACTTCCGTCACCGAAAACTGTTAAGTCTTCACCTCTTAATGCTTGACCAATAAATGCAGGAATTACACGCCCATCATTTAATCTCATTCTTGGTCCATATGTATTAAAAATCCTTAGTATGCGAGTTTCTACACCGTGAAAAGTGTGATAAGCCATAGTAATTGATTCTTGGAAACGTTTTGCTTCGTCGTAAACACCACGTGGTCCAATAGTATTCACATTTCCATAATACTCTTCTGTTTGTGGATGAATTAAAGGATCTCCATAAATTTCAGATGTAGAAGCAATTAAAATACGTGCTTTTTTAACCCTAGCTAATCCGAGTAAATTATGTGTCCCTAATGATCCCACTTTTAAAGTCTGAATCGGTATTTTTAAATAATCGATTGGACTTGCTGGTGATGCAAAATGTAAAATATAGTCTAATTTACCTGGGATATGTACAAATTTCGTAATATCATGATGGTAAAACTCAAAATTCTTTTCTTTGAAAAGATGTTCAATGTTTTTTAAATCCCCAGTTATAAGGTTATCCATTCCTATGACGAAATAACCTTCAGATAAAAACCTATCACATAAATGCGAACCCAAAAACCCTGCAGCACCTGTTATTAATACTCTCTTCATTTATTTTCTTTTGAATTAAACTTTATTTCTTTTGAATTGAATAAACAATAAAAAATTGTAAAAAACACTACTCCTCTTTGCCTCCATAAAAAAGACTCTGTCAAAAATACACTTATCATTAGAACTGCAAAAGTAATATGAATAAAATCTTTATATTTAATAGCTCTTTTAAGATTTAAGAATAGTAATAATAGTAAAAGTAAAAAACCTAAAAAACCTAATTCTGCAAAAACTTGAATATATTGATTGTGAAAGTTTTTTTTCTGATAACCTTCAATTTTTTTATTGCCTTGAAAAACATCATAATACTTTGCCTTTTCTTCTATTTTTTCATACGATGCATTGAGCCCAAATCCTGTCCAAAATATATCTTCTTCATTTAAAAACTCGAAAAATAATCTTGCTTGATAAACTCTAAATGCTGTCCCTGGAAAAAAGTGGTTTGGAGTGAATTTCTCATTTGTCCAAGCTTCTGCAATACTTACATTATGGACTCCTTCTGGTAATCCTTTAATTACGTTGCTGCTCAAACTTTTATCAGAATTTGTTTGAAATTCTAATTGAAATCTTTCCTTTATTTTTCCAAAAGAAAATACAAATCCAATAATAATTAGAAAAAGAAATATATTTCTTAATCGCATTTTATTGCCTGATTTAGAAAAAAAGAAAAAATGGATTAATATCAATATAATGAATACTAAAATTATGTTTTTAGAAGATAACAATACTATAAACCCAAATAGAACTATCAAAATAATAGTATTGAATATTTGGTTTGTAGATGATGTGTAAAAATAAAAAAAAGCAATTGCTACAAAAACAGAAACATGAATTGCATTTAAGTCTTTTGGAACTAATCCTATATCATTATCATATTCACCGTGATAAAAAAAAAAACTTATATCTTTAAAAATAAAGAATCTGATTATTGCTCTTATTAAAAAATAGATAACAAATAAAACTATAGAATAACTATAATATTTTAATATTTTACTTTTATATCTTTCAGTAATAGGCTGTAACACCATAAAGGAAAGAGGAATCAATAATAATACAATTTCTTTTGGTATAGCATTTAAAGTTGTATTCTTATTTATAGTCCAAAAATAAGAAAACAACATTATAATATAAAAAAGTATTGGGAAAAAAAGTTCTTCTGAAAAATTGATTTTTTTTCTCTCTGCAAGAAAAAAAATTGATACTAAAAAAAGAATTAAAAAAACATTATTTAACCCTAAAGAAAGAGGAATTGTAACAAAAAAAAATAACAAAAAAATGAAGGAATTATTTTCTCTATTTTCCGATTTTATGTCGGTTAAAACATTCTTCAAAAAGTTGTAAATATTGCCCATTTATTTTATTCCAATTAAAATCTTTAATAATAGCTTTAAAGTTGTTTTCAATAAACTGCAAGTTATCATTTTTTTTGATAGTTTGAAGTAATTTTTTAACTTCTTCAGGAGACGAAAAAAAATAAGCGTTCTCTTTTAAAACTCCTTTATTAAAATCATTATTATGAGCTAAAATCAATGCTTTTGAAGCCATTGCTTCTAATAATGAAGGGTTTGTTCCTCCAACAGAATGTCCATGAAAATAAAATTTAGAATAATAACGAAGGTTATTTAAATGTTCTAAATTGTAAATTCCACCCATAAACCTTATATTGGAATAATCTTTAAACTTATCTTTTAAATAACTTCCATATTTTGTCTCATGGTTACCCACAACTAAAATAGGAGTTTTGTCTTCACTATTCAAGGCAACTCCTTCTAAAACCATATCAAGATTATTTTCAGGTTCAAAACGAGCCATAATCATGCTATAATTTCCTTTTTCTACATTATATTCTTTTATTATATCCTCATTAGGATCATTAAAAGGATGTGCTCCATAAGCAATGTAAATTGACTCCTTTCTATAACGTTCTTTTAAGAATTTTTTTATTCCTAATGAATCAGAAACCAAATAATCACTGCTAATTGCTGCTAATCTTTCTGCAAAGCGAAGAAATTGTTGTACTGGTTTTGAGTATTTTGAACGTTTCCACTCTATCCCATCCATATTCGTAATGATAATTGATTTTTTAGGAAGTAAAAAGAACCATATAGAATTACTTGTATAACCCAATTGCAAAATAATATCAAAACCTCTTTTACGAGAATCCATTATACAATTATAATCATATATAAATTGACCAAAAGTTCCCATTTTATGTTCAGGATCATTTTGATGAATGATGTTTACACCATGAAATGTTTTTTCTTGATATTTGTGATTATGCGAATTGTAACAATATACTTCATGACCTTTTTCAACTAAATAAACAGAAAAAAATTCAGCAAATTGTTCAAATCCTCCATAATAATTAGGAACTCCTCTTGTTCCAAGAATAGCTATCTTCATAGTTTTTTAACTTGAAGCAAATATAGTTATTTATAAATTTTGAATGGTATTTTGAATATTTTTTGAATACTTTTCTAAAGAAAATTGTTTTACTGCTCTCTCATATCCTTTATTTCCATATTCTATCCTTAAACTTTCTGAATCTATAAGTTTTTGAATTGCATCAGCTAAACTACTTTGATCGTTTGGTTCAAACAATATTCCTGTTTCATTATTTATTACTATTTCAGTTAAACCACCGTGATTTGCAGCAATTACGGGTTTTCTAGCAAACATAGCTTCTACTGCTACTAGGCCAAATGATTCTTTTTCAGTTGAAGGCATTATTGCTATGTCTGTTATATTCCAAACATTTTCCAATGTTTTAGTAAAAGGAAGAATTTTAACTTTATTTTCTACGAAATTATTTTTTATGATCTGCTTAATTTCTTCTAAATAAAATTCTTGTTCAACAACTGGTGAGCCTACAAATAACAATTTTATATTTTCGGAATTACTAAATTGATTTATATAAGTGGCAAGTAATAATTTATGTCCTTTTAATCTACTTATTCTTCCAATCAACGTTATTACAATGTCATTTTTGTGAAAGCCATAATTTTCTTTTCTATCTATATTACTAATATTAGTTTGTTCAACTCCGTTATGGACAACAATTGTTTTAGTTTGATTTCGAGACTCTCGATTTATAATGTTTTTTTTTGTTGCTTCTGAATTACAAATTATAACATCTGAAAAATAATATAGAAATTTTGGAAAAATCCATGCTATAATTTTTGGGTGCTCAATAATTTCATGAACATGCCAAATATGCTTTATTTTTTTCTTGTTAGAAAAAAATAAACCCAATAAAACAGCAAGTGTATTAGAATATACGATATCAAATTTGTATTTATGATTTATAGAATCTAAAATTGAAACTCCTTTTTTATAATCTTTTAAAAATCGAAATAAATGTTTAGGTTTAAACATTGCTCTATATAATTTAAGAACGGGAGCAATTATAACTATAACATTTAATTTTTCTAGCTCCATTTTTAAAGGTCCTTCATCTGGTAATACAACTACTGGAAAAAAAATGTTCCTATCTATATTTTTAATAAAAAGTAATAGTGTTTTATCTGAACCATACAATTCAGAAGATTGATGAATAAAGAGAATATTCTTCATTAAGTACTTTTTAAATTTTTAATTAACTGCTCTCTATAAGCAATAAGAAACCCTATAATAATTGTCTTTGTGTCAACTAAATTATAAAAACCCATAAATACCCAATTAGAAATAAATAAGAATACACCTGTTCCAACAAAAACATAATTAATGCTTTGTACTAATTCATCTTTGTACATTGGATTTTTAAACATTAATAAAATAGAAATTAAATATATTATTAAACCAATTATTCCTGTTTTTAATAATACTGTTGAAAAGCCATTATGAAGAATTGATATATATTTTAGATACATATCACCTAATAATACTTTTTGCTTTAAATTTACTTGAGAGCCAACTCCTTCTCCAAATAGAAATGTTTTTCTACTTGACATTTGTTGAAATAATCTAATATTTTCATAAGCTCTATAATTGTCATTAAAGTCTTTCCAATCTTCCCTGTTTATTTTTGTTTTAAAAGCCTCTAATGGTGAATTTTTAACTTTATACAGAAAAGCTTCAACTCCTTTTCCATACCTACTTGGATTATAATAATAAACTGCTGTATATGAAATACCTATTAATAAAACAATAGAAGATAATATCATGATATTTCTTTTATTTATAACAAAGTATCCTTTTAATGCTAGAACAAGAATCAAAAATTGTATAAAATTTGTTCGAGCTAAATAAAAAAAGCTTGATGCTCCTAAAATTAATAGAAACGTTATTCTTCTCTTCTTAGAAATCTCAATATTAAATTTTTTATAGAATAATAAAAGGACCAAAACATAAACTTCATAATCATTAAAGTAGCCTGCTATAAATCTTAAAACATGCATATTAGACACTCTAACTATTAAAAAAGCATAAATAACTAAAAGTAAGTGGTATACAGCTATTATAACACCCGCATATAGAATATAATTAAGAGGTTTTGTACTATTTGATTTAAACATTTGATACCCTATTAATAAACCTAAAATTGGTTTTAAAAGATAGGTTATATCTCTAATTACAAAATATAACTTGTGTTGATAGAATACTCCCATAAACATTGCCAAAAAGAAAATGACAATAAACAAACTAAGTAATATTATAAATGTCTTAGAATATATTTTTTTAACTGTTAAAATTACAGTTGTTGCCCATATTAAAAATGTAAGTTCATAATTATTAAAAAAAGGAACAATTACACAAAGTGTAAATAAAAAAAAGTATAATAACTCTCTCTTTACTCTCATTTATTTATTTCTTTTAAAATCTTTGCTGGAATTCCTCCAATAACAACATTATCTGGAAAAACAGAAGTAACTACTGCACCTGCTGCTACAACACAATTGTTTCCTACAAATGAACCATCTAAAAACGTAGCTTTAGCACCTATCCAAACATTATTCCCTATTTTTATTCCAATAGAACTTACCCCTTGCTCTCTAATTAGTTTAGATGGATCTGAAAATAAATGATTTTCAGAATGAAAACTTATATAAGACCCCATTATAACGTCATTACCTATTTGGATGCCTCCTGCTGCACCAAACTCTGTAAATCTACCACAAGCAGAATTATTACCAATTGAAATCCCTTTTCCATATTTAGAAAAATGACTCGTGCATGTAATTAAAGAATAAGCTCCTATTTTTACATTATTACCAAATATTAATTTATTTTGAGCATAACCATCTATATCACATCTTTTATCGATAGTTACATTTTGACCGATAACTATGTTTTTTTTATTAGAAATAGTACACCCAATGCCTAAAAAAATTCTCCTTTGAAAAAAAACATAACCCCTAAGTAATAGAATTAATCTTGCAAACAAACTGTTTACCAATAAACTCTGCGGAATATTAGGATCAATGGTGTAGTTTTTACCCGCTTTATTTAATAATTTTTGAAAGAGGTTTCTTATCATTTTTATTGAAGACTTTTTTTAGGGAATAAAGATAAAAAAATATTACTAGTAGCTCTGTAAAGAGTAAAGAATAAAAAACACCATAAACTTCAAAAACAGGTAATAAAAACAATATTATCATTAAGTTTACTAATACTACAATATATGTGGTAGCAATATAAAATCTTTTATGATTTTCTGCTAAGACTAATTGTTTTAAAGGTATAGAAATAGATAAAAGAAATGGTATAAAAACGGCAATTTGTAATAAATTAGTAAGTAAATATCTATTTGTAGGGTTAAAATAAGAGATAATTTCATATGCAAAAACATAAATAAAAACCATAGAAATGAATATAAAAACAAAATTTACTCCGTTAAATATTTTCCAGTTTTTAAATCCCATTTTTCTATTTGAATCTAATTCAAAACAAACTTTAGGAAAAACATAGTTAAAAAATAAAAAGATGTATGTTTTAAATATTACTATTATTTGATCTACAATCTTATACTGACCTGCCATTAAATTATTTCCAAAATAACTTATAATTATAACTGGGGCATATAGATGTAAAGACAAAAATATTTGTGATGAAAACATTGAAAAATCTTTCTTTAATAGATTTTTTACATTCTTTATTTTAATATTAAAAACAGAAAACTGATGTTCTATTATAATTTTAATTAAAAAAACAATTCCAGACAAAAACATTCCAACTCCCCAAAATAAATTAACATAAATATAATCGCTCTCTTTTTTTATGAAAAAAAACACTAATCCTAAATAAATAATTTTAGAAATTATGTTATAAACAGTAATCCACTTTACATTTTCAACACCTTGTAAAAACCAGATAGGACTAACAATTTGCCCTAATAAAATCGTTAAACTAAATAAAAATAAAGATTTTTCTGACTGAAAATAATTGAAATGAAAAATGAAAAATAAAAAAGCTATAACTACCAAAATGAGAATAAAAAATTTTAATGTATAAGTAGTTAAAAAAATATCTTCTAGTTTAGCTTTGGAGTTTCGGTTTAAAGACACCTCTCTTACTCCAGTAATATCAGAACTATAATCAATAAAAACAATTAAAAAAAAAGCAATTGCCATTCCTACGGCTGTTTTTCCAAAATTTTCTTCACCACAGATATTTACTATATATGGAACAACTATTAACGGAGTAACTAAATTAAATAATTGCCCAAAACCATAAATGGAAAGTTTTCCCAATTGATGATTGTTTTGTAATAATTGGTTTAATTTTCTAATCATTACAACTTAATCATTTTGAAATTTACTTAATTTATTAAATAAATTATCTCCTTTAGGGTATAGTGATGGTCCTCTTGCTTGTAAACTATCTCTTCTTTTTAAAGTGCCAAGTTCCTTGTCTAACTCTGTTACAGATTCATCAATTCTAAAGTAATAGTAAATTTCTTTACCTTGTAGAGAAAAACTCTTGTTTTTGTATTGAAAATCAACTTTATTTAAAACAATTTCTTGTTGATTAATATTATTACCTAAATCCATTCGAATTTGTTTTGGGAGAATAGTATCCGGAAATAAAAACTCTATTTTTTGATTTTTAGAGCTACCATTAACTTTTTTCCAGAAAGATGCTTTTTCGTTAAATTCTATTGTAGAATTTGTTGTATAAAAAACATGAATAGAATCTGTTTCTTGAATTACAGAATCTATTTTTAATAGAAATTTATTAGTTGTGTTAGAATTACTACAACCAACAACAAAAGAAATTAAAAATAATTTAACAAAGATTCTGTATTTCATATTTATATTCTTAGAGTACAAAGATGTAAAATTAAAGTATAAAAAAAGTGAACTTAAGTTCACTTTTTTTATACTTTAATTTTTATTCTGGACTATTTCCGAATGTTAGTTTGTTAATTTTTTCAGATAAAATAGCTTTTGGGTATAAAATAGGACCAATTTCTTGATCTTTCTTAACTCTCTTTAAAATAGAGGTTCCTGGAACAACTTCTGTAACATCTGTATTTGGTGTGAAATATTCCATTATGGCTACTCCTTCAATCTTTTCCTCTAGACCCATAAAGCTCATTTTAAGATCTTTAATTGAGACATCTGATTGCTTTTCATTTTTTCCAAAGCCAAAATCAACTCTAAAAAGCGATGGAATAACACCTTCTGGAAAGACAAAAGTTACTGGCTGAACATCACTACTCCCTTTTACTGGAACCCAAAGTGAGTTTTTTTCATCAAAATTTGTAGTCCCATCAACACTATAATATAAATGCATATTATCATCTTCCAAAACAGTTAATTCAAAAGTAGCTCTAAAAAAGTCATCTTTGATTTCAATTGTTTGGTCATTATTTTGAGTTTTCAGCTCTTTTTTACAAGACAACATTAATAATGTTATTACTATAATAGTAAATATTTTAAATTTCATTTTGTTAATTTTTTTACAAATTTATATTATTTTTTTATTTAATTATGCTTTTACTAGTCAAATTTAACCCTCTTTTATTTGTTGCTTTATTTTCAATCAAAATTCCTAGTTTATACTCCCCTTTTGGGAGATTTTTTATATCAAAATTCGATTGAAATCCAGAATAAGATAAATCAAATAAACTTTCAAAATATGAAGTTACATCTGGTCTACTAACTTTTTGTGAAGGTATAATTGTAGCCTTACCTTCTTTAATTAAAACTAGCTTAATTATACTTTTCTCACTACTTTGTTTGTCAAAATAAGCCCATCCAGAAACCTTAATTAATTCATCAGTTGTTTCAAAAACTTCAATATTGAACATAAAAGGAGATCCATTATAATCTTTAAGTTCACCAAAACTAGATATGTCAACATCTTTTTTTACATCTTTTAACAAAATAAAATGTTTAGACCAAGCATCAAGTCCATCAAAGTTATTTTCAATATAAAAATTATCATTTATAAAACGTTGAGACTCTTCTGTTAAATTAAAAGGTCTTCCGTGTGCATCTATGTACCAAAAAGGTTTAACCTTAGTAGAATCTAATTTCATTTCATTAATTAGTGTTTCTAAGTCTGTTTTTTCAACTAAATTGAAATCCTTTTCATTTAAATAATAATCAAACCAATACTTTAAACTTGTGTAAACAGTTTCTTTTGTTTTATTATTTTTAATTATTAATTGAGAGGCTTCTCTAAACTGAGTCTTTGATGGGTTATTATAATATTTTTTAACAACTACCAGATTAAACAACATAAAGAAAAGTAAAAGGAAGAAAAAAGAAATTTTTATTTGTTGATTTTTTATTTTATCTAAAGATATTGAGATTATTAAAATAATTGCAGGAATAACGCTTATGAAGTATCTTGACACATATAGTGAGGAACTTAAATAAGACTTCATAACAATCGTTATCAAAACAAATGATATCCATGAAAAAACAATCCAATAATTAAATACTAATTTATTAGTACGCATATTTTTAATATTTTTAGTTTTTTTATCGCTAAAAACAATAATCATAAAATAAGTAAATAAAAAGCTATAAATAAAAAGTAAAATTTCAGAAGTGCTCAAAAATTCTTTTAAAATTCCTGTTAAACCTTCATCTGAAGGAGCTGGAATCCAACTAGAGTTAAATTGACTTAATAAATAAAATTTATATGCATTTGGTAAAAAAAACAAAAATATTATACTTATAATGATAAATATTTTTTTAAAAAATTGAATTCTTTCTTGTTTTTCAATTGTAAAAAATAAAAATAACAAAACTACACCTTGCGCTATAACGTTTATAACACTAAAAAAATTAGAGTTTAGTAATAACCCAGCACTAACTGCATACCAAATTAAATTTTTTCTTGTGTCTTTTTTTAAATATTTGATAAGTCTATAATAGGAAAAAAGTAAAAAAAACAAGTACATAGAGTAAGCTCTAGCTTCTTGTGAATGATAAATTGCATATTCATTAAATGTAAACAATAAAGCTGAGATAAGTCCTACATTTTTCGAATATGCTTCCTTTCCTAATTTATACATCATGAAAACAGCAGCTATTCCAAAAATCGCGGATGGAAACCTTGCAACTATATCTGTATTACCAAAAATAGTGAACATTGTATTCATAATAAAAAAATACATATAAGGAAAACTCTCTCTTAAATTAACCTCACTAATAATTTTAGTAAATGAGTGATTTGAACTAGCAACATTTAAAGTATAAATTTCATCCATCCAAAGACTTTGGAAATCCAATTTATAAAGTCTTAGAATAGATGCTATGATTAATATTATTACTAACCACTTATTTTTTATAAAAATGTCTTTGTATTTTTTCATTTTAAAATTCTAAAAGAGTGTTAATTACATTCTCAACATTTAATTCATAAAACAATGGTAGCCTTACTAAGGTATCAGTGTAAGAGTCTGTCCACTTTAAAATTCTACCATCATGTTTTTCTTTATAAAATTTACTTTTGTGTAAACTTATATAATGAAAAACAGCCATAATTTCATTTTGCTTTAAATGATTAATAAGTTTTATACGCTGTTCAAAGCTATCACAAATTAAATAAAACATATGCGCATTATTGGTTGCATAGCTTGGTGTGATTGGTAACTTAATCTTGTTTTTATCCGCCCATTCTTTAAGTCTTAAATCATAGTTTTTCCAATGTAATTTTCTTTTTGTTTGAATGCCTTCTAAGTTTTCTAATTGTGCCCATAAAAAGGCAGCAATAATTTCTGAAGGTAAAAACGAACTTCCTAAGTCTACCCAACCGTATTTATCTACTTCGCCTCTAAAAAAGGCTGAACGATTGGTTCCTTTTTCCCAAATAATTTCGGCTCTTTCAATAAATTGTTCGTCATTAATAGCTAACATTCCGCCTTCACCAGAAATAATATTCTTTGTTTCATGAAATGAAAAAGCAGCTAAATGACCTATAGAACCCAGTGCTTTTTTTATTCCATCTTTTCCTGTATAATAACTATCAATTGCTTGAGCCGCATCTTCAATTACATATAAATTGTACTTTGCCGCTAATTCCATAATAATATCCATTTCACAAGCTACACCAGCATAATGAACAGGTACAATAGCTTTGGTCTTATTTGTAATTAACGCTTCTATTTTAGTCACATCCATATTAGGATGATTGGGCATACTATCTGCAAAAATAATTTTAGCACCTCTTAGTATGAAAGCATTTGCGGTTGATACAAAAGTATAAGAAGGCATAATTACTTCATCCCTTGGTTGAATGTCTATTAAAATAGCAGCCATTTCAAGTGCGTCCGTACATGAAGTGGTTAACAAACTTTTTTTGAAGCCGTAGTTAGTTTCAAAAAAAGTTTGGCATTTTTGAGTATATTTTCCGTTACCCGATATTTTTCCAGAAGTAACCGCATCCATTATATATTCAGTCTCTTTTCCTGTTAAGTAGGGTTTGTTAAATTGTATCATTTAATAATAAGATAAAGTTTGTTTGATTATTAGAAAATAAAATATAAATGCAATAAAATGCAATAGTAAAAAAAAAACCTCTATTCTAAATGGCTTTATTCCTTCAGGGCTTGTAGTAATGGATTTTAAAAGGTAAAATGTACATGAAAAAAACAATATGAATGAACAAATATAGTTTTGCCATAAAAAATTACCATCTGATTCCCTAGGTCCTGTTTCTGTAAACACATTTGAAATAATTATTCCAACAACTAAGCAGCTTAATGCAAATTTTATCATAGTTGTTTTTAATTCTTTCTTGTTTTTTAATAAGAAAACTATTGGAAAAAGAAAACTTGAAATAATTGTACTAAAAATTATTAAAATATAATCAAACCATCCCTCTGGCTTGGCCCAAACATTTAAAAAATGGAAAAAATCAATAGTTACTGAACTTTTCTCTACGCTAGGGTCCGAATTTATAAAAATAAAATAAAACTCAATAACTATTAATATTGAAGAAATAATTAAAGGCATTATGTTTACCCAAAAAAGCTTTGTGAATTTATATTTGTATAATAAAAAGAACGGATAGACTAACAAGTAGGTAAAAAGAAAACTCGGTTTAATAAATACATTTATAATTATTAAAAGAGTTATGAAATAAATTCTACTTTTTTTATATTCATCTAATTGTTTATACGAAAGCCAAAAAAGTAAAAAAGCAAATGGAGTAACAAAAATCGTTGTTGAATTATGCCAAACGTTTGGTGGAAAACTCAAAAGATAATAATAACCTTTTAATACTAAAATAGAAGGAAGACTAAATGCAAAAATCAATAATGCAGCAAAAACAGAAGAAATTATAAATGCTTTTTTGTAGTGTTTTTCACACTCTTTAATAAAAATTTGCTTAATTAAATTATACTTAAAAAAAGAAATAAATGACAATACATAAATGGATACAAGTAATAGAGCTGATGTTTTATTGCTAAAAAAACTTAATATATAAACAACAAGGTAATATAAAAAATTAACAGGAAATGCTTTTATACCATAAGTATAATCTTTTATAAATTGGGCATGTGCCGGAATATCTGAATTTGTATTAAGGGTTAAGTAACTATAAATTAAAACTAATAATGTTAAAATAAGTATGTCAAATACTGTAGTTCTTTTGCTAAATAATTTCATGTTATAATTATGTTTAATTTTTCCAAAAATGTTTTATAAATGTAATTTTCTCTATTGAATATTCCTTTTTTTTATAAAAGCTACAAGCGCTTTTGTTTTCTAACTGTGTAGGTATCTGTAAAATATTAATGCCTAAATCTATTACCTTTTCTTCTACCGCATCAATTAATTTACTACCTATGCCTTTTCCTTGTGAGCTTGGGTCAACTGCAATTAAACCAATTGTTGCGAAATTTGCATAAACCTTAAACGTAACAAAACCTAATGATACTTTATTTTCTTGATAAATAAACACATCATCGGCAAACTTTTTATTTATAGAATTATCAATCCATTTTGTGTAAAGTTCTTCAAATTTTTTTCTACTAAATTTTTTATCAAGATTAAACCTGCTATTTTTCCCACTTTCAAATGCTAATTTATATAAATCTTTTATATTGTATGTTAATTCATCACATGAAAATATATTATTAAACATGTATCCTTTTGTTTTTAATTTCTTAGCAAAAACAACTTTTATTTCCGAAAAAGAATTGGTAAAATTAGGTATTATAGCTTCAAAATCTTCATTGCCTTTTACATATAACAAATGATATTTTATGACATCCTCAATATTTAATTGCTGTTTATAAAACAATTCTCCAATCTCCATTTCAAAGAAATTGCTATCCCATTCTAGTCTCTTTATCATTTTATTTCATCAATTATAAAAACAGGTCGGTTCTTGGTTTGATCAAATATTTTTCCTACATATATACCCGTTACCCCTATAACTGTAATAATTATTCCTGATAAAAACCAAATAGAAACAATTATAGAAGTAAAACCTAAAACTTCAATTTTGTTGTTAAAAGCTTCATATACGTAATAAATACCTACTCCAAATGATAAGATAGAAATTATCATTCCAAATTTTACAAATAGTTTTAAAGGCTTATTTGAAAATGAAATAATTGTATTAAAAGCTAAACTTAATAATTTTGAAAAGTTATACGTTGTTGTTCCTGAATCTCTTGATGCATGTTCAACATTAACAGACGTTGTTGTAAAACCTACGAAATGGACAAATAAAGGGAAGAATTTTATGTAATCTGAAATTTCAAGAATAGATTGTATTACTTTTTTATTATAAATTCCAAAATTTGCAATTTCATTATCATATTTTGTATCTGTAAAAAAACTATATATTTTTGAAAATAAAAACGAGGACATTTTTTTTAAAAAACCATCTTTTCTTTTCTCTCTTCTTGCTAATACAATGTTAAAACCTTCTAGTGCTTTTTTATATAATTTTTCTATTTCTTTTGGTTGATCTTGTAAATCACAGTCCATTACTACAATCCATTCTCCTTTAGCTTGACTTAATCCAGCAATAATAGCTGGGTGTTGACCAAAATTTCTGCTAAGTCTAATGCTTTTTACTTCCGCATTTTGAGATGAAATTTTCTGCATTACTTCCCAGGATTTGTCAGGACTTCTGTCATCAACTAAGATTATTTCATAACTTGCACTTAATCCATTCATTGATTTTTGTATCTCAAAAACCAATTTTTCTAATATAAATTCAGCTTTATAAACTGGACTAACAATTGAAAAGTAAGGTTTCATAGTCATTTATTTTAAAATTTTACTGTTACTATTGTTCCTATAATAATTAATAGCAGCCCTATTAGTTTACCGACCGTAAAAGTTTCTCCTAAAAACAGTATTCCTATTAAGAAAACTAATGAAGGTGCTAAACTCATAAACGGGTACGCGGTAGTTATTTCAAACTTTGTCATAGCTGCCATCCAGAAAAGAGAAGCAATAAATGCTGAAGCAAAACCAGAAAAAATATAAGGATCAAATATTAATTTTGTTAAATATATTCCTTTACTTAAAAAATTTTCTGGCAACGCAATCTGAAGATTTGTTAACCTCCATTTTAGCACTATCTGTCCATAAACAGTAAAAAAAATTGTTCCTAATATGTATAAATATGAGCCCATTTTGTTTTAAACTAATAAATTACTCTACCTGTATAAACTTCTTCCACATCAACAATTGGTGGAACATTTTTTAAAATAACATTTCCTGTTGCAAAAATTGTTCCTTCTATTTTTTGAACTGGAAATACCATCATATCATTTGAACCTCTTTGGTACACTTTTATATTTTCTGCAACTAAATTTTCACCGTAAAAACGACCATTTCCAAAATAGAAATTTAACAACATTTCTACACTATGTCCATTAATATAAAAGTTCGCAACATTATTACTTTCTACTACAAGTTGTCCATTATCAACCGTAATGTAAAAATCGCCTGTACCTGCTCCGTCTCCGTCATCTCCTATTGCAAATAAACGTACAATAGTAGAATGTAATGTTCCTTTCGATTGTATTTTTTGTTCGGTTTTACAATGTAATTCTAATTCTTGAATTAAAGGTTTATTTATTCCATCTGGAACAGTTACATAAACAGTCGTCAATCCATAATCACGAGCAATATTACAAGTTGAATTATCTTTAACAATTAACATATCATCAAATAATCTTACTTCTAAATCATCAATTATATTGTCACTTGTTTCAATCTTTACTTCATATTCAGATCCTTCTTTAACAACTAGACCAATTCCACTATAAACTTTAACTTTAGTAAAATCTTCTAAAGGGAAACTTTGTGAAACTCTATTTCCATTACCTTTAAAACAATCCTCAGAAATACCACAACTTGTGACTATAAATAGTAATAAAAAGGATAATATACTTGATTTTTTCTTCATTATAATCGAATTCCTAATGTTACTTCAATTGCTTCTGCTCTTCCTCCGTGTGTTTTTAATCCAACTCCAGAAAATAATTCTTTGGTAATATAATACTTTGCTCCTACTCGTTGATAAATATCAATTTCGTAATTAAATGGTTTATATACATAATATCCAAATTGCGTTTCAATTGACAATTTATTTATAAATAATTCATGACCAATAAATAATCCTACTCTTTTATAATCAACGTCTGCTTCACTATATGATTTGTGTCCTTTTGGAAAAGCAACTGAAACAAATTGGATATAATCTTGCAAATATCGTGAAAAGAAAACATCTGTTCCGAATTGTAATGCGCTTTTTCTGCCTATTCTCTTATCAGCATATAAACCTATATGATAAAAATGTCTCTGTCCTAAATGAGGAACAGAACCTTCTGAAATGCCTGTTCTAAATGCTACATTATATTTTATTTTTTCTTTATATGTTTCTCTACTAGGTAATGTATCTTTTATAAACTCTTGAGATTCATCAAAGTTATAATTTAATCCCACATTTAATGCGATAGTATTAATTCCACTATTTGGTGCCTTAAACCTTCCATTTGAAAAATGTGTTAACATAAAGCCAGCTTGAAAACCTATTCTATTTAGAATATTATCTTTTTTATATTGCAACATAAAATAGGTATTATCCATTACTTTAGTTCCAAATGCATTGTTTTTGTTATTTGTTTCTTTATTATATGGGTTTGAAGTTACTCCAATGCCTTGCGAAATACGAAACATTAAATTCCTTTTCAAAAAATAAAAATTATAATGTAACCCTAAAGCAAAATTATAACCAAGGTATTTGTTTTTAAAATCTAAATAATGAAAAGAAATTCCATAATCTGGATAATTATAAACTTGTTGCCATTCTTTTTTACCATAGGTTTTCCAGTTATAACTTAACATAAATCCGTCAGGGTGGCCAGAAATTAAATGTCCAATATCATTAGTATGTTTATATACATTTCCTCTAAATAACTGTGCATCAAAATATGTTGTATTTTTCTTATCCTGAGCGATGGAAAGTAACACATTAAAAAAAACAATAAATAAAAAACTATATTTCATTATATTTTTTTAATTGTTGTAAACATACAGAAAGACTATCTCTCCAGTCATTAATTTTAATCCCAAATGTTGCTTTTATTTTAGTTTTATCTAAAACACTATATTTTGGTCGTTTTGCAGGTGTTGGGTATTCTTTAGTTTCAATTGGTTTTAAATTTATTTGAATATTATTTATTCTGAAAATTTCCTTTGCAAAATCATACCATGTACATTTTCCTTCATTACTAAAATTATAGATTCCAAATAATTTAGAATGTCCAACATTAAAAGAAAGAATAATTTTTATTAATGCTTCGCTTAAATCCACAGCATTCGTTGGTGTTCCAATTTGATCATTTACAACAGATAATGAATCTTTTTCTGATGCTAATCGTAACATTGTTTTTATGAAGTTATTTCCAAATTGTGAATATACCCAAGAAGTTCTTATGATGAAATGTTTTTCCCAAGTTCCTTGAATGGCCTGTTCCCCTTGTAATTTGGTTAATCCGTATATTCCAGTTGGAAATGATACGTCAGTTTCTCGTAGACCAAGCCCACTTTTTAATGGTAAACGTAATTCTCTATCATAAAAAGCTTTTCCATTTAAAAAATAAGCATCAAAGACAAAATCGGTCGAAATATGAAGTAAAATTGTATCAAACTCTTTACACGTTAAAGCTAAATTTTCAGCTCCATTTGTATTGATTGCAAATGCTTTTTCTGGTTCGCTTTCCGCTTTATCTACTGCTGTATAAGCTGCTGTATTAACACAGAAATCAGGTTTATATTGATCGAAAACCACTTTACATTGTACTAAATTAGTAATATCCAATTCCGATGAAGTACAAAATACAAAATCGATTGTAGAATATTTTCCTGCAACAAATTGAATTGCTTGACCTAATTGTCCATTCGCTCCAGTAACTAGAACTACCATACTTTCCTTGATTTTTCTATAGCTGGTAATCCTCTATCTTTTTCAGAAATAATTAATTCATCAATTGGAAAATTCCAATCAATATTAATTGTTTTATCATTAAAAATGATACCTCCTTCTGATAATGCATTATAAAAATTATCACATTTATAAAAGAATGTAGCTGAATCACTTAAAACTAAAAATCCGTGAGCAAAACCTCTAGGAATAAATAATTGCTTTTGGTTTTCTTCAGTTAATAAAACTGATATATATTGTCCATAAGTTTTAGATTCTGGACGAATATCTATGGCAACATCTAAAACTTCACCTTGTAACACGCGAACTAATTTTGCTTGAGCATGTTTTTCACACTGATAGTGCAACCCACGTAAAACTCCTTTAGTTGAAAATGATTGATTGTCTTGAACAAAATTAATTTTCTGTCCTATAGCATTTTGAAAAGCTTCTTCATTATAGCTTTCCATAAAATATCCTCTTTGATCTTTAAAAACTTTAGGTTTAAGAACAAAACATCCTTCTAATTTTGTTTCAATAAATTCCATTTATTCTTTTAATAAACTCATTAAATGTGTTCCATAACCACTTTTTAATAATGGCTTTGCTAATTCTTTTAATTGGCTATCATCAATAAAACCCATTTTATATGCTGCTTCTTCAATAGATCCTATTTTTAATCCTTGACGTTCTTCTATGACTTGTACAAATTGGCTAGCTTGCATTAATGAGTTAAAAGTTCCAGTATCTAACCATGCTATTCCTCTATCTAAGATACTTACTTTAAGTTTTTCTTGTCTTAAATATTCTTTATTAATATCAGTAATTTCAAGCTCACCTCTATCACTTGGCTTTATATTTCCTGCTATTTCAACAACTGAATTATCATAAAAATAAATACCTGGAACAGCATAATTTGATTTAGGCTTTAAAGGTTTTTCTTCTATAGATAACACTTTCCCTTCTTTATTAAAATCAACTACGCCATAACGCTCTGGATCATGAACGTGATACGCATAAACAATTCCTCCATCTGGATCATTATTAGCTTGAAGTAATTCTGCTAAACCAGTTCCATAAAAAATATTATCTCCTAAAATTAAAGCGACTTTATCTTTTCCTATAAACTCTTTACCAATTATAAAAGCTTCTGCTAATCCATTCGGGTTTTCTTGAATTGCATATTCAAATCGACATCCTAACTTTTCCCCATCTCCTAATAATTTTTGAAATAAAGGCAAATCATGTGGTGTTGAAATAATTAATATCTCATTAATTCCTGCCCAAATTAAAGTTGAAAGCGGGTAATATATCATAGGTTTATCATAAACAGGCATTAGTTGTTTACTTACAGCTAATGTTAATGGATGTAATCTAGTACCCGAACCACCTGCTAATATTATTCCTTTCATCTCTTTTATCTTTAATTTTTGATCTATAAAAACAACTTAAACTTGAATTTTTTTCAGATACCAATCAACTGTTTTTTCTATACCTGTTTCAAAATTTTCATCTGCTTTCCAACCTAATTCATTTTCAATTTTAGTTGCATCAATTGCATACCTCTTATCATGACCTGGTCTATCTTTTACAAATGAAATTAAATCTTTATAATTTCCTTCCTTTCGAGGTACTTTATTGTTTAATATATCGCAAATTTTACCTACGATATATAAATTATTACGCTCATTTCTTCCTCCAATATTATAAGTTTCCCCTACTTTTCCTTTTTTAAAAGCTAATTCTATACCTTTACAATGGTCCAATACATATAACCAATCACGTACATTTTTTCCATCTCCATAAATAGGAATCTTTTCTCCTGTTAGAGCTTTTCGAATAATTGTAGGTATTAGTTTTTCATTATGTTGTTTTGGTCCATAATTATTTGAACAATTTGTGGTAACGACATTCATTCCATAGGTATGGAAATAACTTCTAACGATCATATCTGAACCTGCTTTTGATGCTGAATAAGGACTATTTGGAGCATAAGATGTTGTTTCTTCAAACAAACCTGTTTCTCCTAATGTTCCATAAACTTCATCTGTAGAAACATGATGAAAACGAGAATTCTTAAATGCTTCATTAAATATATTTGGACTACTCATCCATAAATTTCTAGCAGTATCTAATAAATTAAATGTACCCAAAACATTTGTTTTAATGAATGCTTCTGGTCCGGAAATAGAATTATCTACATGACTTTCAGCAGCAAAATGAATAACATCATGAAATTGATATTTAAGAAATAATCCTTCAATAAAAGCTCTATCACAAATATCTCCTTGAACAAAAGTATATTTTTGATTGTTTTCTACCTCTTTTAAGTTTTCTAAATCCCCAGCATAAGTTAATAAATCTAAATTTATTACATGATATTCTGAATTATTATCTAAAAAATAAGGTATAAAATTAGCACCTATAAAACCTGCTCCACCTGTTATTAAAATAGTTTTCATAGTTACCTAAATGTTCTTTTTTTTATTTGTTTGTCTTTTATAAAAACGGATGAAATTACTAACAAATATGAAAATTAAAAGAAATAAGAATGGTAATATCAATTTATTTTTACCACTCAATCCATCAGTATTTCTACTATTAATAGATATATTAATATCTTTAATAATTTTATCACTATTTACTAAATTGATCTTATTATAACCTTGCTCCTTTATTAATTCTTCTTTTGTTTTTATAATGTCATTTAACTGATTATTTTCATTGTAATATACTAATTTATCACTCTTTTGATTACTTGACGAAGTCTTTGCAAAATCATTTAGTAAATTATCAATTTGTATTACTGTTTCGTCATTTGCAACAATCTTAGATTTTAAATTTTCTATTGATTGATTTTGAATAACTTTAAAATAATCTGAATCATTTAAATATTTTAATATTGATGTTTTTATTTTATCACTTGTAATTATACTAGCTGTTTTTATTTTAATAACATGAAATGGATAGTTCTTACTCGTAACATCATCTTTAATGATTTTTTGTAAATCTCCATCCTCTGCCATTAATTTTATCAAACCAAAATTACTTTCTTTAGAATCTATAAATTGATAAACGTCAATAATTGGTTCTATTTCAATTTTTTTAAAATCATTTTTATCTATAAATCCCAACTTGTTTAAAAAAGATGTATCCTTCTCTTTTCTTTTAGATTCTAATAAATTAACTTTAGAGTATAAATAATCTGTACTTCCGAAATTAGGTAAAACAATAATTTCATGATCATATATTTTAGAGTCTTTATCTAAATAATAACCTAGTCCAGCACCTAAAATGAATAAAACAATTATTACTATTATATTTCTTTTTAAAAAAAGAATAAGATCAAAAATTTTATCCAAAATTAGTTGATAAAAATCTCCAATCTTCTTAAAAACTTGACCTAAATCAATCTCTTGATCTTGAGAATTTGTACTCATTAAAAATTATTTTACGTTAAATATTTGTTCTAATATTTTCATTGTAATTAAGTAAGTTGGTTTTACACCTGTTGTTCCTAATCCTCCTGAAGCTAATGTACTTCCTGTTTCTAATGGATTATCTGACGCATAATATGCATACCTTACTTTTACGTTTGGATTGATACTTTTTCTAATTTTTGAAGCCGATTGGATTGCTTTTTGATAATAAGCTCCTTCCATTTCTAATCCTATGGCTTCCCATGTTGATTCATGAAAAAATTTCAACAAATCTCTATTTTGAAGTGATGTTCCTAAAACTGTAATCATTGGTCCTGCAAAAACAGGAATTCCATTTCCATCAAACATCTCTTTTGTTAATTCATTATCAAAAGGATAATTATCTGCCGTTCCTTCATTTACATGAGCATTTGGAATCATAATATCTCCTTTTCCTCCTTGTAAAATGCCCGCTTTACCCATTATTGAAACAGATTCTACATTTAAAAGAATTTTATTTTTTTTATCTGATTTAAATGGTTTTAATAATTCATCAATAGTTTCAAAGGCTTGTTCTCCAAACGCATAATCCATAACGATGATTACTGGTTTTTCTTGTGTTAATTTAGCATTTGAAAAAACAGTTTTCTTAAAATCAATTTTAGCAGTATCAAAAATTTGAACATCAATATTTGTTCCTGAAGTATCTGGCAATGAAATCATACCTTGTCTAAAAGCATATTCTTCAACCTTTTTACGTAAGTCTTTATTGCTTGAGCTACTTAAATCTTCGAATATTTGATACTCTGCTAAATCCTTATATTTTTTTCCTAAAACAGGTTCTGCAAAAATTGAATTCATCACACTATGCATATTAGCACTTATAATATGTATAGGTCTAGTAATTAAATTATTATCTTGTAATACGTTTTTAATATTTGTAGCCCATATATCTCCATAAATATGGTGTCCTAATCTTTCTCTTAAAATTGGACTAAAAGTAATTGTTCTTTTATTATTATCTACAATTTCTTCAATGGCTAACTTTCCTAACCAATAAATTACGTGTAAAAATCGATCTGGAGCATCTGTTGTTGCAAAATCATCATATATTGCTTGAACTTCTGCAAATGTTCTTCCTAATACATTTGCAGCATGGGAAATTGCTTTTTCACGCTCTATTAAAGGTAATTTTTTAGTTATATTAACTACTTGTTCTAATTTTTGCCAATCTCTAGAAACTTTTCCTTCATCATCAATTAAAACACGATCTTTAATTTTATGCGATTCAATAAAAATGAATGTTAAATGCGTTAAAATATCATAAATATCTGAACGTCCTCGAGTAATTTCAACATTCATTTGTTCATCATCAATTCTATAACAATTACGTCTCCTTTTTGGAGGAACAATTGCTTTAAAATGTGAGTTTGAGTATCCTTCATCTGATGTTAAATTAATATAACGACATTCTTCTATTCCTATTGGAAGTCGTTCTATTACATATAACAATCCGTTAAGTTCTACTTTTTCTTCTGCAATACTTCCATAAATTTCTGGTCGAAGTGCTAAAAGTCCTTCTCTTAATGTTTCACCTGACACACCCATTGGTTTATAAAAACCTCTATTAAATAAATGTCTCATGGTAATGTACAGTCGTTCAATAGCTGCTGACGACTCTTGCGCTCTTGAGCGCGAAATGTTTTTAATGTCCTTCATTAATATTTTTGTTTATCTAACCTACAAAGGTATAATTTTTATTTTTTAATTGGTTAATGTAAGGTTAATTGCTGGTTCAAAAATTGTCATTTTCTCTGAAAAATTATCTTCATTTACACTTTTATGCCATTTTCCTCCATAAAAACTATATAAAAAATCTCTTTCAACATAATTATATAGCACTAATGGATAATACTTTTTTTGAATTTTTTGTTCTTTAGTATATGGGTCTATGATTGTTTTCTCAATTTTATTGTTTTCTATAATTAATTTTTCATACGCTACGAAAATTCCACTTTCTGGCATAATTAAATTGAATTTAGAAACATCGAACTTACTTGTCATTACTCCACTTTTAATAGAAACAATCAAATCTTTCTTTAAAAGTTTTTCTCCTGGAGAACCATCTTCATTCACACTATAAAAATGAATTTTTATAGTAGCTCCTTCAATCTTATTATCTGTTTGAATCGTTACTTTTTTTATAAACTTTGTTTTCTTATAAATATCTAAGTACGTAAAATATTTTGCTTCAATCTTTGGACCATTATCAAAGGTTTGTAAAATAGCATTCTTTGTTTTTCCTATTTCTATTTGTTTTGTTTCTTTCTTATTTAAAACAATGATTTCATCTAATTCAACTGTAGATGGTTTTAAAATTACTTCTTTAACTTTAGAAGCTTTTATGATTTTTCTTTCAAAACCTAATGATGAGAAAATAATATTTTTGCTTATATCTAATATATTTATTGAAAATGTTCCATCTTCTTCAGATGTTGTCCCTATGTTTTCATTTTCTACCCAAATATTTACAAAAGGAATAGGTTCTCCGGTAAGACTATCTTTTACAACTCCTCTTACCTGTGCTAAAAAAGAAATACTTATTAATAAAAATAATAAGGCTAATAGCTTTTTTTGTTTCATGTTATCTTTACATTTCTTTCAATTTATCTGCTATTTTTCTATTATCGCTTAATCTAGGTAGTTTGTTTTGTCCTCCTAATTTTCCGATAGATTTCATATAATCTTGGAATCCATTTTTCTTTACTTTTGAAATAACCAATGTTCTTAGAACTTTTCCAACTATTAAATCGTCATAATAAACATTTTGTTTTCTCATTGCATTATCTATTTGTAATGCAAATTCTTCTAAATTATTAGGTTCTTTTTCAAATTCAATAAACCATTCGTGATAGGGTAATCCTTCTTCTGGAGAAATTTGTGGTGCAACGGTAAATTCATTTATTTGAATATTTGTTCCTTGCATTGCTTCTTGAAGAGCACTTTCAACTTCTTTTCCTATAACATGTTCTCCAAAAGCAGAAATATAATGTTTAATACGCCCTGAAACGATTATTCTATAAGGCTTAAGACTTGTAAACTGAATTGTATCTCCAATATTATAAGCCCAAAGTCCGGCATTAGTAGAAATAATTAAAACATAATTTATACCTAGTTCTACTTCTCCTATTGTATATCGATTTGGTTTTTCAGTGTAAAATTCATCTGCTTTTATAAATTCATAAAATATACCTGAATTTAATAAAAGTAACATTCCTTTTTCTGTTTGTGTATCTTGATAAGCAAAAAAACCTTCTGAAGCAGGAAACAACTCAATTGAATCTACTTTTCTTCCAATTAAATTTTCAAATTTTGCTCTATATGGTTCATAATTAACGCCTCCATAAATAAACAAATTAAAGTTTTTAAAAATTTCTCCTATTGGTTTATTTGCCTTTTTTTGTAATTTTTCAAAATACATTTGTACCCAAGAAGGAATTCCTGAAATTACTGACATATTTTCATTAATTGTTTCTTTAACAATTGCGTCTACTTTTGTTTCCCAATCTTCAATACAATTAGTTTCCCAACTTGGCATTCTATTTTTTTGTAAATATTTAGGAACATAATGGGCTACAATACCTGATAATCTACCTAGGTTTATTCCATTTTTTTCTTCTAAAATAGGGCTTCCTTGTAAAAAAATCATTTTACCACTAACAAAATCAGCTTTGCCTGTTTCATTAATATAGCTTAAAATAGCATTTCGAGCTGCTTGAATATGAAAAGGCATTGATTCTTTTGTTAATGGAATATATTTTGCTCCTGAAGTTGTTCCTGAAGTTTTAGCAAAATAAAGTGGTTTTCCTTTCCAAAGTACATTTTCTTCCCCTTTTACTACTTTATCAATATATGGCTTTAACTGCTCATAATCTCTTACTGGAACTTGTTTTTTAAAATCTTCGAAATTTTTAATTTTATTAAACTGGTGATCTTTCCCAAACTGAGTTTCTTGTGCTAATGTTATTAACTCATGAAAGATTTTTTTTTGGGTTTCTATTGGATTATTAACCCATTTTTGAGTAGTGTAGTAAACTTGCCTTGCAAAAAGTTTTGCTGCAAAAGTTTTTATTGACATAATTTATTGAAAATTAATAAACTGAGTAGGATCTATAGGAAAGCCATCTTTCCATAATTCAAAATGAAGGCTTATACTTGAATCTTGATTTGAAGTATTACCTGCTAATGCTATTACTTCTCCTGATTTAACAGTATCTCCTTGTTTTTTAGTCACTGAAGCAACATTCTTATAAACAGATAAAATGCCTTCTTGATGTTCAACTATAATTACATATCCATGAGATGGTGTCCAATCTGAAAAAATTATCGTTCCTGTTCCTACTGTTTTTATAGGAGTGTTATTTGCTAAAGCAATCTTTACAGCTAAATGATTATTTTTTGCACTATATTTTTCAATTATAGTTCCTTGAGCTGGTGGAAATAAGATAAAATTTACTTTTGGTTTTGCGGTTTCAAAAACATTATACTTGTCTTCTTCTATAACTTTTTCCCTTAATTCTTTTTCTACTTCTGAAACGGCTAATCCTTTTTCATCTACAGCTTGTTTCTCAGTTATAATTAATGAATCTTTATTCAGCTTTGCATATTCTAAATCGCCCGCTAAAACTTTTTTTATTGAAGCTATATATGCATTATTTAATTCAAATGATTTTTCTAAAGAATCTGATTTTATAGCTAAATCAATTGCATTTTTCTTTAATTGTGTAGAAGCATAACCTGGAATATATTCTCTCAAAGGTGTAAATGCAATAATGTAAGTGGTTATTCCTATTAAAAAAATAGCAGACAAGGTAACAACTACAAAAACGTTCATCAAATTAAGCTTTAAAGAGAATGTTTCTTCAAATGTATCTTCATTGAGAATTACTAATCTTCTCTTATTGAATAGTTTTTTTAAAAGTAATTGTCTTTTTATTCTCTTTCTTGCCATTTTACCTTTAGTTATTGTCACAAATATACTAATTACAACGGCTTTTTTAAGTTATTCAATATAATTATTAGTTAAAAAATAAAGGTTTGTTAATTTCTTTTTATCTTTGCCGTATTAATTATTGAAATCATGAATGCATTAACTATATTTTTAGGTGTTATTGGTGGGCCACAAATAATATTAATTATTGTTGCTCTATTATTGCTTTTTGGTGGTAAAAAAATTCCTGAGCTAATGAAAGGACTTGGAAGCGGAATTAAAGAATTCAAAAACGCAGCAAAAGACGAAGATCAAAAAGTTTCTAAAAAAGAAGACGAAACTAAAGAATAAATTATATATCACAAACCCCTAATTTTACTTTATTAAAATAAAATTAGGGGTTTTTATTATTTTACAATATCATCGTCAATTGAATTCTTTTTCGGGCTTCATCAACCTCAACAACTTTTACTTGAACATGTTGGTGTAATTTTACTACTTCATTTACATCAGAAACAAAACCTTCTTTTAGTTGGGAAATATGGACTAATCCACTTTCTTTTATTCCTACATCTACAAAACATCCAAAAGCCGTAATATTATTTACAATTCCTGGTAAAATCATTCCTGTTTTTAAATCTTTTATAGTTCTAACATTTGGATCAAATTCAAATACTTTTGCAGATTTTCTTGGATCTAATCCTGGTTTTTCTAACTCTTTTAAAATATCTTTTAAACCTAAAATTCCTATTTCTTCTGTAATATACTTTTCAGGTTTTATTTGATTAATTTTTTCTTTATTTGCAATTAATTCGTTAGTTTTTATACCTAAATCTTTGGCCATTTTTTCAATAACTCCATAAGATTCAGGATGTACTGCTGAATTATCTAATGGATTTTTACCATCTCTAATTCTAATAAAAGCTGCTGCTTGCTGATATGCTTTTTCTCCAAGCCTTGGCACTTTTTTAAGTTGTTTTCTGTCTTCAAATGGACCATTTTCAGAACGATAAGCAACAATGTTTTCTGCCATTTTTTCTCCGATTCCAGAGACATAACTCAGTAACGATTTACTAGCTGTATTGATATTAATTCCAACGGAGTTTACACAACGAATTACAGTATTATCTAGTTCTTCTTTTAATTTAGTTTGGTCTACATCGTGCTGATATTGTCCTACTCCTATAGATTTAGCATCAATTTTTACTAATTCTGCTAAAGGATCTGAAAGTCTTCTTCCTATAGAAACAGCTCCACGAACTGTTACATCATAATTTGAAAATTCTTCACGTGCTATTTTACTTGCGGAATATACTGATGCTCCTGCTTCTGAAACTACAAAAACTTGTACTGGTTTGTCAAAAGCAATTTTTTTAATAAAAAATTCTGTTTCCCTAGATGCTGTTCCGTTTCCAATAGAAATAGCTTCAATTCCATAAGCATTTACCATAGAACGGATTTTTTTCATTGCCATAGCGCTCTCATTTTGTGGTGCATGAGGGTAAATAGTTTCATTATTTAATAAATCCCCTTTTTCATCTAAACAGACTACTTTACATCCTGTTCTATAACCTGGATCTATAGCTAAAATGCGTTTTTCTCCTAATGGTGGTGCTAATAAAAGTTGGCGTAAATTTTCTGAAAATACATCAATTGCTTTTATATCTGCTTTTGTTTTTGCTTCTTGTAATGTTTCATTTGAAATAGCTGGTTCTAATAATCTTTTATAACTATCTTTTATAGCTAATTCTAAATGATTTGATGCTTCGTTTTTATTTTTTATGATTGTTTCTTCAATAAAAGAAAGGGCTTCTTCTTTGTCTATTTCTATTTTAAATTTTATAAATCCTTCTGTTTCTGCTCTTAACATTGCTAATAAACGATGTGAAGGTACTTTTGAAATAGATTCTGACCAATCAAAATATTGTGAAAATTTTTGTGCACCTTCTTCATCTTTTTTTGTTTTTATAACTTTTGTCGTTATTTCTCCTTGTCGTTGAAATACACGTCTAAGATTTTTTCGAATGTAAATGTTTTCATTAATCCATTCTGCAATAATATCACGAGCTCCTTGTAAAGCTTCGTCTTCATTATTTACTTTATCATTTAAATATTTAGAAGCTATATAGTCTATATCATTTGCATTTTGCGCCATAATGATTTTTGCTAAAGGTTCTAGTCCATTTTCACGAGCTGTATCTGCTTTTGTTTTGCGTGTTTTTTTGTATGGTAAATAGAAATCTTCTAATTCTTGTAAATCAAAACTTACTTCAATTTTTTGTTTTAATTCCAAGGTTAATGCATTTTGTTCTTCTATTGATTTTAAAATGCTTTCTTTTCGTTTACAAATTTCATCATATTGTTTTTTAGCTTTAGAAATGTCTTCTATTTGAACCTCATCTAAATTTCCTGTTTTATCTTTTCTATATCGAGCTATAAAAGGAATTGTACAATCTTCTGATAACAATTGAAGTGTTGCTTCTATATTTTTTGTAGTTGTATCAACTTGTTTTTGTATAAATTGTATAATGTTCATTATTTATTTTTTAGTTATAAAGGATGTTCTTTATTGAAACGTAAAATTAAATTTATTTAGATAATTCTTTCTGTTAAGTAACGAAATTAATCACATTCCCATTTAAAATTAGCATTCTTTGAATGTCTATCTGGTCGAAATTCATAATGCCACCATTCGGAATAAATAAATTTAAAATTGTACTTAAGTAATGTTTCTTTTAATAACTTTCGATTTTGTAAAACTTCTTCGGTATGATTTATATAATCATGATGTGCTTCTTTGCCAAAAAAATCAAACTTGGTTCCCATATCTAATTCATTTCCTAATGAATCTACTAAAGTTAGGTCAACAGCAGCTCCTCTATTATGTTTAGATCCTTTTTTTGGATTAGCTACATAATTTGTTCTTGGAAGAATTTCCCACATTTTTTTTTGAATATCTAATGGTCTATAACAATCAAAAATTTTAATACGATATCCTTTTTTTATAAATTCTCTATTGGCTTTTATAAGTGCTAAAGCTGTATTTTTTAGTAAATAACAATCTGAACAATCATATACTTTTTGATGTAAAAAATTATCTGTTGTTGCATATTTCATGTCTAAAATAAAATCGGAACTATAATCTTTAATATTTACGAATGAAGTGTCATTTAAAGTATGTAAAAATGGAATAGTTTTTTCTTTTTTTATTTCAAATGATTTAAGAATAGTATCTTCTGATTTTTCTAATTCTAAGTTATTCTTGTTTTCTTTTATTTCTTTTTTACAAGCTATAATTAAAATAGAAAATAGTATAAATGTGATTTTTTTAAAATACAATTTTTGAATATTATATTTACTAATAATCTTCATATTTGAAATTTCGTTTCATAAAATTTAAAGCAACTTCTACTATTTCTCCCATTGAGCTAGCTTTTTTAAAATCCATATCTAATGTAAATTCATAAACTTCTTCTCTCAATTGGTTTACATGTTCGTTTGGTGCTAATTTTATTGATTTCATTGCTGTTAATAAATTATTTAACCTGGTTTCAGATTCTATTAATCTTTTAACTAAAATAGAGCGCTCTTCATTTTGATATTGCTCAATTGCATTTTGATTCAATTTTGTTTGTACAAGCTGATAAAACTTAAAATTTTCTTTAAAAAGATGTGGTTTATATAGTTTAAATCTTCCTTCATAACTTTGCTGATCAAAATCTATTGCTCTAATTTTAAATACTCTTTGATCAAAATCATAAATGGGAATAATTACAAAATTATAAGAACGCATATCTCCTAATAAGCCTATCATACATCGCTCATTAAATTTTACAAATTCTTTTGCTATTTGAGCTTTTTCATGCTCATTACATTCTTTTAAATTATGTTCAAGAAAAATATCGCCTGGAATTCCTACTATATGCTCTTCTATTAATGTATCTTCAAAAACTAAGAAATTAATTCTATTAGGTGATAAAATATGTTCTAATTCTAATCCGAAAATACGCGAAGCGTCGGCTTTTTTTATATAAAAATGAGTATAATTATCATTTAATATATTTCTAATTTTAACTCTAAAAGGTTGAGAGTTTCCGAAAGTACAAAAATCTATATAATCTACATTTAAAAATTGTATGTTACTTTCATCTCCATCTGAATGTAAAAGAGTATATATTTTTTTTAAACTATTGTCTATTTCAATTTTTTCAAATTCATTGTAAAAAACTCTAACCCATAATGTATCTTTATCATCTTTATCATTTACAACTATTGAACCTTGAAAACGTAATAAATCGTCGTAAAATACGTTTGTTCTAGTTACTCTTTTATATTTTTCTAAATAAGTATATAACTGGCTATTTATAGGATAATATTTCTTTTTAAATTGTGGTTTATTATCATTCATGATTTGATTTTCTTTAAAAAAAGAAACTTTTTTATTTTTATATTTTATACAATATAACCTTTAAAAATTTAAAAGTACTTTTCCTTGAACTTTATAATTATGTTACCTTATAAAAATAGGGTTGAATTATATACCTAGCAATTAACAAAAGAAAAAATATCCAAACAACTATTCCAATATTAAAATACTTCCAATATTTTTTATAAGATTTCTATCTTGATATATTAAAAAAGTAGAAGAAAATTTTATATGATATATAAAAAGAAATAAACTAGTTATAATTATTTTAAGTTTTAAATAATTAGAGAATTTAAAATTAACACAAATAATTTCCTGATTTAATTTTCTTTTATTTTTTTCTAAAATTATACTTGATTTAAACTCTTTATCTAAATTATCATTTTTTAACAATATAAGTAATTGATAGTCTGATAATTTTTCTACATTCATTTATTTACAAGCAATCTTATTTACTCTATTTGCATGTCTTCCACCTTCAAAAGCTGTTGATAAAAATACATCAACCATTTGAACTGCTTGTTCTATAGAAGTAAAACGAGCTGGAATACTTAAAATATTTGCATTATTATGCAAACGTGCTAATTCTGCAATTTCTTTTGTCCAACAAAGTGCTGCTCTTATATCTTGATGTTTATTAACTGTCATAGCAATTCCATTTCCAGAACCGCAAATTACAATTCCAAAATTTGCTTTTTTACTTTCAACATCATTTGCAACTGCATGACCAAAATCTGGATAATCTACACTATCAAAAGTATCTGTTCCATGATTAATAATTGTATATCCTTTTTCTTTTAAAAATGTAACGATTGCATTTTTATAATTTGGACCAGCATGATCGTTTCCTATTGATATAATCATAATGTAAGTGTTGTGTTGTTATTATTTTTACAAAAGTAAGGAATAATACTCAGCATGTTAAACTACTTTAATAATTCAAATAGAATATTACTTTATTTAATTAATTATCAAACACTTATAAGTTAATCAAATATTAAATTTATAGATTGTTAACAATGTTTTACAATCCATTGATAATCAGTTAACTTTAAATTAACATAACTTGTTAATAAGTAAAGACAAAAAAAGAGAAGTTTTTTTATAATGATACATGTTTTTTTATAAGCAAAAATTGAATTGGATAAAAGCTAATTAGTTTTGATTATTTATTCTAAACTTATTAATATATATCTATGAGTTATTAACAGAAACTAACAGGTTAAGTTATTTACAATTTTAATAGAAAAGTAATAATTAACAACTGTTAATAAGTAAAAAATAAAATTAAGTTTAAAGTTTAAAATCAAGCTTTTATAAGTTTAAATTAATGTTAATAGAATTGTATAAAAAACTTAAACTTAAAAAAAACACTATTTTTTAAAAACTTATAGTACATATTAACAAGCTATAATAACGATCATTTTTTTAAAATTTAATTAAATCTTTTTTTGTTGTATTTAATATATGTTGAAAACTTTGATTTTTAAAACTAAACAATTTTTAAATGATTGTCATTTTTTAGACTATCTAAAATTTCTTTAGTTCTTTTAATATCGTTTGGATGTACTTTAAGTTTTATTCCTCCATAAGCGATAGATGCAAAAGGATCTATTGAAACTAATGTTTCGTTTTCAAAAAAGTGTTGAATATCTTCCTGTTCTAGAAGATTTTTAACAATATAAGTTTCATGTTGGAAATTAAAAATAGCAACTGTTATATAATTTTTCATAGTAAAAGGTTTGTATAAAGATACTTAATGTTAGATTTATATTAAAACTTATAATTTTAAACTTGTAACTTATAACTATTTTGTAACTTTCAGCATTAATTGAAAAGATATAATGAATAAGAAACCAAGAAAAATGGGTAAAAAAAGTAAAGATTTTACCGCACAAATTTTTAAAATACTTTCAAAAGAGCCTTCAAAGTCTTTTAACTATAAACAAATTGCTGCTACTTTAGAATTAAAAGATACTAAAAGTAGAAATGAAATTATTAGAGATCTAAAAGTATTAAAGGCTCAAGATAAAATTCATGAAACTGAAATAGGTAAATATCAAGTAATTTCTAAAGCAGAATATTATGAAGGATATTTAGATATGAATTCTCGTAAATCAGGATATTTTGTATGTGATGAATTAGAAGAAGATGTTTATGTACCTAAACAAAATTTGAATCATGCTTTAGATAAAGATAAAGTAAAAGTTTATGTGTATAACAGAAGAAGTTCGCGTAAGCCAGAAGCTGAAGTATTAGAAATATTAGAAAGAGCAAAGACTGAATTTGTTGGAGTTATCGATATTCAAAAGAATTTTGCATTTGTAACCACTACAAATGCTAAAATGTACACTGATATTTTTATACCAAAAAATAAATTAGGAGAAGCTCAAAATGGAGATGTAGTATTAGTAGAAATGGAAGATTGGCCTAAAAAAGCCGATTCTCCTTTTGGAAAAGTAATAAAAGTACTTGGAAAACCAGGAGAACATAATACTGAAATTCATGCTATTTTAGCCGAATATGGTTTACCTTATGATTTTCCTATCGAAGTAGAAGCTTATGCTAATAAAATTGATACGTCAATAACAACTGAAGAGATAGCAAAACGAAGAGACATGAGAAATGTTTTAACGTTTACTATTGATCCTAAAGATGCTAAAGATTTTGATGATGCCTTATCGTTTCAAGTTTTAGATAATGGGAATTATGAAATAGGTGTTCATATTGCCGATGTGTCACATTATTTACAAGAAGGAACTATTTTAGATGAAGAAGCATATAATAGAGCAACTTCTGTTTACCTTGTAGATAGAGTAGTTCCTATGCTTCCTGAGGTACTTTCTAATTTTGCTTGTTCACTACGTCCACATGAAGAAAAATATACTTTCTCAGCCGTTTTTCAGTTAAATAATAAAGCGGAAGTTATAGATTCATGGTTTGGAAGAACTGTTATTTATTCTGATCAACGTTTTTCTTATGAAGAAGCGCAAAGTATTATTGAAAGTAAATCAGATATTATTCCAGCCGAAATTTCATTAACAGGAAAAGAATATAAAGTTCCTCAACCAATTGTAGAAGCAACATTAAAACAAGATGAATTAGCTAAAATTCTTCGTAGAAAAAGAATGTCTAATGGTGCAATATCTTTTGATAAAGTAGAAGTTAAATTTCATTTAAATCAAGAAGCTGAGCCAACAGGTGTTTACTTTAAGGTTGCTAAAGATGCTAATCATCTTATTGAAGAATTTATGTTATTAGCTAATAGAAAAGTAGCAGAATTCATTGGAAAACAGAAAAAAACATTTGTATATCGTATTCATGATGAACCTAATGAAGATAAATTAATGAATCTTCAAGCTGTAATTTCTAAGTTTGGATATTCTATTAATTTTAAATCTAAAAAAGATATTTCAAGTTCTCTAAATAGTTTATTAACAGAAGTTCAAGGTAAAAAAGAACAAAATTTAGTTGATACTTTAGCAATTAGAACTATGAGTAAAGCAGTTTACTCTACTGAAAATATAGGACATTATGGTTTAGCTTTTGATTATTATAGTCATTTTACTTCTCCAATTCGTCGTTATCCAGATGTTATGGCACACCGTTTGCTACAACATTATTTAGATGGTGGGAAAAGTGTTAGTGAAGAAGATTATGAAGCAAAATGTCATCATTCATCTGATATGGAAAATTTAGCAGCTCAGGCAGAGAGAGATTCTATTAAATATATGCAAGTTAAATACATGCAGGATCATAAAGATGAAGAATTTTTAGGAGTAATTTCTGGTGTAACTGAATGGGGAATTTATGTTGAAATTATTGAAAATAAATGTGAAGGAATGTGCCGTATTCGTGAAATAAAAGACGATTATTATACATTTGATGACAAACAATATGCATTAGTAGGTGAAGTTTCTAAAAATATTTTACAATTAGGAGATGAAGTTTACGTTAAAGTAAAAAATGCAGATTTAGTTAAAAAACAATTGGATTTTTGGTACATAAGAAAAAATGAATAAATAGATTTTTTTATTTAAGAGATGTACTAAATATATTCAATAAATAAAATAGTTTAATATGAAAAAAATAGTTTTTAGTTTATTATTAATCAGTTCAGTAGCATTTTCTCAAGTTGAAAAAACTGTTGGTGAATTTTCAAAAGTAACCGCTTTTGATAAAATTGATGTTATCTTAGTTAAAGGAGATAAAAATAAAGTAGTTTTAAAAGGAGATAAAACAAGTGATGTAGAACTTGTTAATAAAAATGGCGAATTAAAAATTAGAATGAGTTTTGGTAATTTACTAAAAGGAGATAATATTTCTGCAACAGTTTATTATACAAAATTAGAAGCAGTTGAAGCTAATGAAGGATCTAGAGTAGCTTCAAATGAAATTTTTGAAGGAATAAATTTTAATATTATTGCTAAAGAAGGTTCAGAAGTAAAATTAAAACTAGATATAGACAGATTAGTTGCAAAAGCATCTCAAGGAAGTATTTTAGAATTAACAGGAAATGCTGAATATTCAGATGTTTTAGTTAATTCTGGAGGAAAATTTGAAGCAAAAAATTTAATTACGAAACAAACTATAATTACAGCAAATGCTGGTGGTGAAGCCGATATTAATGCTACTGATTTTGTAGAAGCAAAAGTAAGAGCTGGTGGAACTATTTTAATTTATGGTAAACCAAGACAAATAGATCAAAAAATAGTTGCAGGAGGTTCTATAGAACAAGCGAAGTAGTTTTTTTTTATTAACTTCGTATTCCTAATACTTTAATTTTCGACATATTTTATGTGGCATGATATATTAACAGCAATTCCTTGGGGATTGCTTTTAGCTTTTTCAATAGGTCCTGGTTTTTTCGTATTACTAGAAACTAGTATAACAAAAGGTTTTCGCGCTGCATTTACCTTAGATTTAGGTATAGTTTTTGCCGATATTATTTTTATACTTATAGCTTATTTAAGTACTAATCAATTACTTGAACAATTAAAAGATAATCCTTTTTTATTTATTATTGGAGGATTTATTATGTTAGCTTATGGAGTAATATCTTTTATTTTATTAAAAAGAAATTTTAAAAAGAAACAAGAAATAATAGATGACGAAGATAATATTCAAAAGAATAATTATTTTGCACTTTTCTTTAAAGGATTTCTTTTAAATTTTATAAATATAGGAGTATTAGGTTTTTGGTTAATGATAATTATTACTTATGGACCTCAAATGGAAATGAATACAAGTAGAATATCTTTATTTTTTACCGCTATTTTATTTTTTTATCTCCTATTTGATACTGCAAAAATTTTATTAGCTAAGCAGTTAAAACATAAATTAACACCACAGAATATTTATAAAATTAAAAGGGTTATAAGTATGGTAATTTTAATTTTTGGATTGTTTTTTATGTTACAAGGTTTCTTTCCAAAAGAAAAAGAAAAAATTAAAGAGGTTATAGAAAAATTTAAAAAATAAAAAAGAGCTACTTTTCAGTAGCTCTTTTTTTGAGGCATCGTCCGGATTCGAACCGGAGTAGACGGTTTTGCAGACCGGTGCCTAGCCGCTCGGCCACGACGCCCTACAATTGGATTGCAAATATAGAAAATTATTTTAAAAAATCTAAAACTAAGTTACTTTTTATAACTCTATTTTTTAATTTCTATATTCTTCCATTTCTACTGTTACGGATGCTACATCACCACCAATTGGCGGATTTAATTTAGAAACAGCTATTTTTATTCTTGATATTTGTGGTAATTCTTTAAAAATTCTAACAATTATTCTATGTGTAACATGCTCTAATAATTTAGCCCTAATTGCCATTTCTTCAAACACAATTTTATTAAGATGCACATAATCAACAGTATCAGCTAAATCATCTGTTTTTGCAGATTTACGTAAATCTGTTTTTATTTCTAAATCTACACTATAATCACTACCTATTTTACCTTCTTCAATTAAACATCCATGGTAAGAAAACGTACGTATATTATTTAATTTTATTGTTCCCATTTTTAAATATTACAACCAATTTGAAAATTTTATAATTGATTAATTAAACTTATCTTTGTCAAAATTAATAATTCTTATGTCAACTGAAGAGAAATCATTGAATTTTATAGAACAAATCATAGAACAAGATTTAAAAAATGGTTTGTCAAAAGATAAATTACGTTTTCGTTTTCCACCTGAACCTAATGGTTATTTACACATTGGTCATGCCAGTGCTATTTGTTTAAATTTTGGTTTGGGAATAGATTATAATGCACCTGTTAACCTTCGTTTTGATGATACAAATCCTTCTAAAGAAGAACAAGAATTTGTAGATGCTATTAAGCGCGATGTTGAATGGTTAGGATATAATTGGGATAATGAATGTTATGCATCTGATTATTTCCAACAATTATATGATTGGGCTGTTGAATTAATCAAAAAAGGTAAAGCCTATGTTGATAGTCAATCCTCTGAAGATATGGCTGTTCAAAAAGGTACGCCTACTACTCCTGGTACAGATTCTCCTTATCGTAATCGCTCTATAGAAGAAAATTTAGATTTATTTGAACGTATGAAAAAGGGTGAGTTTGAAAAAGGAACTCACGTTTTACGTGCTAAAATATCAATGAATGCGAATAACATGTTAATGCGTGATCCTATTATGTATCGTATTATGCATGCACATCACCACCGTACCGGTAATGATTGGTGCATTTATCCAATGTACGACTGGGCGCATGGAGAAAGTGATTATTTAGAACAAGTTTCGCACTCTTTCTGTACACTTGAATTTTTACCACACCGTGAATTATACGATTGGTTTTTAAACCAAATTTACGATGAAACTAAAGTACGTCCAAAACAACGTGAGTTTGCGCGTAGAAACTTGTCACATACTGTAGTTTCTAAGCGTAAGTTATTACAATTAGTTGAAGAAAATCATGTTACAGGATGGGATGATCCTCGTATGAGTACTATTTCTGGTATGAGAAGACGTGGAATTACAGCTACTGCTATTCGTAACTTTGCTAATACAATTGGTATTGCTAAACGTACCAATTTGATTGATGTTTCCTTATTGGATTTCTGTGTTCGTGAAGATTTAAATAAAGTAGCACCACGTGTTATGGCTGTTTTAAACCCTGTGAAATTGGTTATTACTAATTATCCAGAAGGTCAAGAAGAATGGTTAGAAGCTGAAAATAATCCAGAAGAAGAAGTAATGACTTACCGTCAATTACCTTTTTCTAAAGAATTATATATTGAAAGAGATGATTTCCAAGAAGAAGCACACAAGAAATTCTTCCGTTTGTCTTTAGGAACTGAAGTTCGTTTGAAAAATGCGTATATCATTAAAGGTGAATCAGTTGTAAAAGATGCTGAAGGTAATATTACCGAAATTCACTGTACGTATGATGTAGATTCTAAATCTGGAAGCGGTACAGAAGCTAGTAAGCGTAAAGTAAAAGGTACCATTCACTGGGTATCTACAGCGCATGCAGTTGAAGCAGAAGTTCGTGTTTATGATAGATTATTTACTCATGAAAACCCGGATGGTAATAAAGATGTAAATTTCAAAGAATATATTAATCCAAATTCACTTGAAGTAATTACAGGTTATGTAGAACCAAGTTTACAATCTTCAAAAGAATTGGATCATTTCCAATTTCAACGTTTGGGATATTTTTGTGTCGACAGAGATTCATCATCAGAAAAATTAGTTTTTAATAAAACTGTAGGTTTGAGAGACACTTGGACAAAAGTTGAATCAAAATAATATAATAGATTTTATATATAAAAGCCTCGATTTATAGAGGCTTTTATTATTATTAATTTTTACTATTATAAAATAGAATTATATAGTTAATTCTTATTAAAAATAGCTTTTATATTTTCGTTTTATTGTGTTTTTAAAATTAGGTAATATGATTTTAAAGGTGAGGATATAAAAGTGTCAGAAATAGCTTTATTTTAATTTTGACTTAAAATATATATATAAAATTATTTTTTTGACTTCATGATATTATATTTTAATAATTTCAAAAGTTTTTTTACAAAAAAACCACCAATTTATGATTGATGGTTTTAAAAAAGTTTTTTGTAAATTTTTTTTACTCTTCAGATTCATTTTCTTCAGTTCCTCCAAAAATATCTTTTTTACCAGTTCCTTTTCTTTTATTACTATTTGCTTTTTTCATAGCTTCACCAACTTGGTTACTTGCTGTAAAACTAGCTACCATATTATTTAACATTTCGCTACCAGCTTGTGGTGAGTTTGGTAATAAAATTAAGTTAGAATTAGTATCTGCACCAATAGCTTGAAGTGTATCATAATGTTGTGTAACAACAATTAAAGCAGAAGCTTCTTGAGAGTTAATCCCTACTCTATTTAGTACATCTACAGATTCTACTAATCCACGAGCAATTTCTCTACGTTGATCTGCAATACCTTGTCCTTGTAATCTTTTGCTTTCCGCCTCCGCTTTTGCTTTGGCAACAATTCTAATTCTTCCTGCTTCTGCTTCATATTCAGCAGCGGTTTTTTCTCTATCAGCAGCATTAATTCTATTCATAGCATTTTTAACTTGAATATCTGGATCAATATCAGTAATTAACGTATTAATAATATCATAACCGTAAGTAGACATTGCTTCGTTTAATTCACGTTTTACTGCAACAGCAATATCATCTTTACGTTCAAAAACGTCATCTAATTTTAATTTTGGAACTTCAGCACGAACAACATCAAATACATATGATGTAATTTGATCGTGAGGATATTCTAATTTATAAAAAGCTTCGTATACTTTTTCTTGTAACACTTTAAACTGTACCGAAACTTTTAGTTTAACAAATACGTTGTCTTTTGTTTTGGTTTCAATAATTACATCTAATTGTTGTATTCTAAGATTTACTTTTCCAGCAATTCTATCTACTACAGGAATTTTTAATTGTAAACCTGATGTACGTGTACTTGCATATTTACCAAAGCGTTCAATAATAGCAGCCGTTTGTTGTTTTACTGTAAAAAATGAACTTAAAAAAAGAAATAATCCTAGTACTAGGAGAATAATAAAAAATGATGGCATGAGTTAATTAATTAATTGGTTATAGTTATTATACGCTTTTTATCGAGAAAAGTTACATGATTTAATTAATAATATTATTTTTGAACATATTAAATAAAATATAATGAAAAAAGTTATCTGTTTATTAACCCTACTAGTTACTTTTTCAATTAATGCTCAATACGGAAGTAGAGATAGCAATAGAATTGGAATTTCTGGTGGAATAACTCAAATGAGTTTATTTTCTGATCAGTTTAATGCTAAACCTGAGACAGGTTGGATAGGAGGATTTTCTTTAAGAGGAAATTATTATAATGATTGGCAAATGGCTTTTGGTATGAATTTTACCGAAAGTAATTTTTCACTCCAATCCGTTTTAGATAAAGACATTAACTATAAGATGTCTGCTGTTCAAATTTATCTTACCGGTAGTTATATGATTATTGAAAATCACTTAACTTTTGAAATTGGTCCAGTACTTCAAATTAATGGTAAACTGGCTATTGATGAAGAAGATGAATTAAAATTATTAAAAGATAGTCCTCTTCTTACAGCAAAGGATATTACCGATATTACTAAAATTAACGGAAATATTTATGCAGGAATTACAGCAGGAATTAAAAATGTACGATTACATGTTTCTTATCAGTATGGAGTAAATAATTTTATGAATAATCTAAATAAAAGTGATGAATTAAAACTTTTAAATGGAAATGAAAAGTTTAAAGCTAATTATGGTATTCTTAGTGGTATGATTACTTTTTATTTGTAGAATAAGGTGTTTTTATAAAAGAAAACCCAGCAATCTGCTGGGTTTTTTCTTTATTATAAAGTTCCAATCGCTTTTTCAATTCTCTTGATTGTTTCTTCCTTTCCAATCATTTCTATAATATCAAACAAATGAGGTCCTTTTAAAGCTCCTACAAGACTTAATCGAAGCGGTTGCATTACTTTCCCCATTCCTATTCCATTTTGAGTCATCCATTCTTTTAAAAGTGTTTCAATGTTAATTGAAGTAAAATCTTCTATTTTATTTAATTCAACTATTACTTTTTGCATTAATTCTGGTGTTTCTTCTTTCCAGTTTTTCGATGCTTTCTCATCATAAGATGTTGGTGCTTCAAAAAAGTAATCAGATAAATCATATAATTCGGTAACGAAATTAGCACGCTCTTTTACTAATGAAACAATCTTAATTAAATCTAGTGAAGTTGAAATAGCTCTTCTATCTAATTCAATTTTAAATAATTCAGCTAAATTCTCATTATTCTGTTTTTGTAAATATTGATGATTAAACCATTTATTTTTATCTGGATCAAACTTCGCTCCTGCTTTATGAATTCGACTTAAATCAAATTTTTGAATTAATTCTTCTAATGAAAAGATTTCTTGTTCAGTTCCATCATTCCAACCTAATAAAGCTAAAAAGTTAACAACTGCTTCTGGGAAAAAACCATTTTCTCTATAACCCATTGATGTTGTTTCTGCTGTTTTCCATTCTAAAGGAAATACTGGAAAGCCCATTTTATCTCCATCACGTTTTGATAATTTACCATTTCCTATAGGTTTTAAAATTAATGGTAAATGAGCAAATTCTGGAGCTTCCCAATTGAAAGCTTGGTATAATAAATAATGTAATGGTAAGCTTGGTAACCATTCTTCACCACGAATTACATGAGAAGTTTCCATTAAATGATCATCTACAATATTTGCTAAATGATAAGTTGGCATTCCATCGCTTTTAAACAATACTTTATCATCTAAAAGATTAGTATCAAACTTAACTGTTCCACGAATAATATCATTAATTTCTAATGTTTCATTTACTGGAGTTTTAAAACGAATTACATAATGTTCTCCATTCGCAATACGTTTTTCAGTTTCTTCTATTGAAAGTACAAGTGAAGTATCTAAATTTTCTCTTACAGTATGATTGTAAATAAATGTCTTTTTTTCTTCTTCAGCTAGTTTTCTTAATTCATCTAATTTTTCACTTGAATCAAATGCATAATATGCCCAACCTGATTTTATTAATTGATCAGCATATTGTTTATATATTGCCTTTCTCTCACTTTGACGATATGGCCCAAATTTTTCATTTTTGTTTATTGTCTCATCTGGAGAAATCCCTAACCATTCTAATGCTTCAAAAATATAAGCTTCTGCTTCTGCAACAAAACGTGTTTGATCAGTGTCTTCAATTCTTATATAAAAAGTTCCACCATGTTTTTTAGCAAATAAATAATTAAATAAAGCAGTTCTAACACCACCAATGTGTAAAGGTCCTGTAGGACTTGGAGCAAATCGTACTCTAACTGGTTTTGACATTTCTGTAAAATTAAATTTTAAATTGTAAGTAACACTCAACTTATTAAAGTTGTTTGAGCAAAGATACAATACCAATTTTTAAGATTGAATTTTAATTTAATTATAAGCTTTATTTTATTTTGAAATAATATTAACATTAAGCGAATTAAAAATTAGTAAATTTATCGGTTATAAATACAAGACATATTGGAAGCAAAATCAATTATTTACAGTAAGCTAGAATTGTTTATAAAGAAATTCTATATAAATGAACTAATAAAAGGAAGTATTCTTTTTATAGGTTTAGGATTATTATATTTTATTTTAACATTACTTATAGAACATTTTCTTTGGTTGTCAATCATAGGAAGAACTATACTTTTTTGGTTGTTTATTGCTGTTGAATTATTTTTATTAATTCGATTTATTTTGTTTCCAATTTTTAAATTGTTCAAATTAAAAAAGGGAATAGACTATAAAGAAGCTTCTTCAATTATTGGTAATCATTTTATTGAAGTGAAAGACACACTTTTAAATTTTTTACAACTTTCATCTTACAATAAAAGTTCAGAATTATTGATGGCTTCTATTGAACAGAAATCAAATAATTTAAAACCTATTCCTTTCACAAACGCTATTTCTTTTTCTAGCAATAAAAAATTTCTTCCTTATTTGATTTTGCCTGTTTTGTTTTTAGTATTGTTTTTTATTTCTGGTAATTCTAATATTATTTCAAATAGTCTCAATAGAGTTGTTCACTTTCAAACAGTTTACACTCCTCCTGCTCCATTCTATTTTTCACTTTTAAATAAAGATTTAACTACTCAGCAAAATAAAGATTTTGTTTTAAATATTAAATCTGTTGGTTCTGTTATTCCTGAAAACGCAAGCATTATAATTGGTGATGAAGAGTATTTTTTAGAAAATAAAGGAAATGGTAATTTTAACTATACATTTAAAAATGTTTTGAGTTCTACCAATTTTTATATAAAATCTAATGCTGTTACTTCTAAAGAATATTCTTTAAAAGTTATTGATGTTCCAACTATTTCAAATTTTCAAATGGTTCTTCAATATCCTTCATATTTGAAAAAGAATTCTGAAATATTACAAGGTTCAGGTAATGCTATTGTACCTGAAGGAACTATTATTAATTGGAAAATTAATGCAAAGTCTACTTCAAATATTGATTTTATGTATAACAATAAGAAATCATCTTTTGTATTGAAGGAAGATTTTTTCACATATTCTTTAAAGATTAAAAATGAATTAGATTATCAAGTTATTACTTCAAATAGTAATGTGGCTAATTTTGAAAAGTTGAATTACCAAGTCTCAATTATTAAGGATCAATTCCCAATAATTAGTGCTCAATTTGCACCAGATAGTTTAAAGGTTGAGGGTAAAATTATTATTGGTCAAGTTTCAGATGACTATGGATTATCTAAACTTCAAGTAGTATACTATGATAAGAAAAATCCTAATGTTCTTAAAAAGTTTCTTTTATCAATTAAAAATGAAGCAGTAGATCAATTTATATACTCTTTTCCATCTGGAATTAAATTAGAGGAAGGAATTAATTATGAATATTACTTTGAAGTATTTGATAATGATGCTGTTAATAATTTTAAAAGTGCAAAATCGACAGTTTTTAAGCATTATGAACTTACAACGGATCAAAAAGAAGATAAATTATTTAAAGAACAAAATGAAAACATAAATAGTTTAGAAAAATCATTAAAAAATCAAGATAAGCAAATATCAGAGCTTGATAAACTTCAAAAATTAAATAAAGAAAAAACAAATTTAGATTTTAAAGATCAAAAGAAGGTAGAAGATTTTATTAATCGTCAAAAAGAACAAGACGAAATGATGAAAGAGTTTACTAAAAAACTATCTGATAATTTGGAAAAATTTAATCCAAATGAACTTGATAAAAATAAAGAAGAATTATTAAGAAGATTAGATGAAGCTGAAAAGCAGTCAAAGGAAAATGAAGAATTACTAAAAGAATTAGAAAAGCTTTCTGATAAATTAGAGAAAGATAAACTTTTTGATAAAGCAGATAAATTAAAACAAAATAGTAAATCTCAAACTAAAAATTTAGAACAATTAGTTGAACTTACTAAGCGTTTTTATGTTGAAAAGAAGGCTGAGCAAATAGCTGAAAAATTAAATGATCTTGGTAAAAAAGAAGAAAAATTATCTAATGAAAAGGATAATAATTTAGATAAACAAAAAGAACTGACTAAAGAATTTGAAAATATTAAGAAAGAATTAGAAGAACTTAATAAAGATAATGATGAATTAAAATCTCCTATGGATATTCCGAATGATAAAAATGAACAACAGGATATTCAGAATGATTTAAATAAGTCGGAAGAAAATTTAGAAAAAGGAAATAAAGAGAATGCAAAAAGTAAGCAAAAATCAGCAGCTCAAAAAATGAAAGAAATGAGTCAGAAAATGGCTTCATCAATGGCAAGTAGTAGTGGCGAACAAATGGAAGAAGATGCTAAACTACTTCGACAAATATTAGATAATTTGCTTTCATTTTCTTTTGATGAAGAAGACCTATTAGTTCAAACAAAAAAAGTAAATAGTAAATCATTACAATTTAATAAGATTCTTAAAGAGCAACAAGATTTAAAAAATCAGTTTAAACATATTGATGATAGCTTATTTGCAATCTCTCTTAGAAACCCTATGATTACCGAAACCATTTTAAACGAAGTTGGAGAAATACATTATAACTTAGATAAATCACTGTCTTTTTTATCTGAAAATGTAATTTATAAAGGAGCTTCTCATCAACAGTATGTGCTTTCTTCAGCAAATAAGCTAGCAGATTTCTTGAGTAATGTTAGAAATGATATGCAAATGCAAAGTAGTAGTGGTTCTGGAAAACCAAAAAAAGGACAAGGTAAAGGAATGCAATTGCCAGATATTATTAAACAACAAGAAGGTCTAGGTGATAAAATGAAAGATGGAATGAAGGATGGAAAAAAGCCAGGAGAAAAGTCTGGTGATAAGCCAGGAGATAAAAATGGTAAAAAGGAAGGACAAGGTAGTAAACCAAATGGTAGTTCAGGACAAGGTTTTAATGGAGATAATGGTAGTGAAGGCGATGCAGGAAAGATATTAGAAATAATTAAAGAACAACAACAATTACGAGATGCATTACAAAAAGCTTTAGAAAAAGAAGGAATGTCTGGTTTTGGTCAGAACGCATTGAATCAAATGAAAGACATAGAAAAACAATTAATAAATAAAGGATTTAATAATCAAACATTGAGTAAGATGTTAAATTTAAAACATGAATTACTTAAATTAGAAAATGCAATTCAACAACAAGGAGAAGATAATAAAAGAAAATCTAAAACAAATAATGAAGAATTTAATGGTTCTTCAGAAGTACTATCTAAAGAATTTAAAGATTATTTAAATAGTATTGAAATATTAAACAGACAAAGTTTACCTTTGCAGCCCAATTATAATCAGAAGGTTCAAAAATACTTTAAGACAAATGATTAATTTTAATTATGAAACCGACTTTGTTTTAGAAAACGAGTCTCTTTATGAAGGATGGATTAACAAAGTTATTGTCTCTGAAAACAAATTATTAGGAGAGTTAAACTATGTTTTTTGTGATGATGATTATCTCCATAAGATTAATGTGGAATATTTAAATCATGATACATTAACAGATATTATCAGTTTTGATTATACAGAAGGTAATATTATTAGTGGAGATGTTTTTGTTTCTATTGAAAGAGTAAAAGATAATGCTACAGATTTTAATGTTAGTTTTGCTGATGAATTAAAAAGAGTTATGATTCATGGTATATTACACTATTGTGGATATAAAGACAAAACTAGTAATGAAGCTAGTATTATGAGAAAAAAAGAAGAAGAAAAAATATTATTGTTCCACGTGGAACAATAATATTTTTTTAAAATTAATTTAAATGTTTCACGTGGAACAATGAGTTTATTTCAAAAAAAATACGATGTAGTTGTTGTTGGTGGTGGCCATGCTGGTTGTGAAGCTGCTGCTGCTGCTGCAAACATGGGTTGTTCAACTTTGTTAGTAACTATGAGTCTTCAAAACATTGCGCAAATGTCTTGTAATCCTGCTATGGGAGGAATTGCAAAAGGACAAATTGTAAGAGAAATTGATGCACTTGGTGGTTATTCAGGAATTGTATCTGATAAAACAGCAATTCAATTTAAGATGTTGAACAAATCAAAAGGTCCTGCAATGTGGTCGCCACGTGTGCAAAGTGATCGAATGCGTTTTGCAGAAGAATGGCGTTTAATGTTAGAAGAAACTCCAAATCTTGATTTTTATCAAGAAATGGTTTCAGGAATTCTTTCAGAAAACGGAAAGTTGATAGGAGTTAAAACGTCGCTTGGAATCGAAATAAAAGCGAAGACAGTAATCCTAACGAATGGAACTTTTCTTAATGGATTAATTCATATTGGTGATAAACAATTTGGAGGGGGTCGTGCAGGAGAAAGTGCTTCGTTTGGAATTACAGAAGATTTATTAAAGCTAGGTTTTGAATCTGGAAGAATGAAAACAGGAACACCACCACGAGTTGATGGACGTTCATTAGATTATTCCAAAATGATTGAACAACCAGGAGATGTTGTTCCAGATAAATTTTCTTATTCAAACATAACAAAACCATTGTCAGTTCAACGTTCATGTTGGATGACATATACTTCAAATGATGTTCATGATATTCTTAGAGAAGGATTTGATAGAAGTCCAATGTTTAACGGAAGAATAAAAAGTATAGGACCTAGATATTGTCCATCTATTGAAGATAAAATTAATCGTTTTGCAGATAAAGAAAGACATCAATTATTTGTTGAGCCTGAAGGATGGAAAACGGTTGAAGTATATGTGAATGGATTTTCTACATCTCTTCCAGAAGATGTACAATTTAAAGCAATGAAAACAGTTGCTGGATTTGAAAACGTGAAGTTTTTTAGAGCAGGATATGCTATCGAATATGACTACTTCCCTCCTACTCAATTAAAACATACACTAGAAACAAAATTAGTTGATGGGTTGTATTTTGCTGGGCAAATTAATGGAACTACAGGTTATGAAGAAGCGGCTTCTCAAGGATTGATGGCAGGAATAAATGCTGCATTAAAAGTTCAAGAAAGAGAACCATTTATTTTAAAACGTAATGAAGCTTATATAGGTGTTCTTATAGATGATTTAATTACAAAAGGAACAGAAGAACCATATAGAATGTTTACTTCTCGTGCAGAATATAGAACTTTATTAAGACAAGATAATGCAGATATTAGATTAACACCTAAAGGATATGAAATAGGTTTAGCGAAAGAAGAACGGTTAATTCGAATGGAAGAAAAATTTAGTAAATCTGAAGCAATGGTAAATTTTTTCAGAGAAACAAGTTTAAAACCAGATGAAGCAAATGTTATTTTAGAGGAAAAAGGATCTAGTCCAATGTCTCAACCCGATAAAATGTTTAAAGTGTTTTCTAGACCTCAAATTGATTTAGTGGATATTTTAAAATTTGAAAAGGTAAAGCAATATGTAAGCGATCATGATTTGGATAATGAAATAATTGAACAAGCCGAAATTCAAGTTAAATATTCTGGATATATCGAAAAAGAAAAAAATCATGCTGATAAACTAAATCGTTTAGAAGATGCAATTATTCCAGATAATTTCGATTTTAATAAAATTAAATCAATTTCAATTGAAGCAAAACAAAAATTAAATAAGATTCGTCCTAAAACAATTGCACAAGCTTCAAGAATTAGTGGTGTTTCACCAAGTGATATTTCTGTATTGTTAATTTATATGGGACGTTAATTGTAAAAGTAATAGAATAAATCTATTTTTAAAAATGTTTCACGTGAAACAACTTTGTTAAGTCCTATCAAATCTAGTATTGTAGTTTTATAATGAATTTTAAAAAAGAAAATACATATAGTGTTGTGAAAGATTTTTCCGTTTCGGGAGAATCTTTTTCATTGTTATTAAATGATGAATATCAAATTTTAAAAACAGATCCTCAGCCATCTCTTGATAAACTTCCCTCCTATTATGAAAGTGAAGATTATATTTCTCATACTGATGGTTCTCGAACATTATTTGAAAAAGTATATCAAGGAGTAAAAAGAAATGCAATACGTAAAAAAGTGGCATTACTTTCAAAATTCAGTCAGAAAGGAAGTGTTTTAGATATTGGTGCAGGAACGGGTGATTTTTTAACAGAAGCAAAAAATAAAGGTTGGAACGTAACAGGAATTGAACCCAATGCAAAAGCAAAACAAATTGCAATTTCAAAAGGAGTGACTTTTTCGGAAACATTAGAAGTTTTAGAAAGCCATTCTTTTGATGTAATTACAATGTGGCATGTTTTAGAACATGTACCCGATTTGGAATTTCAACTGTCAGAATTAAAAAGATTGTTAAAACCAAATGGAACCATAATAATTGCTGTGCCAAACTTTAAATCGTATGACGCTAAAAAGTATAAAGTATTTTGGGCAGCTTATGATGTGCCAAGACATTTATGGCATTTTTCAAAAACAAGTATTGAAAAACTTTTTCAAAATAAAAATATGAAACTAATAAAAGTAAAACCAATGTGGTTTGATAGTTTTTATGTTTCACTTTTATCTGAAAAAAATAAAAACGGAAAAATGAATGTGATAAGGGGATTTTTCTATGGATTTATTTCAAATATTTATGGAATGGTAAAAAAAGAGTTTTCATCCCATATTTACATCATAAAAAACAAGTAAAAATCATTTTAAAGCAATTTTAAAGCTTTTTTATAGATTAAATAACAAATCATATCTAAAAAAAGAGTTTTTTAATTTAAACACCCTTAAAATAATCGAAGTTTTATAAATAAATTTTATATTTTTGTCGCAGAACGATAAAATTTACTTATAACTTTAAAACAAGCATTATTTGCTACTTAAAAGGGATTTACTATTTTTACCAAAAATTATATAAAAACATAAAAAGCAATAATAATAAAAATTAAAAATGAAAAAAGCCTTATTGATTTTAGGAGTAACCTTTGCACTATTTTCTTGTAACAAAACGGAAGATAAAAAAGACAATTTTAAAACTGCTTATATAGATACTGTTAAACTTCTAAAAGATTATGACAAGTATAAAGATGAGGAAGAAAAGTTTAAAGTAAAATCTCAAGAATTAGGTAGACCATTAGAAGCTAAATTACAAGCTTTTCAAACAGAGGCAGCAGGTTTTCAAAGAAATGCTCAAATTAAAGGAATGGCTTGGGCTCAACAAAAAGGAGCTGAATTACAACAAAGAGAACAGCAATTGTCTATGGAGCAAGAAGCATTCTTAAGACAAATTCAAGTTGAAAGTGATAGTATTCGTAATTCAATTGTAACTGGATTAAAAGATTATATTAAAGAATACGGTAAAAAAGAAGGATACGATTATATTTATGGAACTGGAGATGCTCAAACTATTTTGTTTGCTAAAGAGCCTTATGACATTACTGATACAGTTTTAAAGAAGTTAAATGAAGAATTTACTTCAAAAAATGGTAGTAAAGCAAAAAAAGAAGATACTGAAGAAGTAAAAGAAGATAAAAAATAATTATTTATTTTTAAATTAAAAAGCCTCTATTTTAGAGGCTTTTTTTATTGATTTTCATTTCTTTATATTTGTATTTTAAATTATTTGCCAAATGGAATTTTTATCTGCTGAAGCATCATACACTCTACGATTTATTAATCAGACAAATAAATCTGTTTTTCTAACAGGAAAAGCTGGAACAGGAAAAACAACACTTCTTAAAGAAATTATTGCTACAACACATAAAAACACAGTTGTTGTTGCTCCTACAGGAATTGCTGCTCTAAATGCTGGTGGTGTTACTATTCATTCTATGTTTCAATTACCTTTTGCAGCCTTTCTTCCAGATAATAAAGATGTTGCAAATTTTTCAGGAGGAATAAAGTTTGAAAGCCGAATATCATTAGCAAGACATTTTAAAATGAACAATACTAAACGTTCCGTTATTAGAAATATGGAATTGCTTATTATTGATGAAGTGTCAATGTTAAGAGCAGATGTACTTGATGCTATGGACTTTATGATGAAAAGAGTAAGACGAAATGAGCAACCTTTTGGAGGTGTTCAAGTTTTATTTATTGGAGATTTACTTCAATTACCACCAGTAGTAAAAAATGAAGAATGGCAGTTGTTAAAAAACTATTACAATGGAATGTTCTTTTTTCATTCGCATATTATTCAACAATATCCACCATTATATATTGAACTAGATATTATTTTTAGGCAAAAAGATTCTGAATTTATAGATGTATTAAACAATCTTCGTCAGAATAAAATTACAAAAAATGATATTGATCTTTTAAATCAATTTGTTCAACCTGAGTTTGATCTTAAAAATAACAAAGGATACGTTACACTTACTACTCATAATGTAAAAGCAAATACTATTAATCAGGAATCTTTATTAGAATTAAAGGGAAAAACATATTCATATTTGCCAAATATAGTAGGTGAGTTTCCTGATAAAATTTTTCCATTAGATGAAAAATTAGAATTAAAAGTAGGAGCTCAAGTTATGTTTATTAAAAACGATTTAAATTTTGATAAACAATATTTTAACGGAAAAATGGGTGTAATACATTCATTATCAGATAATGAGATATTAGTTCATTTTCCAGAAGAAAGTAAAACTATTGAAGTAGAACGATATGAATGGCAAAACATTCGTTTTAAAATAAATGAAAACACAAAAGAAGTTGAAGAAGAGGTAATAGGAACTTTTGTCCACTACCCTATTAAATTAGCTTGGGCAATAACAGTTCATAAAAGTCAAGGCTTAACTTTTGATAAAGCAGCACTCGATGTATCGCAGGTTTTTGCTCCAGGACAGGCTTATGTAGCACTTTCTAGATTACGTTCCTTAAAAGGGCTTATTTTATTGTCTCCAATACGAATGAATGGTATTTCTAGCGATGAAGGCGTTTTAAATTATTCTGAAAACAAAGCTACAGATGTAATTCTAGAAGAATCGTTAGTAAAAGAAACAAAAAATTTCTTATTACAAACGTTACTTAAGTATTTTGATTTCAAAGAATTAATACAAGAATGGCGCAATCATTTTTATAGTTATAAAGCTGAAGCTCCAAAATCACCAAAATCATTACATTCAAAATGGGCAAAATTGCAATATGACAAAATGGTAGAATTAGAAATTCCCTCAGGAAAATTCATGTCGCAACTTTATAAAATATTTTCCGAAAATGAAATTGATTTCGATTTTGTTTATGAACGATGTAATGCTGCATATAATTATTTTTTTAAAACAATAGATGTAATTGCAGAAGACTTGTTATTAAAAATTGAAGAAGTAAAACGAATAAAAAAAGTAAAAGGATTTTATGATGAATTATTAGTTTTAGAAGAGCTTCATATTTCAGCAGTTTTACAATTAAAGAAAGCTATTCAGTTGGCAAAAATCACACTTGAAGGAAAAGAAATTTCAAAAGAAAATTTAGTTTCTCAAGACATGCAAGTTTATAAAATTAATAAGTTAGTAACTGTAGCAGAACGATTTAGAAATGAATTTGCCACTTTAGTTGAAGAAAACGAAGAAGTGTCATATTATGGAAAAACAAAGAAGAAAAAATCCAAAGAACCAAAGAAATCTACTATTGAAGAAACTTTGGAACTTTGGAAGGAAAATCTTTCTATTTATGAAATTGCAAAAAAGCGTAAATTAACACCAGAAACTATTTATAACCATTTTACTAAACTAGTTCAAATGGAAATAGTAGAATTGTCAGATATTTTATCTCATGAAAAAATTAAAGACTTAGAAAAAGCCTTTAAAAAGTATGATGGTGAAAGTTTAGGAGAACTTAAATCACTTCATGGAGATGTATTTTCTTGGAACGAATTAAGATTATATCGTGCAACTTTAAAAGTATAATTTAGCTTAAAATATATACAGCCATTATTGCAGGAACAAAATAAATAACAATAGTTCTAGCTCCATCATAATCTTTAGCTATTCGTTGACCAAATAAAAGAAATATTAATGTTAAGCAAGATAAAATAGCGCCATAATAGGCTACTTGACTAGATGTTTTTGTAAACAACTCAATTATTCCTGAAACACATAAAACACCAGAAAAAATTTCTAATATTAATATAGTAAATAATGCTAGTGGTACTTGTTTTGCTAATATAGTTTCAGAGAAATGTCCTTTTAACCAAGATACATTTCCTTTCCAATCTTTTATTTTATCATATCCAGATTGAAGAAAAGTTACACTTAGTAACAAAAGTAATAAAATAGGAGCTGCTTGTGTCATATGATTATTTTTTATGAATTAAACGGGTTAGTTTTATAGATAAATCAGTTAGAATAATTTTACTGTTACCATTTCTTTCAATATGATAAATAGCATTTTCTAATTCTTTAAATATATCATTAATATTACTTCCATCAACAAATGGAGAAAATTTTTCTAAATTAAAATTACTTTCAGTTGGTTCAAAATAAACCAAATTATTTGCTTTATAATTACTCAACAATGCTTGTCTAAAAAAATGAATACAATATTGTAAAAATTGTTTTTGAACTTCTCTTCCTAAACCAGCAATAGTTTCACTCCAACTTATTAAGTCTTGTATAGCTGAAGCATTTCCTTTTGCTTTAAAAGCACTCCTAACCCATTGAATAAACCAACTTTCAAAAGGATAATCATCAGCGTCTTTTTTAAAAAGATGTAAAGCTTTGTTATAATTTCCTTCACTTTGGTAAGCTATTTTTAATGCTTCATTTTCTTCACAATTTTCTCTATTTATTAGCGCTTCAGAAATAGTTGCTTCACTTAAACCCATGAAATCAATTACTTGACATCTTGATAAAATAGTTTGCAAAACATCATCTAATGATTCAGTAATTAAAATAAAAATTGTTTTAGCAGGTGGCTCTTCTAAAAGTTTAAGTAACTTATTTGAAGAAGCGTTATTCATTTTTTCAGCCATCCAAATAATCATTACTTTATAACCACCTTCATAAGCTTTTAATGATAAGGCTTTATTAATTTCTGTAGCCTCATCCACTCCTATTTGACCTTGCTTGTTTTGAATACCAATGTATTTGTACCAATCAAATAAACCACCATAAGGATTTTCTTTTAAAAAAAATCGCCATTGAATCAAGAAGTTAGCACTGACTGGGCGTGATTTAATTTGATCATTTGTTGCAACTGGAAAAACAAAATGTAAATCAGGATGAGAATAATTCTCAAACTTTAAATTACAACTTTGATTACCAGTATTATTCTCTCCTTCTGAATTAGAACACAAGATATATTGTGAATAAGCAATGGCCATTGGTAGTGTTCCTGATCCTTCTGGACCAACAAATAGCTGAGCATGAGGAATTCTCCCTGCTGCAACACTTTTTATAAAGTGATTTTTAATATGATATTGACCTAATACATCTTTTAAAAGCATGAACAAATATACAATTCTAAATCTATTTAGATATAATCAAAATTTATAAATTCGATAGTCATTGGTATAGATAATAATTAATATATTAGAAATCAATTATTCAGTTGTTAATGGCATTATAGAAAAACTGTAATAGCGTTTTTTAATGTTAAAATTGTATAATTGGAGTAAAAAAAATTGTAACTTTATAAAAATATGATTTGATGATTATCTAGTTTTTTTGCACTTTATCTGTCAGTATTTTTAACTGATTAAAGTGAATTGTTAAATTTTTCGTTGTTTTTCGTTATAAAATGTAGAGAAATAATTAATAAGAAAATATGCGTTTGTTTTTTTGGCATAATAATTGATTAAGCATAATAAATCGATATATTGATCAAAAAATTAATAATTTGCAGACTAATTATAAAATTAAAATTTATAATAAAAAAAGTTTTTTTAAGAATTTTATCAACATTTATATTAAAAAGTTTTGTTAAAACATTTTATTATTTATATTTGTAATTGGTTTGCCTATTTACTGAAAATTAACAAATTTTATTATGAGAAAATTTTACGTATGCATTATTGCATTATTTATGCTATCCTCAATTGATGCGTTAGCACAGAAAGATCAAAAAGTTGTTATAGATATCAGAGGTATTGGTTCATACCATGATAAAAAAGAGTTAGAATCTATGACAAAAGGGCAATTGATGCCATTGTATTTAGAAAGGGTTAAAATTTTGTTTAGTGTTATTCAATATTTTGGCGTTACAAATAAATCTGGAGTAACATTTACGGATTTAGGTATACCTGCTTCTAAAGACAATGTTAAAGCATTAGAAACTGAAGTGCAAAATAGAGAAGCCTTTTTAAATAGTAATGCTCAATTTTTAACAGGTATATTACCATATTCAGACACAAGTAATATAATTAAAGCAATTTTGTTTTATGAAGAAGTATTAAAACTTGTTCATACAATACAAGTTGAATAAGGTTGAATAAATAAAAAATAAAAGTTATGAAAAAAACTATCATATTAATTGTATTAATCCTTTTTGGGTTTACTTTACAAGCTCAACAAGATGATTGGGGAATTGTAGGTAGAAGTAATTGGTTAAACGGATGGTCTTCTTTCAACCCTGTTGGTAAAGAGTATCCACAAACTACAAAAATATTAACAGGAAATATATCTTCAGATTTGACATTAACAAATCTTGAAACATATAATTTGGTTGGTGAAGTATATGTTACCAATAATGCAAAATTAACAATTGAACCAGGTACAATAATTAGAGCTAGTTCAAGTGAGTATAGTGCAATAATCATAACTAAAGGTTCTAAATTAATTGCAGAAGGACAGGTTGTAAATCCTATAGTATTTACTTCTGATAAACCAACTAACGAGCGTAAGCCTGGTGATTGGGGAGGAATATTTATTTTAGGAGGAGCACCAATAAATACGTATGGTAATGTAGCAAGGATTGAAAGTGAAATACCAAGTAATTTTAGAGTTGGTGGTGGTGAACTTTCTACTGACAGTTCAGGATCTATTAAAAATGTTAGAATTGAATTTGCAGGAAGAGGAAAAGATAGATATGAAACATATGATGCGTTAACTCTTGTAGGTGTAGGATCAGGAACTATATTAGAATCTATCCAAGTAAGCTTATCTAGCGGAAATTCATATAAGTTTATAGGTGGAAATCCAAAAGCGACTAAATTAGTTTCTTTTAGATCTAAAAGTAGTGATTTTAATTTTACACAAGGAACAATTGCTAATATTGAAAATGGACTAGCTTTAAGAAATCCATTTTTCTCATCTAGTACAAATTTTAGAGGTGTAACAGTTAAACCTTTTGACAATAAAGACATGACTGATTTAACAAAGCCTGCCACTAATGTAAGTTTAAATAACTTCACAATAGTTAATGAAGTTGATGGTCAATCAGCAACTCAAGGTCTTATTAAAGAAGCTATTTATGTAAATAAAGATTGCTTGTTTACTTTCAAAAATAGTATAGTTTCAGGTTTTGATTCTGCTTTATTATTAAATGAAAACATTGAAGTTTCAGATCCTAATTTGACAAAAATAAAATTGCAACGAGTATTTATAAATAACTGTAAGAAAAATATAGTTTCTGAAATTGGTGGAATTACTAATGATGATTTAGAATCTTATTATGCTCAACCAAGTTTTGCAAATAGATATTCTAAAACTAAATCAGAGGATTTATTTGTTGATGCAAATAATCAAAGAACACCAGATTTTAGGCTTAAGATTGGAAGTATAAATTAAAATACATAAGAAATATTTTTAACTGTTAATATTATAAATACCTTTATAATATTAACAGTTTGATTGTTATATAATTATTATTCTAAGATTGTTTAATTTTTAAAAGATATTATGTTGAGTAAAATATTAAAGAGCTTAATTTTATTATTTGTTTTTTTTTCACCTGAAATAGAGGCTAAAGAAAAAAATCCAATATCTACTAATGAAGCATTCAATGTTGTCATTTCTAAGCCTATTTTTAATTTTACGTTTTTATGTCAAAGCTCTTCTATAAATACAAATCATACCCTAACCTTTAGTGTAACACCAGTAGGAAATCTTCAGTCAAACAATGTGTTTACTTTAGAAATGTCAGATGATGATTTTTCTTCTAATATTGTTCAATTAAGTGCTACAACGACAAATGGCTCATCTCCAAGTGAGTTTGTCATGAATTTTACCTTACCAAATACAACTTACGGTACAGGTTATAAATTAAGAGTAAAAAGTTCTGCACCAGCAGCTACAAGTGTTAGATCTAATCCTTTTGATGCCTATTTTATGATTCACAATCAAGGAATTAAACTAAATAGTGCTACAGGTATAGATTCTGAAGTTGCATATTGTGCTGGATCTAGTTTTAACCTTTTTATTTTTGATTCTGGAGATGCATCTTCTCCCCTATTCTATCCTAATTTAACATATACTTGGAAAAAGAAAGTAGGATCAAGTGATGTTGTTGTAGGAACAGGCACATCATTATCTGTAAATTCACCAGGACAATATTTTGTAGAAACTAATTATGGAGTATGTACACCATCATCCTTGTCAAAATCAATACTTGTAACTGTTACAGAGTCAAGTGCAAATTCAATAATAATATTTACTGCAACAAATACTAATGAAGTATGTGAATCCGTTGGGGAATTATTAACTTTAAATATATCTAATAGTTCTATATATACTATCAAATGGTTTTTAGATGATGATTTAATAGATGGAGCTACTTCAAACACTTATAATGCAGTCTCTGGAGGTACTTATAAAGCTACTGTAGATAACGGATCTTGTGTTACTACTTCAAATACATATACATTAACATCAGACACATTTAGTGCAACAATTGATGTGAATTCTCCATACCAGTTATCTTTAGGAGAATCTTTTCTAGTAACAGTGACAACAGATGCAAATGCACCATCATTTCAATGGTACTTTAATGATAATTTATTATCTGAAACATCAAATGTTTTAAATATTAGTCAAACAGGTGAATTTAAAGTATTAGTTACACAAACAACAGGATGTGTTTCAACAAAAGAATTAATTCTTATCGTTATAGAGCCAAGTGTAGATGAAATCCCTAATCTAATAAGCCCAAATGGAGATGGTTTTAATGATAAATTTAAAGTCCCATTTGAATTAACTAGCTCTAATAATTTAAATTTAGAAATATATACTTCCTCTGGAAAGCAAATTTTTATTACAGATAATTACCAAAATAACTGGCCAGAGAATACTGAAGAAATTTTTCAATCAAAATCATTCTTTTATTTTAAACTAACTAAAGAAAATCAATTAATAAAAGAAGGAATCTTAACTATCATCAAATAAACTTAAACCAACCATTGAAAAAAATACACTTAGGGATAATTTTATGTATGCTTTTTTCTGTAACTTTTTCACAAGAAAATGCTTACTCCTCTTTCGATGTTACATTAAATAATTCAATTAAATTGAATCGGTTTCTTATTAACCCTGCTTTTAGTTATTCTAGGGAAGTAGCTCCTTCTCTAAATTTAGCAAATAAAAGACAATGGGTAAAATTTGAGGATTCACCCGTTTTATACTTACTAAACTATCAGGGGAGATTAAGTAATGAGTCTCGTTTTGCTATAGGAGTATATTCTCAATCTATAGGTTTATTGAAAAATAATGGAGGTGTAATAAATTATGCTTACAATGTTCCTATGCAAAATGAAACCAATTTAACATTTGGTATTAATGCATATTTTTCAAGTAGTAATTTTGATATTAATAGAGTCATTACAGAATCTCCTGAACCACTTTTAATAAATCAAGGCGCAACCGCTTTTGTAAATATAAAACCAGGAATAAATTTAAACATAAATAATTTTGATATAGGAATTTCTGCAAACAATATAGTTTCTTATAATTTAAGCACTAGTGAATCAGTACAAGATAATAATTCAGCTACTTTTTCTGGACATTTAATGTATACAAAGGAACTTAGTAGTTATTATAATATTTTGGACGGAAGTAATTTCTCTGGAATGCTTCAAGTTGAAAATAGAAAGGATGGTACAGGTATATCTGGGAGTTTTTTATTAGATCAAGAAGAATTAGGTTGGTTAGAAGCAGGTTATAATACTTTTAGAGGAGCAAATGCAGGAATTGGAGTTGCTATTTCTAAAAAGTTTTTAATAGGATATTCTTATAATTTATCAATTAATAATTCTTTATTTTTTGGTTCAAGTCATGAGTTTTCTTTATCATATAAGTTTACGAATTATAATGATTCTTATAATTTTAGGAAACGAGCACAAAAATTAAGAGATAAAAAAGCAGCAAAACAGCCTGTTTCTACTCCAAAAAATAATTCTGGAGAAGATAGGTTAGCAAAAGAAGCAGCTAGAAAAGAAAAAATAGAACAAAATAGGTTAGCTAGAGAAGAGGCTATAAAAGC
>NZ_JYGZ01000005.1:88242-125828 GCF_000967805.1 Flavobacterium sp. 316
AGCATTGGAAGCGCAAGCGGAGAAAGATAGATTAGCGAAATCTAACCTTTCTGTAGAAGATAAAATTTCTAGTATAGAAACTAAATTAAATGTATCAAATAAAGTACTTGATAATTATAAGCGAGAAATTGCTCAGAAAACTAAAAATTCAGATAATTTAATTAAAAGACTGGACTCTATTGTAAAGGAAAGAGATTTAGACTTAAAGGCTTATATTTCTGAAAATGATCCTAATAGTAAAAGTGTGCAACGTAAATTTGTTAGTACAACTCAACAAAATGCACAGTTAAACGCAATTAAGAGCGAAATAGCATCTAACAAAAAAGTTTTTGACGATTTAATTTCAGATTTTGAAAGCGCAAATAAAGTCAGACTTGAACAATTAAAGAAGAATGGTGTTAGTGATGAAGATGCTAAACTATTAAATCAGTATTATCAATCAGTTATTGATGATTTGAAAAACAAAAGACAACAATATATACAGTTTGAAAAAATTGCTGATGATAGAATTAAGAAAATTAATGCCGATAAAGAGGAAGAAAGATTAAAAAGAATTAAAAGAGCAGAATACGATAGTGAGCAACAGAGGATACTTAATGACCAAAAATCATTAGAAGATATTAAAAATTCTACTGCTCAAAATTCAAATGCAAATTCTGGAAACACAACAGAACAAGAGGAAACATCTTCAAATGATATTTCTATTATTCAAAAATTGAATGGAGTTGAATCAGGTTATTATGTTGTATTAGGAAAATATAAAAACATTGCAGAAAGAGATGCTTTTGTACGTCAAGTAGTTGCAGGTGGAGGAACAAGCGTTACGCTTTTCTATAATATTTATGATGCTACTTATTATGTGTATATAGATAAGTTTGATGATTTATCAAGTGCAGTTAAAGCAACACAAGCAAGAGGAACAAAATCGTATAACAAAAAAATGTCAATAGTAAAAGTCGAATAAATAATATGTTAATTTTTTAATATTTTTTATTACTTTTAAAAAGTCTTAAACCACACTAGCTATGAAATTAAAAATTACTCAATTCAAAAGATTGGTGTTTGTCGTCGTTTGCATGATAAATATTAATCTGTTTGCACAAAATTATGTACCCTTTTCGGGACCAGGTCGTTTAACTCCGATACCCTTTAATGAGAGTTTAAAAGGAGATATGCTTCTTATAGGAAATAATATCCTAAATAGAAGTACAAGTTCAAATGGTCCAAATGTTCCTTATAATGGAACAGATATAAACGACAATTTGAACATGCAGTATGTTGATATTGATGGAGATCCTTCAACATTTAATTCAAGTACTGCGGACTTAACTATTCCTGTCGCCAATTCGGGTTGTTACGTTATAAAATATGCGGCTCTTTATTGGGCTGGACTTTATAATGAGGGTAATATTGATGATGAAGTCGATAGAAGCCGATTAGGAAATGTAAAGTTTAAATTACCAGGAGGTAATTATACTGATATTACAGGTGCTGTAATATATGATACTTATCCTACAGGTCTTAATCAAAAATATAGTTATGTTGCTTCTTATGATGTAACAACTTTGCTACAAGGATTAACAGATGCAAGCGGTACTTATGGAGTTGCAAATGTTCAATGTGGATTAGGTGTAAAAACTTCAGGTGGATGGTCTCTTTTTGTAGTTTATGAAGACCCATTATCAACTGCTAAAAATATTACCTTATTTGATGGATTTAGTAGTATTCAAGGAACTACAAGTTTAGATATTCCGATTTCTGGTTTTAATTCAATACCTGTTGGTCCAGTAAGAGCTAAATTAGCTTTTGCAGCATTAGAAGGAGATAATGGAATTTCAGGAGATCGCCTTAGAATAAATGGAACCAGTATGTCAATTCCAACTAGATTGGCTTCCAACTTTTTTAATAGTACCATAAATGATATAAATGGAGCATATACTACTCGAAATTTAAATAGTTCTAATACATTAGGATATGATTCAGGAATAATTAATATTCCCAATCCAGGAAATGCGGTTATTGCAAACAATGCTACAAGTGCAAATGTCCAACTTCAAACTAGTGGAGATGCTTATGTCTATTATTTAAATGCTTTTGCCGTTGAAATTATTCAACCTCAAATAAATTTAATAAAAATTGTAAGAGATTTAGCTGACAATGATATTGGGAACACAACTGTTTCATTAGGACAAGAAATTTTTTATGAATTAGATTTTCAAAATATTGGAAATGATGGAGCAACAGGGTTTACTATAAAAGATCAATTACCATTAAATGTAACTTTTTTACCAGCAGACTTGGAGGTTCCTCCTGGAGTAACTTATACTTTTGATCCAGTAACAAATGAAATTATATTTACTATTCCTGATAATTTAGTAACCGAATCGGGTGCAAATTATTTAATTAGAATAAAAGTAAGAGTAGCAGAAACATGTTATGATTTGAGAGATGCATGTTCAAACGAAATTCGCAATCAAGCATATAAAACATATAGCAGTATAAATTCTGGAAATATAGTTGAAAATGAAGAGCCAAGTGCATCTGGAATTAATAGCTGTTTAATTCTATCACCAGGAACTACAAACTTCTTAGCTGATATAGACGATTGCGTTTTTGAAAGAGAAGAAGTTTTATGTGGTAACTCAGTTACTTTAACAGCGGGTAATGGTTATGTTTCTTACCAATGGCATAGCGGATCACCACCTACTGCTGCAAATGCAATTGCTGGAGCGACTAATCAATCATATACAGTTACAGGAACAGGAACTTACAGTGTTGTAAACACTGCACCAGCTCCGTGTTTATCTATTACTGAAACTTTTAATGTAATTGATTTTAACGGAGTAGTACCTAATCCGGTTATTCCTTATGCAGATCAAGTTGATGTTTGTCCAAATGATGATTCAGATTTACCAAAAATATATTTATGTGGTGAAACAGATAGTCAATTAATAGAAACAAATATACTAAATGCAACAAGTATTATTTGGGAAGTATTAAGTACACCTAGTACTTGTACTGATCCTACACCTTCAACAAATTGTCCAAATACAACATGTCCAGATAGTGCATGGTCACAAGTTGGTACAGGATCAAATTTTAATGCAGTTGATGCTGGTGAATATAGAGTCAGAATAGTGTTTCAAAATGGATGTTTTAGAACATATTATTTTAATGTTTATAAAAACCTTTTTACACCTACAGCAACATCTACAGACATTATTTGTAATACACCTGGAACGATTACAGTTAATGGAGTTCCTAATGGATATGAATTTAGTTTAGATGGAACCAATTGGCAATCAGGAAATTTATTTACAATTAATACAGCAGGAGCATATACTGTTTATATTAGACAAATTGGAGGTGGTGTTGGAAATTGTATTTTTGACATTCCTAATATTCAAATTCTTAATAGAGATTTTAATGTTGATGTTATAGTTAATGATGCTCTTTGTAATGGAGGACAAGGAAGTATTAGAGTTCAAATTAATAATGTTGATCCGCAATATACATATCAATTATCACAAGGCGGAACACCTATAAACAATGTAGGACCTATAAATGCAAATGATTATACATTTCCAAATTTACCTGCAGGAACATATACAGTTAATATTTCAACAACAGATGGATGTACATATTTAGAGACTGTAACAATTTCTGATCCACCATTACTTACTTTAACAGGAGCAGTAACAATTCCATTAACATGTACAGATGGAGAAATAACAGTTTATCCAGTTGGGGGAACACCTCCTTATACTTATGGAATTAATAATGATCCAGGAACAATTTATTCTTTACCTAATTTTGTTATTACAACACCTGGTACATATACATTTACAGTAACAGATTCAAATAACTGTACAGCTACTACTGATGTAATTATAGATAATATACCACAACCAGTATATACCGTTTCTCAAATAGATGTATTATGTTATGGAGAATCAACAGGACAGATAGAATTTAATGTTACAAATACAAACGGTTACACATTAGAATATAGTATTGATAATGGAGTAACATTTGGTACAAATCCAGTTTTTTCAAATTTACCTGCAGGAACTTATGAAACAATAGTTCAATATTCTTTAGGAGGAACAATATGTACTACTACAGTAGAAACAATTGTTATAAATCAACCTGATACAGCATTGACAGCTTCAGCAGGAGTTTCTGAATTAGCAGGTTGTGGACCTAATGGAGAAGGTAAAGTGAGAATTACAAATCCTCAAGGAGGAGTCCCAGGTTATGAATATAGTTTTGATGGAGGAACTACTTGGGTTACATCTAATGAAGCTTATTTATTACCAGGAACATATTCTGTATGTATACGTGATACAAATAATTGTACTTTTTGTACAAGCGTTACTATTGATCCCGCTCCTCAAGATCCAACAATTTCAGTAGAAGACCCTGATTTTAATTGTACAGGAACAGCAACGTCTACAGTGACAGTAAGTTCAGGATCTACTAATTTTTCATATACTTATTTATTAGATGGAGTTGTAAATACAAATGTACCTGAAAATGTTTTTGTAGATGTCCCATGTGGAGATCATGAAATTACAGTTCAATACAGAAGTTTATCTGTTCCTACATATAGTAATTTATTATTTGAAGATTTTGGACGAGGAGATAATACAACTTCACCAGGTATTAATCCTGCCTATTGTTTTGAAAGACAAGTTGCAGCAACTCAATGTAATGGAAGTATTCAAATAAACGATGGAGATTATGCCGTAACAAAAAGAATTGATCCAAGATTTGGTACGTGGGCAGATCCTAGTGACCATACTTCTAACGGAACAGATCCGGAGGGAAGATTTTTATGCGTGAATATAGGAGGAACTGCTGGTGTAGGTGGTATTTTATATAGTAAACCAATTACAGATATTATACCTAATCAACCTGTTCAAGTTTCATTATGGGCTATGAACTTGATTAGAAGTAGTTCATCTACTTTAGGAGACCCTCAATTAACAATACAATTAATAGCAGATTTAGGAACTCCTTCCGAAGTAATTGTTGCTACAACACCTACTGCTTCACCAATTATTGTTCCTAAATCGAATCAATGGGAATCGTATAGTTTAGCTTTAAACCCAGGTTCTTATACATCATTGAGTTTTGTAATTAGATCATATAGTACTGTTATAAACGGAAATGATGTGGTAATAGATGACATTAATGTTTTTCAAGAACCAATAGCATGTATTACAGAAGTTAAGTATCCAATACATATCGATTGTAATCAAGCCTTCTCTGCACAAATTACAAGCTCAAGTGATGTAAGTTGTAATGGAGCTACTGATGGTCAAATTACAATTGCAGCACAAAATTTTGAATTACCTTATGGATTTGATTATTCTATAGATGGAGGTGCAAGTTGGACTAACTCTACTACTTCTCCTGTAACAATAACAGGTTTATCTGCAAATACATATAATATCGAAATTAGATTTGATGATACGGCTGGAACATGTTCTTTCCCTTTCACGCAAGTAATTTCTGAACCAGACTCATTACTAGCAGATGCTGTATTAACTAGTCCAGCTACTTGTTTAGTTGGTGGTGTAATTACAGCTTCAGCTTCAGGAGGAACTCCGAATTATCAATATGAATTACAAAATAGTACAGGAACAGTCCTTGTTCCGTTTCAAGTAAATAATGTTTTTTCAAATTTAACACCAGGAGATTATATTGTGGTTGTTAGGGACGTTCTTAATTGTACAGATCCAATTGATGTTGCTATAAATATTCCAGTACCTACTCCTCCTACAGCAGTTGTAGATGCGTCATCTGATTTGTGTTATGATGGAACAAATGCTGCAACAATTGTAGTTACTGCTTCAGGGGGCGTTAGTCCTTATCAATATAGTTTAAATGGAGGAACATATCAAAATGGAAATACTTTTTCTGGTTTAACACCTGGAAACTATACAATAACAGTTAGGGATTCTTATGGTTGTGAAGTGACAATGTCAACAGTAACCATTGCACCTCAATTAATAGCAAATGCTGTTTTAACTAATGGATTAGATTGTACAGCATCACCAGATGCAGATATTGATGTAACAATTAATGGAGGTTCTGCACCTTATACATATCAAGTTACATTTAATACAGCTTTCGACCCAACAATTAATAATATTACAGGAAATACTTTTACATATTCAACAGCGAATGCTGGAACATATCAGTTTACTATAACTGATGCAATAGGTTGTACAGTGACAACTTCTGTAATAACAGTAAACCCTTTGCCTGTATTGAATCCTCCAGTTGTTGCTCAAACAGGATTTAATTTATGTAATGGAGACACTAATGGAGCTATATCAGTTACTCCATCTGGAGGACAAGCTCCATATATTATAGATATAGTAAACACAACAACGTCTGTTTCTTATGGAGCACAGACTACAGGACTTACAGCGGGAGATTATACAATTACAGTTACTGATGCAAATTCTTGTATAGAAACAGTAACAATTACATTAACGGAACCGGATCCTGTTGATTTTACATTTACAAAAACAGACATTCAATGTGGAGCTGTTGGAACAGCCCCTGGAACGATTAATATAATTAATGTTACAGGAGGTACATCACCTTTTACATATACTATTTCAAATAGTACAGGAACCTATACTGACACCTATAATGCGGTGTCAAATGAAGATCATATATTTAATATTTTAAATTTTGGGATATATACAATATCTGTTGTAGATGCAAATGGTTGTCAATTAGTTGAAAATAATATTACAATTGCTTCACCACCTAATAATTTAAATATTAATGTGTCTCAAGCAATAACAGATTGTACAGTTGGTGGTACAATTGAGGTTTGTGTGGATCCAGCAGTAGCAGGAGGTCCTTATCATTTTGCAATTTATGAAGATTTATCACCAAATAATCCTCCTTATGCGACTTATCCAGGACCACAATACCAACCAGCAGATGGAGGTGCAACAGGATTATGTGCAACATTTACAGGATTAATGCCAGGAGTTACATATAGTTTTATTGTTTATGATGAAGCTACTAATTGTTATTATTTTGAAACTGCAACAGAGCCAGTACCTACATTGTCGACTATTACTTCTACAATAACACCAAATAATGTAACTTGTACAGGAGCAGCAGATGGAAGTGTCTCTTTTGTAATTTCAAATTATTCAGGAACAAGCGTTTCATATCAAGTTTATTTAGCATTAAATAATACACCTGTAAGTGCTGTAGGAACCTCTACAGGAACAGGTACACCAATAACGGTAAATGATTTTGGAGTATTACCTCCAGGAGAGTACTTTGTATTATTTACTGAAAACGATGGTCCAAATGCTGCTTGTTCTCAAACATCAATTAATTTTACAATTTCTGAGTCACCTGTTTTATTGTCACTTACGGCATCAGTAACTAAAAACGATAATTGTAATCCAAATGCAGGTCAAATTACAGTTACTGGTTCAAATGGAACGCCACCTTATACTTATCAGGTTGTTCCAGCAGGTTCACCAGCTCCAACAGTTTGGCCAGGTCAAACTTCAAATGTGTTTAATGTTGAAGGAGGATCTTATGATGTTTATATAATGGATGCTTACGGATGTATTCAACCAAGTACAAATATTTTTGTACCAACGGATACAACACCAAATATAGATTTAGATATTGATGCGGCTACACTTTGTAATATAAATGAAGGGAATTACTCAATAATTGCTACGAGAGACAATACAGTTGGAGTTGGTCCATTTACATATAGTGTTGATGGTGCAGCTTTCACAACATATACTGAAAACGCTTCCTTCTCATTTACTTTAACAGGTTTAAATTCAGGTACGCATACTGTTATTATAAAAGATTCTAATGGATGTACAGAGACAGAGACAATAACAATTTACCCACCATTAAATGGAACAATTACAACAACTATAGATGCAGTTGCAAATTGTGGAGTTAGTGATGGAATTATAACTGTTAATGCATCAGGAGGTTCAGATGCTTCAAATTATGTATATACAATTACACCTAATATAGCACCTATATCGCAATTAGGTAATGTATTCTCTAATGTTCCTGCAGGAAATTATACAGTTACAGTTACAGATAATATTACAGGATGTTCGATAGATAAATCTGTAATTTTAGATATGCCTACCGTTCCAGTATTTGATACAACGGTTACAAATGCAACTTGTAATTTAGGAACTGATGGAACTATTACAGTAAATTTAACAGGTTCAAATCCTGATCCAGTTTACATGTATGAAATCACTTCACCAATAGTTGTTGCTCCTCAAACTTCTAATGTATTTACAGGTTTATCAGCAGGAAACTATACGGTTGTTGTTACATCTGGAAGAAACTGTGTTACAACGGAGATTGTAACTGTAGGAGAAGCTACAGCAATTAATATACCTACTGTTACTGTTACTGAATTTGGATGTAATTCAGGTTCGAATACAGTTAATAATGCAACAATAGTTGTTAATGGAGTAAATGGAGGATCTGGAACATACATTAATTATGAGTTTTTAGATAGTTCTAATAATATACTTCAAACAGGGACAAGTAATACTTATATAGAGTCAAATATTTTAGGAGGTACATATACAATAAACGTTTATGATAACAATGGATGTATAGGTACTACAACAGCAGTTATAAATCCATTTATAGCAATTTCTAATCCTAGAGTAACTGTTACAACTCCAATTACATGTACAAATCCTGAAGATATTACAATAAATATTGATACAACAGGAGGAACACCAGCTACATTAGTTTATACAGTAGTAGGATTAAGTACTGGAAGTACATATAATGTATCACAAACTAATAATCCTAATTTTACAGGATTAACAATTGGTAATTATCAAATTACAGTTGAAAATGCAACAACAGGATGTAGTGTACAAACAATACATTACGTATTTGATCCAAACACATTTATTGTAAATGCTGTAGTAAATAACAATGTAACGTGTTTTGATGGAGCTGATGGAAGTATTGATATTACTTTTATAGATCAAAATACTACACCTACTGATGATGCAGGGTCATTTGACTATGATATAATTGATACAGCGACTGGCTTATCAGTATCATCTGGAACTAGTCCTGATGCAGGACCATTTACAGTGGATAATTTACCAAGTGGTGTATATCAATTACAGGCTGTTTTAAATCAAAACCCGTCTTGTCCTGTAACAACAAACTTTACAATAACTCAACCTATTGAAACTTTATCAATTACTACAAGTAGCACTCCTATTTCATGTATTCCAGGTAGTGATGGTAGCATTTCTGCAGTAGGAAATAATGGTTGGGGAGCACCATATGAATATCAATTAGAATCTGGTGGTAGTGTAATTGTTGCTTGGTCATCTGTAAATAATTTTACAGGATTAGGAGCAGGTACATATACTGTTAGTGTAAGAGATAACATTGGTTGTGAGGTTTCGTCATCTAATATAATTTTAGATGTTCCAACTCCTATTGATGCTACAATCAATGCTTCTACTACATTTTTACCATGTAGAGGAGATAATGATGCGACTATTACGATTACTAATGTAACAGGAGGATATGGTAGTGGATATTTATTCGTTTTAAATAACATAACAACAGGTACTAGTTCTGCACCTCAAACAAGTAATGTATTTACTAATTTAGGAGCAGGAGAGTATAATGTTACTATTACAGATTCATTTAATTGTGAATTTCCAACAGCAAGTGTTATTATTGATGAGCCAAATGATGATGTAATGGCTAGTTTGGCAATGACAGTTGACCCGACATGTGATCAAGGAGCAACATTGGAATTAACTGCTATAGGAGGAACAGCTCCTTATGCTTACAGTACTACACCAGGAGGACCATATATTCCGTTCACAGGAACTATGGTTTTCAATAACGTAGCTTCAGGAACATATAGTTACTATGTTGTGGATGCAAACGATTGTTTTGAAGATTTTGCTTCTATAATTGTTGAACCTGTAATTCCTGTTAGTGTTACGGTTGATACTACTCAAACAGTAATTTTATGTAATGGAGATACTACATCAGTAACTGCTACAGCAGTTGATGGGTTAGGAAATTATGTTTATACATTGTTGCCAGCTACAGCAGGAGTTGTGCAAAGTTCACCAGGAGTATTTATAAATGTTCCAGCAGGTACATACACAGTACATGTTGATAGTGGTGATTGTGATGGTGATTCTGAATCATTTACTATAACGGAACCTACACCTATGGAAATGGAGAGTACTATTATTCACCCTACATGTGCTAGTCTTCCAAATGATGGTTCAGTTGAAATTATTGTAACAGGAGGAACAGGAGTTATTCAGTTTTCTATATCTTCTGCACCTAATGAAACAGTTAATTCAGGAATTTTTAATGATTTAACTCCAGGAAACTATACAGTATATATTCAGGATCAAAATGGATGTCAATTACCTCCATTTAATTTTGATATTACTGCTCCACCTACTTTTGAATTAGTCGATGCACCAGATGTTATAAATGAGTTGTGTTTAGGTGATGGTGGATCAGTATCATTTAGTGTACAAGGAGGTACTCCATCACCAGTATTTGGTTATGAAGCTACAAATGGATCAACTACTTTAACTTCATCAACAGGAGATTTTACTTTTGATAATTTAAGTTATGGTTATTATGAATTTATAGTAACAGATGGTACAGGAGTATGTACTGTAGATTTTGCAATTGATTTAGAGCCAGGTCAAGATATTCAACCGGGTGTTGAATTCGACAATTCATGTGTTAATGACTCACCAAATGTTAATGTTTTAATCACATTTAATGAAGATATACCAATCGGAGATCTTACTTTTGATTTAGACGGCGATACTCAATTAGGAAATAATTTATTTGTAAATGTTGCTGATGGAAATCATACTGCTACAGTTACTCATAATGATGGATGTGTAAAACAAATTAGTTTTAATGTGACTATTTCTAGTTCACCAGTTTTAACATTAGCTCAAAGTGGATTAAATCAGTTTACCATGTCAACGCAAGGAGGAACAGCTCCATATAGTTATAATGTTAATGGACAAGATGTTGGAAGTAATACAACTTATTTAGTTAATCAAACAGGACTTTATACAGTAATTGTAACAGATGCTAATGGATGTACAGATGTTGATACTATACAAATGACATTCTATGATGTTGAGATACCAGATTATTTCACACCAGATGGTGACGGAACAAACGATGGTTGGACTCCTAATTATTTAGATCATTATCCTAAAGCTGTAACTTATGTTTTTGATAGATACAGTAGAAAAATAATTACTTTGAGACCAGGTCAATCATGGAATGGAACTTACAACGGAAACGAATTACCTTCAGGAGACTATTGGTATGTGTTGAAATTGAACGGAGAGAATGATGCAAGAGAGTTTGTAGGTAATTTCACATTATATAGATAATTTAAGATAAACTAAGCCTATATTTTTATAGGCTTAGTTTTAAAAATAAAAAATATTAAAATGAAAAAAATAACGCTATTTTTAATACTTTGTTGTTTGAGTCAATTGCAAGCACAAGAGCTTACAATACCTCAGCAAACGCAGTACTTAGCTGATAATCCGTTTTCAATGTCTCCAACATTTGCTGGAATTGGTGATAATGCAAGAGTTCGTTTAAACGGTCTTACACAATGGGTAGGAATTAAAAATTCACCGATAAATCAATCTCTTGCAGTAGATTTTAGAATTGCAGATAGATCAGGTGTAGGAGCCTATTTTTATAATGATAAAAATGGTAATACTAGACAATATGGAGCAAAATTCTCTTTTGCACAACATTTAATTTTAGATTATGATACTGAACAATACTTATCTTTAGGGATATCATTCAATTTAAATCACTTTAGAATTGATATTGAAAATTTTAGTAATCAATTAGATCCTTCAATTAATGGAGATAGAGCAACACAAAACTATAATTTTGATATTGGTTTTTTATATAGATATAAAGATTTCTATTTTAGTTATAATGCTTCAAATATTTTAGATAAAAACATAAAAGAAGTTAACTTCTTAGAACCAGATTTGTTGTTAAATCACCAAGTTTATTTAGGAAGTAAACTTAGAAAAAGCGGATCTACTTTTGAAATTGAACCTTCAGCATTAATTCAATATTTTCAAAGTGATGGTCGTTCAACAACCGATTTAAATATTAAATTTAAGAAACATGTTTATGAAGATTATTATTGGATAGGAGCTACAGCAAGATTCTTAAATGAACAATCGTTGAATCCTGTAACTGTTGGTCCAATGGTAGGACTTAGAAAAAATAATTTTTATTTTGGATATTCATATCAAATAAATACAAATGAATTATTGTCATATAATTCTGGAACACATATGATTACACTAGGTTTCGACTTTTTACAAGGACTTAGTAATTGTCCATGTACTCAGAATAGAGTTGTTTACTAAAAGAATAAAAAACATAAAAAATGAATGTAAAGTTTACTTTAATTAGTTATTTAGCTAATTTTGGTAAACTTTAATGATTAAATAAGCATAGTAATGAGAACACTTAATGATTTTGATTTTAATAATAAGAAAGCAATTATTAGAGTAGATTTTAATGTCCCTTTAGATGACAACTTTAACGTAACAGATGCAACGAGAATTGATGCAGCAAAATCAACTATAGATAAGATTTTAAATGATGGTGGTAGCGTTGTTTTAATGAGTCATTTAGGAAGACCTAAAGGAAAAGAACTTAAATATTCGCTTCAACATATCGTATCTGCTATAGAAAAATCATTAAATAAACCTATAAAATTTGTTTCTGATTGTATAGGTAGTGATGTTGAAAATGTTGTTGCTACTTTGCAAAAAGGTGAAATATTACTATTAGAAAACCTAAGATTCTATACAGAAGAAGAAAAAGGAGATGTTGATTTTGCAGAAAAACTTTCAAAATTAGGCGATATATATGTAAATGATGCCTTTGGAACAGCACATAGAGCACATGCTTCAACAACAATTATTGCTCAATTTTTTCCAAACAAGAAATGTTTTGGTGCATTATTAGCAAAAGAGATAGAAAGTATAAATAAAGTACTTTCAAATTCTGAGAAACCAGTAACTGCAATTTTAGGAGGAAGTAAAGTTTCATCAAAGATTACAGTCATTGAAAATATTTTAGATAAAGTAAATCACTTGATAATAGGAGGAGGAATGACTTTTACTTTTGTAAAAGCATTAGGAGGAAAAATAGGAAACTCTATATGTGAAGATGATAAAATTGATTTAGCAATTGATATATTAAAGCAAGCAAAAGAAAAAGGAGTCCAGATTCACTTGCCAATTGATGTAGTGGGAGCTGATTCTTTTTCAAATGATGCAAATACTAAAGTTTTTGATGTGAATAATATTCCAGATGGTTGGCAAGGTTTAGATGCTGGTCCAAAATCTTTAGCTATTTTTGATAAAATATTAAATACTTCAAAAACAATTTTATGGAATGGTCCACTTGGAGTATTTGAAATGGAATCATTTGCTGTAGGAACAATTGCATTAGGAGAATCAATTGCAAACGCAACAAAGAATGGTGCATTTTCACTTGTAGGTGGTGGTGACAGCGTTGCTGCTGTAAAACAATTTGGTCTTGAAGAAAAAATGAGTTATGTTTCTACAGGAGGTGGAGCAATGCTTGAAATGCTTGAAGGAAGAACATTGCCAGGAATTGCAGCAATTTTAAATGATTAGATAATAAAAACAATTAAAAATAAGTTATAATAGTTATAACTAAAGATAAATTGAATAATGAATAATATAAAAATTTTACTTGCTTTTTTTTCGTTTGCAGTATGTATATATGCTCAACAAAATGTATTAATAAGTGAAACAGCACCTAAAATTTCATTTTTAGATTCTATTAAATCAACTTTTGTAAACCATAATACAAGTAATTGTATCGATGAAAGATGGATGGCAGAGTTATCAAATGATCAAATTTTTGATGAAATGTATAACGATGTTACAGAAATAGATATAGATTCTCTTGTAACCTTTGATTTGTCTTCTGAACTACTAAAAGAAAGATTAAAAATATTAGATAGTAAATCTCCATTTAATATTGAATACAATCCTGCATTGGAAAATGTAATTAAATCTTTCTTGAAAAGACGAAAAGGTATGTATGAAAGATTAATGGCAATTTCAGAATATTACTTTCCTATGTTTGAAGAGCATTTAGCAAAGTATGATGTACCATTAGAAATTAAATATTTAGCAATTGTTGAATCAGCGCTAAACCCTAAAGCAAGATCTAGAGTTGGAGCAACAGGATTATGGCAATTTATGTATCCTACAGGAAAACAGTTTAACTTAGAAGTTAATTCGTATGTAGATGAGCGTTATGATCCTTTAAAAGCAACCGAAGCAGCATGTCAATATTTATCTAGTTTATATAAAATATTTGGAGATTGGAGTATGGTTCTAGCATCATATAATGCAGGACCAGGTAATGTATCAAAAGCAATTAGACGTTCAGGAGGTAGTCAAAACTACTGGAATATTAGAAAAAATTTACCTAAGGAAACAGCTAATTATGTTCCTGCGTTTTTAGCAACAATGTATATTTATGAATTTCATAAAGAACATAAGTTTGAACCCAAGAAGGCAGCATTAACTTATTTTGAAACAGATACTATAGTTATTAAAAAGAAAATGTCTTTTCAACAAGTTTCAGAATTATTAGACGTACCTGTTGAACAAATAGAGTTTTTAAATCCTATTTATAAGCTTAATGTTATTCCATTTCAAGAAGATAAAAAACATTATTTAAGATTACCAAAAGATAAAATAGGATTATTTGTTTCTAATGAAGATAAAGTTTATGCCTATTTAGATCATTTAGATACTTTTAAGGAAAAAACACTATTTCAATCAGAATCTAATGATGAAGCTATTACAAGACAAGTTAAATACCATAAAATTAGAAGTGGTGAAAGCCTTGGAATTATAGCTCAAAAATATAAAGTTTCCGTTGCCGATTTGAAAAGATGGAACAAAATAAGAGGAAATTTTATTCATGCAGGAAAAAGTTTAAAAATTTATTCTAATCAAAAAGTATCATTTTCAAGCAATAAAAAATCAAGTAATAACTCTGTAAATCAAGTGTATATGGTTAAAAAAGGAGACTCATTGTATTCAATAGCTAAGAAGTTTCCTGGAATTTCTGCGGATGATATTAAAAAATGGAACGATATTAGAGGTAATAATATTAAACCAGGAATGAAATTAAACATTAACGGATAAAAACCGCTTATATGAAACAGTTATGTATTACTTTTTTTAGCATATTTCTTCTATTTTCATGTCAATCTAAAAACGAAGAGAAGAATGCTATTTTATCTGAATCAAATGGAAAAATTAATAATGTGTCCATTATTGTTGATGAAAATCTATGGAATGGAGAAATAGGAGATTCTATTAGAAAAAAATTTGCAGCTCCAGTCGATGGATTAATAAATGAAGAACCACTATTCAATCTAAATCAATATCCAACTAAAATATTTGAAGGAATTGTTAGAAAGAGTAGAAATATTATCATAATTGAAAAATCTAATAGATCTGGATACAGTTTTAAAAAGAATGAATTCGCAAAACCTCAAAATGTATTTTATATCGTAGGTCAAAATAATGATGAGATTTTAGCAATATTAGAAAAAAAAGCTAACGAAATTATACAGTCACTAAAAAGTTCTGAAATAACTGAAAATCAAAATAGACTTAAAAAAGCTCTAGTTGATGATAAAAAAGTTAGAGATCGATTTGGCATTGGTTTAACAATAGGACATGGCTACAAATATGACATGGTTAAGGATAAATTCCTTTGGATTAGAAAAGAATTTAGCACAGGTTATAATAGCATTTTAGTGTATGAAGTGCCAATTAATTTTATTGAAAATGATTCTAATGTTGTAACCAATATAGTTAAAATGAGAGATTCTATTGGGAAACAATTTATTCATGGAACATTAAATGATACATGGATGGTTACAGGAGAGGATTATTCACCATATCTTTTTGATATAAAAATTGCTGGAAGAAAAACATTTGAAACAAAAGGGAACTGGTATCTTAAAAATGATTTCATGGCTGGTCCGTTCGTGAATTATGCTATTAAAGATGAAAAAAATAATCGTTACTTAATTCTAGAAGGTTTTACTTATAATCCATCTAAAGCAAAACGAGATTTAGTTTTTGAATTAGAATCTATTATTAAATCGGTTAAGTTCTTTAAGTAATCTATACTTACTAATATGTTTTTTGTAATATTTTTATTATATTTGATTATATTTTAAAATTATGATAAAAAAATCTATTTTACTGTTTATATTGATATCATCAATAAACAATTTTGCTCAAAATTTTGAATTATCTCAAGAGATATTAAGTTCCAATTCAACAGTTGACGATCATTTTGGATGGAATGTTAGTGCATCTATTAATAATATAATTATAGGATCTAAATATGAAAATATTTCTCATAATAATGAAGGGGTTGTTTATATTTATGAAAAAGGAATCGCAGGATATATAAACGGTCAGAGAATAAGCGCTATTGATGCAGAGTCTAATCGCCTTTTTGGGACTTCTGTTGATATATATGGAAATTTCGCTGTTATAGGAGATAATGAAGGGAATATTTATTTATATAAAAAAAATAGCTTAAATAATTGGGAACTACATCAGAGATTTAAGCACGGATCGAGTACTAACAATGGCCATTCTGCAAGTGTATCGGGTTATCATAAATACACTGTTATTTCTGATGAATGGTTAGTTTTAGGTCATTATTCAGATGAATCGGTATCGACTTATGGTAGTGGTTCGGTGTATATTTATAAAAAGGATTTATTTGATAATTGGAATTTTTATCAAAAAATATTGCCCTCCACTCCTGTTATAAACGCCAATTTTGGCTCATATATTAGTATTTCTAATGATAAATTAATGATTAGAGATATTACAGGTGTGTATGCGTATAAACTTAATGATTTAGGAGTTTGGGATCAAATTCAAAAAATTTCTGTCCCTAGTGCGTATTTAAGTTCTTACACAAGTTATCCAGTAGAAATTAACGAACAGGAAGCTATTATTGGTATGCCTGATAATATTTTTATTAATTCTTCTAATGGGACTGTAAATGTGTATAAGTTTAATAATTCAGGTATTTGGCAGCAAGCACAAACTTTAGTTCCTTTCAATAATTCTGGGGTTAATGTTTCTACTTTTGGATCATCAATTGCTATTTCTGATGAAAATATGTTAATAGGCCAATATCATTTTAAAAAGAGTGCTAATGGTATTTGGATACCCAATCAGAAATTACCTGTTTTAGATAATGTACAATTAGTAAAAGCTAATGGAAATGCTATTGTTAATAATACATTGATAGTTGCCCAATCACAATATAACGAAGGTGATATTTATAATAGATTAGGTAAGGTTTATGTTTTTAAACCAAGCGTATGTGATTTAGTTAATATTCCTGACCAAAATTTTGAGCAAGCCTTATTAGATTTAAATATTGATACTGATGGTTTATTGAATGGTACAATTTGCAGAGTAGATGCTGAAGCTGCCACAATTTTGAATATTTCAAATAGAAATATAAGTAATTTAACAGGAATTGAAGCTTTTGTAAATATTACAAAACTCTATTGTGAGTCAAATAATTTAGCCACTCTAAATTTATATAATAATGTGTTATTAACTGAAGTATGGGCATCATATAATAATATAACACATACAGATTTTACTAATTGTATTAATTTAAAACTTTTAAACTTAACAGAAAATTACATAAGTTCAATTAATCTTATAAATAATACATTACTAGAATATTTAATAATAAATCAAAATCAAATTTCAAGTATAGATATAAGTCAAAATATATCATTAATTGTATTAGAAATTGGAAATAATAATCTTAATACAATTGATGTTTCAAATAATATTAATTTAACCACTATCGCAATTTATGCAAATCAAGTTTCTAATATAGACTTAAATCAAAATTTACAGCTTCGTAATTTAGATTGTTCTAATAATATTTTAACTAATTTAGATTTAACTAATAACCTAGATTTAAGGGTTTTAAGTTGTCATTATAACAAGCTATCTGTTTTGAATGTAAGTAATAATTTACTGTTAAATTCTGTTGGTTGTGCTAATAATCTATTTACAAGTTTAGATTTTTCAATTAATTCTGTTTTAACTAGTGTAGGTTGCCAATCAAACCCTAATTTAAAAAATTTAAATTTAAAAAATGGATATAATATTAATATAACAAGTCTTTTTGCTAATAGCAATCCAAATTTAACATGTATTCTGGTTGATAACCCGACATATTCTTATAATAACTCTTCTTGGATTAAAGATTTTTCTGCAATTTATAATACTGTTTGTCCTGCAATTCCAAGATTCAATACTCCTCCAACATGTAATATTACAAGGGGTTTGTTAAGTATACAATGGATACCTGTTTCTGGTGTTGATGGATATGAGGTTGAAATTATTGAAACTAAATCTAGTTTGTTAAGAAAATATAGACTACCTGTTTCACAGACTACCTTTTCTATTTTACTAGGATCAAGTAATAAATGGAGAGTTAGACCAGTTATAAGTAATGATGGTATTTGGACTGATTTAACAAATGAATGTGAAGGATTAGTGGTTATAGATCCTTTTTTACTAAAACAAGGAAAAGAAGTAGATAAAGAGCTTAAAATATATCCAAATCCATTAAAAAATGGAGAAATATTAAAAATTGATTTTAAAGAAAAAATAGAATCAGTAGTTGTTTACTCTATAAATAATCAAATAGTTTATAAGATAAATGGGAATGAAAAAGAAATTAGATTTTTTGACTTGCAGACAGGTATATATATAATAAAAATTCAAACTAAAGAAGAATTGATAACTAAAAAAATAGTTATTGAATAATTGAATTAAAAAAATATACTAAAAAAGTGTTTTTTATGAACTCAAAATCAATGTTTACTATTCCTTAAAAATGATAACATTCAAAATAAAGCGATTTAACGAACTTTCTCTTATTGAACTATATTCTGTGCTGCAATTAAGATCAGAGGTTTTTGTAATGGAGCAAAACTGCGTATATCAAGATATTGATGGTAAAGATGAAAAAGCAATTCACGTAGTAGGATATTATGAAGGCAAAATAGTAGCCTATACTAGAATTTTTAAAAAAGGAGATTATTTTGATGAAGCATCAATAGGGAGAGTTGTTATAAGTCCAAAATATCGAGATAAAAAATGGGGACATAGTTTAATTAATGTATCTATAGACGCTATTAAAGAAGTTTTTAACGACACTAAAATTACTATTTCAGCACAACAATATTTGACAAAATTTTATCAAGCACATGGTTTTGTTCAAACAAGCGAAATGTATTTGGAAGATGATATTCCACATATTCAAATGAAAAGGAGCTAAATTTTAGTAATTACAATTTCTACTCGTCTATCAAGTAAAGCACCTTTTCCAAGAGATTGTGTATTTCCGTAACCTTTATACGTCATTCTCTTTTTGTTTATTTTCTTTAGAAATAAGTATTTATAAACAGCTAAAGCTCTATTAGTTGATAATTCACGTTTTTTAGTTTCTCTATCAATAGCTTCTTTTTGATATGTAGGAATACAACAAACATGTCCTTGAATTTCAAATTCAATATTTTTAAACTTTAAAAGTTGTTTCGCAATTCTGTCGAGTTCTTTTTTAGCTTGAAAAGATAGTTTACTACTTCCTCTTTCAAAAAGAAGTTTGTCAAGATAAATTCTATCACCTATAATGGGCTCTTTTGGAATTATATTATAAATGCCTGGAATTTCTAATTTCTCAATTGTAATAGGTTTATAATTTACTACAACATCAACTCTTCTGTTTTTTGATCGTATTTCTGGAATATTTTCTAGTAAATCATCATCAATTAATATTCGTCCTTTACCTTCAATACTAATAATGATTTTACTTTTTATGCCTTTTGAAATTAATTTTTCTTTTACAGTATTAGCTCTATTTGTAGAAAGAACATAATTGTATTCGTCTTTTCCTCTATCATCACAATATCCAAAAATCTCAATGGTTTCAATATGTGTAGTGTCTAATTTTTGTGTAAATTTTAAAAGAGCTTCTGCTTGAATTTCTTTTAAATCATATTTGTCAAATTCAAAATAAATAGAATGAACTTCCTCTTCTTGTGCCCTTAAGAAGAAAGACATAAGAAAAGAAAGAATTAGCAAAAACCGTTTCATTTTACTTTTTTAATATGGCATTATACTGAGAAGGAGTATTTAAAACCGTTTTAGCTTTACTAATTTCAATGTCTTTTTGAGTATAAAACTCATATAAGCCTTCTTTATATTGGTAACGAGTAATAAGTTCTTCTTGCAATAATTTTACAAATTCCGTTTTATATTTCGAAACTTCTTGGTCTTGACTTTTTTCTAAGGCAATTTGCAGTTGTTTATACTCATTTACTATAGAATCATCTATTTTCTCTTTCTTAGCTTTTTCTAAAAGTGTTTTTAATGCTTTTCCTGTTTCAGAATCTAAGCTATATTTTTCTTGTTTTATAAACGTTTTGAAAGCATTAAAATCGGCATCAGAAATAGAAGGAATTCCTGTTTGATTTGGTGTTTTGTAGTATAGGGTAGTTGCAAAATCAAAGACAGCATCATTTTTTAATAATGCATCAGCAATAGTACTTGTTTTAGTTTCTTCAACAATAAGATCTGGTAAAACACCACCACCGTCATAAACGGCTCTTCCTCCTTTGGTCTTAAATGCGTTAAAATTGTTTTTATCAATCTTAACTGCTTTTCCATTTTTATCTTTATGAGCGTAATCTAGCGCTTGAATACATCTTCCAGAAGGCGTGTAATATCTTGAAATAGTAACTTTTACTTGAGTACCATAAGATAAATTTAAAGGTCTTTGTACTAATCCTTTTCCAAAACTTCTATTTCCTACAACAACTGCTCTATCTAAATCTTGCAACGCTCCAGAAACTATTTCAGAGGCAGAAGCACTTCTATCATTAATAATAACCGCTAATGGAATTTCAGTGTCAATTGGTTCATTTTTAGTTTTGTAAGTATTGTTGTGTTTTTCAGATTTTGATTTTGTGGTTACAATTATTTCATCTCTTGGAACAAATAAATTACAAATATTAACAGCTTCATGTAATAGACCACCTGGATTTCCTCTTAAATCTAAAATAATTTTTGTTGCTCCTTTTTGTTTTAAATCTAATAAAGCAGATTTTGTTTCACTACTCGATTTTTCTGTGAATTTTGAAAGTACTATATAACCTGTATTATCAGGTAATAATGAATAAAAAGGAACAGCTTTTACCTCAACTTCATCTAAAATAATACTTGTTGTTTCTTTTTTTCCTTGTCTTTCAAATGTAATATTTACTTTAGTGTTTTTTACACCTTGCAATAACTGAGAAGCATCTTCTTTATATTCTTTAAGATTTATGTCTCCTATTTGAGTTATTTCATCACCTGCTTTTAAACCTGCTTTATCTGCCGGAAAACCTTTGTAAATTTCTTTTAAAAACACACGACCTTCTTTTCTTTGCACCATAGCTCCAATTCCTGTGTATTCGCCTGTGTTATTTATCTTAAACTTTAAAACATCTTGTTCATTAAAGAAAACAGTATATGGATCAAGTTCTGCCAGCATATTTTTGATAGCAACATTCATTAATTCTCCAGGATTTGTTTCGTCTACATAGTTTTGATTTACCGTTTTAAAAGTTGCTGTGAAAATTTCAATTTGTTTTGCAATTTCAAAGAAATCATTTTTAAAACTTACAGCTAGAAATAGAAATCCTATACTAAAAAAGGTTAGAATGTATTTTTTATTAAAAAATCGTTTCATTATTACTTGTTTTTATTTTTAAGCTTTCTTCTGATTAGAAAGAACGCTACTACGAAAATAAGGATAAATGGCCAAATATGTAAGATTCCAAGGAAGAAACTTGATAATCCATTAAAGCCAGATGAAATAGCATTCCACATTTTACTTCCATAAGAAATGGTTGTTCCTGTTCCTGTTGGATTTTCGGTGTACATTTCAATAGAAATAGTACTCATTGCTACTTTGCTTTGTAGATATTTTAATCGTCCTTCTTTCGCTTCAATTTCTTCTCTAATTGATGCTAATTCTTTTTCAATTTCTAGTATTTCTGTAACCTTATTGGCTTTTTTAAGAATTTCTAAATAACGATTTTCTAATGTTCGTTTTGCTTTTAATCGTGCTTCAAGATCAACAAATTCTTCTGTTACATCTTGCGCGGAAATTTCTTTTTTGTCAAAATGTTTTACTCCTTTGCTTATTTCGTTTATAAAAGAATCGAAATAAGCATTTGGAAGACGAATAGTAATATGTCTATATGTTGATTCATAATCTTTTCCAGAATCATCATTTTGAACGTAAGCTTTGTGTGATTTTATCGCTTTTTGAATAGCAATAAAGCTGTTCTGTAAGTTTTGTGTTTCAAATCGTAGGTTACCATTTTTTATAATCTTTATATCAGATTTGTTTTTTTCAGTTTCATTTACATTATAAGAATAATTCTCAGAAATCATTGGCGCCATTTCGGCAGCTTCAACAGTTTCAGTTTTATAATCTACATGAGCAGATTCTTTATTGCAAGATAAAAGGAGTGTAAGTAGAAATAAGGAAGAAATAACTGTTTTCATAAGTAGTTCTTTAAGATTAAAAAAATAGATTTACAATATAAAGAATCACAAAAACTCAGCCAAAAATTATTTTTTTATTTCTAAGATAAATTTTTCAAATAATAAAATCGTTTTTTCATGAATTTCATGATAAGTAAGACGTTCTTTTGTTTGATAAAAAAACATAATTGCGTATGGCTTCTCTATGTTTTCCAATATCATATTTTTATTTAAACGATAGCATTCACGAAGTAATCGTTTAAAATAATTTCTATCAACTGCTTTTTTAAAATATTTTTTAGAAACAGAAACGCCAAACTTTAATTGCTCTGCTTCTGTTGGGTTTTCAACAAAAACTAAGCGTAATGGATATTTTGAAACTGATTTGCCTTCAGAAAAAAGCAAGTCAATTGTGTTTTTACTTTTTAGCTTCTCGTTTTTAGGATAGTTGAAATTCATAATTTTTTTAGAAGCTGTAAAGATATATAAAATCGTAAAGAATTTGTTTTGTTATCTAAAAAAGAAGAATCTAGATGGAATTGTATTAAAAAAAGCTCATCATTGATGAGCTTTTTTGTTTTAGTAAGGTGATCTAAAGTTGTAAAATATTATTCTACAATTAGTTTGTATTTAGGAGTATTGTTTAACGGACAAAAGTATACGTATTCTCCTTTTTCTAGTGTAACAGGAACTTTTGAAGAAGCTGTTTCACCATCTTTAATAGTTTTAGTTAGCATAGCATCAGCAATAAAATCAGATTCTTGAATATCTTCTTTGTTTGGAGCTAAAACAAAAGCTACTTCATGGTCAATACCATTGTTTGTTACTTCAAAAGAGTAAGTACCTGGTTTTAGGTTTAATTCTGTAGTAGTAAAAGCGCCTTCTACTTCTTCAAGTTTAATTATTTCAGTTACTGGAGTTTCATCCATTACTACTTCTTCAACGGCTGGAGTTTCTTCAACAACCACTTCTTCAACTTGTTTTTTCTCGTTACAAGAAGCAAAAAGCATTACTGTGAAAACACTCATTGCTAAAATACATTTTTTCATTTTTCTATTTTGATTAAATTATTATTGCAAATGTATAGTAAGGCTAATTTTTGAAATGTTGGCTAGATTACATAAGTGTGTTTTTTAATTATTCTTTTACTTTACTCAATAATTTATAATTTATTTGATTCGTTTAGGTTTATTATGGGTTTATTGTTGTTGTTGAGCATGGTTTTTTATAATTCCTTTGGCAAGATAATACGAAATAGTACCTAAACTTACACAAAAACTTATCATTCCCCAGTGGTTAACAAACCATCTTCCTGCTTCGGTTTTGTTTAGAAAAGAAAAGCTACCCGAAAGTAGCTTATAAGGATTAATCTTCAATATCTAAATACCAATGATGTGTTTGAATACATAGAACTTCACCAGTTTTAGCATCCAGATATATTAAATTACCTGTTTCTTCTAATACTCCTGGCATTGTATAGTGATAAACATATACATCTAAGATTTCTCCCTTTCTTTTACCATGAAGAATTTCATCATTTTCATAAAAACTTACAGGAGCATGATTTAATCTAACGTATTCTAGTTTTCTATTTTTAATAAAACTTTCAGCAATTTCTTTAGCTTTTTCTTTTGTTATCATTTTTTTTATTTTATGTAAAACAATTTTTTAATATCAACTTCTTTTCTCACTTCAGGTATTTTGTTAATGTCAAAATCAAAAGAGATAGGATTAATTCCTCTTATATCATAAATATCTTTATTCAAATAGTTTAAAGCACTTTTTAACTCTTCTCGAGTTAAAAAATTCTTGAATTCAATTAGTTTGTCAAAGACTTGCTGTTCTTTTATTAATTCTCCTGGCGTGCCATAACCTCCTAAACTATGATATTTTTTTAGCCCTAATTTTCTAGAGTGTTTAAAGTGTATAAATTCATGTATAAATTCATAAATGGTTACACCTTCTCTAACGCAAAATTTCGCATTTTTACTTGTATAAACGAATGCTGCTTGAGTTGTTTCTGTCATCATCAAGTTTTTTCCATTAGATCCAATAAAATCTTTTATTTCAAAAGCACCTTTTTCTGGAAATATTTCAAAATCTACTCTAGATTTTTTTAAATAATTTACTAAATCATTTAAAGCTGTTTTTGTTAGCCTTTGCCCTAGTCTTCTTCCTCTTCCACTTACATTTGCTAAATAATCTATCTCTACAACCCTCTTACTCTCCTCAACCAACTCATCAATTTGTTTAGCTAGCTCAGGTTCATTTTTCAGTTGTTGTTTTAGTTGTGAGTTGTATTTTAAAACTCCTTTGGCAAGATAATATGAAATAGTACCTAAACTTACACAAAAACTTATCATTCCCCAGTGGTTAACAAACCATCTTCCTGCTTCGGTTTTGTTAAGACGATTGCGTAAATTAGGACTTAAAAGAGCTAAATTTATAGTACTTATGGTAATATCCAAAACAGCAAATAATCTTGCCGCTCCTTTAATTCCTGCAACAAGCGCACCTCCACTAATAATTACACTTATAACATCTATAACTGCAAGAGCTGCATCGGTTACATCGCTCCATTCACTTTTATCTCCTAAAAATTTGCCATACAAAGCAATAGAAGGAATTTTTTCAATTTCTTGATAGTTTTCATCATATTGACTAATATAGATTATGTCTAGTGGATGAAACTGATTGCTTTGATTCTTCGGGTTATTAATTTCAATATCTTCTGCAAACAAATTTATAAAATTTAATCCATTGAACTTTATTGTTGGCAACTGTAATTCGTTTCTTAATTCTACTTTTCTTTTTTCATCACCATATAAAATGTTGGTTTCAATATGGGTACTATTACTTAATGTAAATTTCCTTGTTTTTTCAATATTTTGTTTGCCATATATAAAAGTAATTGCTGTTAAATAATTGCAAAATTGTTTTACTAAATTATCATTGTCAAAACCTTTTAAAAGCGCAATTAACTTCTGTGGATTGTTATAGAAATAGTCATATACTTTTTGACTGTCTATTTTTTGTAAAACAGAAGATATAGCAGCAGTAAAATCATAAATAGGACTAGTAATATCTCTAAAGTTAAGCTTAAAAATATTGTCAATTGTTTGGTTAAAATTTAATTGTTTTGCAACAAAATAAGGTATGTTTTGATACAACCAATCTAAATCTCTAAAATCATAACCATCAAATTGTTTTTGAGGTTTTTTATTTGCTTTAAGATTAATATTGTTTATAGCATTTATGAAGGTTTTTGCAATTTCATTTTTAAAATTATCATTTGGGTATTTTCTACCAATAATTTCAAGAAAAGCGTAAAAATCTTCATAATTAGAAGAGCTAACTGTAAAAGCAATGTTATCAATATTGTTTTTTTCATAAACCAATGCTTTTCCGACATAGTAAAAGTGAATTTTATAATTAATAATTCTTCTTTTATAATCAAATTCAAATTCTAATCCGCCAGTTGCATCACCATCATAATCTTTTCCAATATTTACTATTGCAAGATCTTCCTTATACAATTTCCCTTTTAGGTGTAATACTCTATCTCCAGTGAACGATTGTTTTACTAATGGAATTTCTGCATCATAAGATTCTTTACTTTTATAACTCGAAGGAATACCTGCTATTCGGTCATATTTCGCTTCTTCTCCAAAAGAAACAACATTGGAAACAATTCGACTTTCCTTTCCTATAAAATCTTTGTAATCGAATGATGCATCTACTCCTTTTTTGATAAATTCTGAAAGTTTTACAAAATCAATATATTCATTAATATATTCAGGTTTATAAAACAAACTTCTTTTCCCAAAAGGAGATTCCATAGCTATTTCATTAGAAATTTCTCTAATGCTTTTAGTGGTTCTAATTCTTTCAAAAGGGTCATTCCCTATAAATCCATTGTTAATTTGATTAAGATTTATAGGTTTATTATTGTTGTTGAGCAAATCAATAAAAGATTTATTGTGCTCATTGAGTTCATTTAAATTTATCATTTGTGTGTAATTTTTTTATTTTGCGTGTAATTTATAAATGAAGCTCAATGTGCACCTTGAACTTTTTTATTTTACTTATATTTTACTAATTTTTTAGCAACTTCATTTAGAGTTTTTCTGTTTTGATCTATAAAATATAACCCTGCTTGTATGAGTTCAAAGATGTTTTTCTTTGATGTATCATCCATTTCAGGTGAAGCATTTCTTAATTGTGGCATTAAACGATAATAGTTCTTTTGGTTTCTTGGTCCTAATGTTTCATACATTTTAGTAAGATGATAATTTACGGTTTCAGCATTAGCCGAAAGTAGAATGTCAATTAGAGGAGAAATCCATTTTATTTTTCCTGCATTTACAAATTTTTCAAAAGTGTAAGGCTTTAATACTTCTCCTGTTCCTATTGAGACAATAACCATATCATTAATATCAGGATAATCTCGTTTGTTAGGATCTTTTAAGACTTTTGAAAAAGGTATTTTTCTAGCTTCTGCATAAGCACATAAAGCAGGATTATTTGCATATACACCACCATCTATTAATGTAAACTCTTGATCATAGAGCGATTTTATTTTGGCAGGTTCAAAATAGGTTGGCGCTGCACTCGTGGCTCTACAAACATCTTTTACATAAAAATTTTCTAATTGCGAATTTGCTTCGTGACTACAAAAAAATTTCGCTTTTCTTTGATTGATGTCGTAAGATGTTATTAAACAGGGTTTTATTAATTCTCTCAATTCTAGGTTTCCGAATACTTCATATAATTGTCTTTCAAGATTTCTTTGTGAAATTTTTTCATTAAAAAGACCAAATGGATTTATAATTTCTTCCCAAAATGACACATTAAAAATTGAGTCTCCTTTTTTTGCATATAAATCTAAAGCCGCTTCAATTGAAAATTTTGCGTTTTTAGAATTATCAGGGAATAATAGGATTGCAGATAATAAACCACCAGTGCTGCTTCCCGCAACCAAATCAAAATAGTCGCCAATTTTAGCATTTGGGTTATCAATTTTTTGTAGTTGTTCTTGAATATATCGTAAAACAACACAAGTTATAATACCTCGTATTCCACCACCATCTAGACTTAATATTCTAATTTTTTTTGCCATACATTTTATTTTAAAACAGTTGTGATGACAACATCAAAAATGGTTTTTATAATGTTGTTTTTAATATTGTTTAATCGAATTTTAGATAGTCCAGCTGTTTGTAGTGCTTTTAAGGCAATAATATCTTGCTGACTTTTTAGTAACCATTGAAATTCTTCTTTTGTTATAGCTCCTTCAATTAATAATAATAACCAGCGTTCTATTTTTTCTTTCGATTTTTTAAGAAAATCGTCAATATCTTTTTTAATTTCTGGTTTTAATTCTTTGTATTTATTTTCTAAGAGAGTTAAAAGGCTTGCTTTTAGGTCGCTCATTACTTTTTCGATATCCATGATTTATATTGTTTTTATTTGTTGTTTGTAAGTTTTATTGTGATATAATTTCTAATAGATTGTCTTTTGATGTTTTATCTTTTTTAATTTCATATTGAATGAGAAGGTCAAAAGCTTCTTCAATTTGTTTTTTTGATTCATTAATAAAAGTAGGAGAGAGGTTTTGTTTTTCTTCCCAAAGTTTAAAAAAGCCACTAATAAGATGCTTTTCTTTATTAGTTAAAACTTGCCACATTGCAAAAGTAATTTCGTTGTTTGGCTTGTTTTTTTCGTATTCTTTAAGCTTTTCTATGTTGAGTTTTAATTTTTCAACAGCTTCTTTTTGTTGTTCAAAAGGATATATTGCATTATCCATAATTGATAATGTTTCTACTTTAAATTCAGTTGTTTTTTGATAGGAATATTGATCGAAAATGGCTGTTTTTAATGATTGACAGCTTGTTAAAACAATTAATAGAAGTAGAACAGATCTTATTTTTAGTGTTTTCATGGTTTGTGTTTATTTGTTGTTTGTTTTATAAAATTACATAATCATTTTTATCTTTCTTAAGTTTAGATAATTTTCTCCAATTATTATATCCAATTTTCTCAAAATGAGGTAAGTCTTTGAATGTTTTCCAATTTCCTCCCCAATCCCAATTGTATTTTGCGAAAATTTTCACACATTCAAACCAATCGGCCACCTTATCTCCATCCCAGTCTTTCATAGTATCCCAAGATGCTTTTTTACCATCTATAATAAGGCATATGTCTACTGCAAATCCGTAATTGTGAATAGATTGTCCTCCTTTTGCATTTGTTACTTTTTTTCCTGAAATAGTGCGCCCTTTGGCATATAATTCGTTTTGTTCTTCAATAGTACGAAACCCTTGTGTGATTCGTATTTTTGCTCTTTCAGAGAGTGCAATGTTGCATTCTTCAACAATCTTTTCTACTTCATCTCTAACTAATGGATGAAGTTTCTGAATTCTTTTTTTAGTGTATTTGTCCATAAAACAGTATTTTTAAATTAAAAAACAAATATAAAGAAAATAATCTTAATTTACAAATAACACAAAGAAAATAATCTAAGTATTTTTATTTTATATCTTGATTAAAATGAATAGTTAAGCAGTTTTTTGAATTTTTTTGATTTATATTTACAATAAAAATATTCTATGTCTGAAAATATTCCACAAGCCAAAACAATTGATGAAGTTCTTTCAATTTTGAATGTAATTATTGATGAATCTATAGAGGATAAATCTACTTTGGGTTACTTTGCTGTTTTGTATTACAAGGTTACTGAAAAAGTAAAAGAAGGAATAGTGGAGGGAATGTTTCAAAATGGACCACGAATGGAACAACTTGATGTGATTTTTGCTAATCGATATATTAAAGCGTATTATGAATATAAAATGAGTTTGCTACCGTCTTCTTGTTGGGAAGTTGCTTTTAAATATGCCAATGATTATTGGATAGTAGTATTACAACATTTATTATTAGGGATGAATGCTCACATTAATTTAGATTTAAGTATTGCAGCAGCACAAGTTGCACCTGGAGATGAAATACATGACTTGCATGCCGATTTTAATATGATTAATCACATACTATCTGGGTTAGTGGGTAATGTAGAAACTGCTATGTCAGATGTTTGGCCTTTTTTAAAATGGGTATTAAAGAAAACCAGAAATGTAGATACTTTTCTAATTGATTTTAGTATGCAAGAAGCTAGAAACGGTGCTTGGAAATTTGCAGTTGAATTGGCACCATTAAATTCAACACAACTGGAACAACAAATACAACTTAGAGATAAAAAAATAACAAAAATTGCAGATTTAATTACTAATCCTGGATATATTCCTTCTTTGATTTTTAAAATCCTCCGTTTGTTTGAAAGAGGAAGTGTGGTGGCAAAAATTGATAAATTGAGAAGTGTGATTTAAATTGGTTATATGTATTATAAGTTTAATGTTATCAATATTTAACGCTTTTCTTTACATCATCAGTATGTTCTAGAACTTCTTGGGCACTTTTGYGTAAACCTCCTTTTATGGCAACGGTTAATTCTCCACTCAAAGATAAGATTTGGATGTCAAATTTAAAGCATAAAAAAACCACCTTCGGGTGGTTTGAGAAAAGATACTACAATCTAATATAACTCCCATCTGGAAGTCTATATCYGTGAGGAGTGGTATAATAAAGAATTTCAAAAGTTTTTGCATCTACATAATAACTACAATAAAAACCCTCTATTAATGATATTAGCTCGCCTTTATCGTGTACTTTACKTTAGTGTCCAAGGTTTTGAATCTCACTACATATGTTTCACGCATTGATCCATCTAAATCTTCTTCAACTTCTTTATCCCAACATTTAATTCCTATATCTAGATCATATTCTTTTTAACTTTTTCTATTATTTCTTCCTTTGTCATTATTTTGTAATTTTAATTTTTAAAYATAAAAAAGCTACTCGAAAGTAGCTTATTATTACATGACTTTACATCATTTTAAAATTGTATTAAAATRATCCTAAACTTTTATCCCAATAATCTTTATTTATAGTTAATTTAAATTTAGAGGATGATAGTTCAATCTTTTTAATAGGAGAATTTAAAACCTCATAAATTGTTTCATCTCCTGTTTGTTTATTATAAGTCAATCYATCTAATTCTTTTTCAATTGCGCTGGCTATTACTAAAACATTTTCAGGATTTTTAAAAATAAATTCTGTATACTCTAAATACAATAAGCYTGATTTTTCATCCATTATTTGTTTAAAATATATAGAAGATATATCAGATCTACTATTCATTGCATCAGAAATAAAGAAATCCAGTTCATCATCTACATAATCAGGATCCTTAACTATATATTTGCTAGARTYTTTTAWTAAAAACAWWCYRAACCAATTATCMGTTAAAGGGTATTTTTTTGTATAAGTTCTAGTAARTAAYCTAAAAAYATTYYSTAATGAYTCWYCTKYAAYAAARTCTWTTSCYTTACTWATGTGTGGRTATAGYTTTTTCATATGTTSATCTTCATAATCCAAACCTATTTCTTYTCTATAGTAAAAGAAATCTAATTCAAAATCTATATTCATAATTTTCTTTTTTTAATTTATATAATGTAAATATTCTATTTTATCTTTAATTAAATTATATCTTTCATCAAATTCATCTTGTCGAGAACCACCTTTTTCAGCATAATCCAGATTTATTTTTTATACTAAAGACACTACCGTCTGGTGTAACGGCTCTTATTTCATGTAAATTTCCTTGTAAGAATGTTTTTATATCTGAAATACTTAATCCACTTCCTCCAGGGTGATTATGTGTTACCACAGCTTTACGCATTTTCATTATCAGTCTTTGTGGGAATTTAATCTTATCTGGCAAATTTGATGTCCAAAAATCGGCTAATTTTGTTTCTGGATTGTATATCATTGCATTTTCTAAACTTGAGTTAGAGTGAATTATTTCAAAATCTTTTATTTTTTGAGATGCATTATCTGTTAGTTTACTAACTTTAGTAGCATATTTCGAACTATTATATGCAGTGCCATGGTCATTCAACTTATATAAATGCTCAATTACTCATCTATCTGCTTAGCTTCATCTGCATTTTTTGCGGTTTTCTTTACATCATCACTATGTTCTAGAACTTCTTTGGCACTTTTGCGTAAACCTCCTTTTATGGCAGCCGTTAACTCACCTCCCAAAGATAATAATTACAATTACTATTTAGTAAGCATAAAAAAACCACCCTAAGGTGGTTTTGAAATTAGTCTTCTATATCTAAATAACCATGTGGTGTAATAATATATAATGGTTCACCATTTTCAGCATCAATATCTATAAACATACTTTTTTCTTCAATTCCCCATATTTCCCCATATGAAATTGAAAAATGATCTTTTTTTATACCCTTATACTTTCCATATGGAAAAGGGTACACCATATCGTCTTTAGAAATAAATCTTATCTTATCTACATTATCTATACTTGTATAATCTATATCACTATTCTTCAATACTTGTATTGCTATTTTTAAGACATCATCTTTGGTTATCATTTTATTTAATTTTAAAAATTTCACTTATTTTAATTTCTTTTCTTACTTCAGGTATTTTTGATAAATCAAAATCTACATCAACAGGTTCTTTTCCGAATTTATTTCTAACTTTATTATTAATGTAATAAAGAGCATGGTCAATTTCACTCTTTGTTAGATATTGTTTATTTTTCATTAAAATGTCAAAAACCCATTGTTCCTTTATCAATTCTCCTAAGCTATCTCTACCGCCTAACTTATAAAATTCTTCTAATCCAATTTCTTTTGAGTGTCTAAAATGCATAAACTCATGGAAAAATTCATAAACTGTAGCTTCTTCACGCAAAATAATTTTCATTTTCTTTCCATCAGTTATAAAAATTGCAGCAGCTCCTTTTGGCATTAATGCAGGTTGTCCAGAAGCAGTAAAAAAACCTTCTATCTTTTTAACTTGATTTAAAGGATGAAATTCTAACTCAACTTTGTTAGATTTTAAAAATTTTCTAATCTCTTCAAAATCAGCCTTTGATAGTTTTTGTCCAAATTGCCTTCCTCTTCCAGCTACTTTAGAAAGTTTAGAAATATCTGCAACATCTTCCAAATGCTTAAAGAAATCATCAATCTCATCATTGGTTAGTTTTCTTTTTAAGTTATTTTCTTCTATAACGAGATTGTCTAACTTTTTCTTTAAATCATCAGTATGTTCTAGAACTTCTTTGGCACTTTTATGTAAACCTCCTTTTATGGCTGCTGTTATTTCTCCTCCCAAAGATAATAATTACAATTACTATTTAGTAAGCATAAAAAAACCACCCGAAGGTGGCTTTGAAATTAATTTTCTTTTCTATAATAATTTCCCTCTTGGTCTTTTTCAATTTCTGACGTAGTGTATTTGCCTTGAATGTATAGCGGTTCACCAGTCTCATCTGAAATCACTAAAAAATCTACACTATCAAATAAAGACTTAATTATAGCTACCCAACAAGGATGATTTTTGCCAGTATTTTCTCCCCTAATTAATTCTTTATTACCATTATAAACTACTTGTTCAATATCGGATTCTTTATATAAATCTTTAAAAATTTCTTTAAGTGTTTTTTTGGTTATTTCTAAAATTTGTTTTTCTGTATGTTTCATTATATTTTAATTTTTAATGGGTCTAATCCATATTCTCTAACTCTTATCTTGTTAATGTAATTTAAAGCGTCTTGTAATTCTGGTTTTGTCCATTTGCTTTTATTAGCAAAAATTTCTTTCCAGACATAAGTCTCTTTTTCTAATTTTGATAATAATAAATAAGCTTCTCCTAATTCTTCATAGTGTTTCAAATGAGCTAGCTCATGAAATTGAACTATTTCTGTTGCGTTTTTACTTAAATAAAATTGTTTAGTATGTGCGTTAAAACCTCCAGGAAATCCTTTTGCTCTCATTGCATAAAATAATTCATCTATATTTTTAAACTCATCAATAGGCTTGAATAATTTTGTAATACTTTTTATGTCTCCTTCAACTATTAAATGTATACCTTTTTGTTTTAAAGTTCCTCTTAATTGTCTAATCTGAGATGTTGTTAATATTTTACCTCCTATAATTACCAATTTTTCTAGAAGCCATAAAATCAACCTCTGCAACATCTTCCAAATGTTTAAAAAAATCATCAATCTCATCATTGGTTAGTTTTCTTTTTAAGTTATTTTCTTCTATAACGAGATTGTCTAACTTTTTCTTTACATCATCAGTATGTTCTAGAACTTCTTGGGCACTTTTGCGTAAATCTCCTTTTATGGCAACGGTTAATTCTCCAGTCAAAGATAAGATTTGAAGGGCTAATTATAAAGCATAAAAAAACCACCCGAAGGTGGTTAAGAATTAAATCTCTGTTTTAAAATATTTACCGTTTTTATCTTTTTCTACATTAAAACAAACCATACTGAAATTCATATAATATAATGGTTCTCCTGTTTCATCGGATATATGCAAAAAACACAACTGGTCAGCGATTGCTTTAATACTTATTAGCCAAGAGGGTATTTCTTTTCCTTTCATTTTACCCGCAAAAACTATTTCGTCTTTTTGAAAAATTGCTTTGTTAACACAATTTTCAAAATAATATTTGCCATTTAAGTCTTTCATTATTTGATGGGCTTTTTCTTTAATTTGCTCTTCGGTATATTTCATATTTTATAATTTAATAGTTTTTGTCCTGCTTCTTTTCTATATAGATCAACATATTTTAAAGAGAATTCTAATTCTTGTTTAGTATATAGATGTTTTTGTTTCCAGATTTCTAAAAAAACATACGTTTCTCTTTCCCAAGAAGGTAAAGAATGATATTTTTCACCTATTTCTAAATAATGTTTTACGTGCATTTTTTCGTGAAATGACATTAATTCTGTTGGTTCTTTGGTTAAAAATAATTGCTTTGTTTTTGCGTGAAAAACTCCCAAACCACCTTCTTGTTTCATATATGAATAGAAATCTTGCAATGTGTCAAATTGAATTCCATCACTCATAAAAGGTTTAAACTTATTTAAGGTTTCTTTATTTGTTATTTTTCCAAATTTATTAAGTATAAGGTCTTCTTCAAAGAAAGTTTCTACACCATTTTGCTTTAACCAACCTTTATATTTTCTAATTTGTGAAGCTGTTAATTTTTTTCCTCCAAATTTTCCAATTTCTGCTGGTTTTGCCATTAAATCAAGATCTGCAACATCTTCCAAATGCTCAATAACCTCATCTATTTGCTTGGCTTCATCTGCGTTTTTTGCGGTTTTCTTTAAATCATCAGTATGTTCTAGAACTTCATTGGCACTTTTGCGTAAGCCTCCTTTTATGGCAGCTGTTATTTCTCCTCCCAAAGATAATAATTGATCGCAATTATTTATCAAACATAAAAAACCACCCGAAGGTGGTTAAAAATTTATATTTTGAGCATTATTTCTTTATTGGAAATGTTATTTTTATATCACACAAATTTTTTAAACCTATATTACATTTAGTAAATCATTTACTTTTAAATCTTTTTCAGCAGTTAAATCTGTTTTAAAAAAAACATTTATTTTGTTTAAATCTTGATTATTTATATATCCATCAACATCTAAAATATCCATCTTTAAAACGTTTCCGTCTACATTAATTTTTTTTCCTTTATAAAACTCTTTTAAATCAGAAACACTAAATTTTAAATCTAGATTTTCTATAATAACTCCAACATATATATATTGTTCTTTTTTGAATATTGTACTTGTTTTTAATTTTTTCAAATCCATAATTTTGCTATTAATTGTTCAAATGTTAAATTCTTATATTTTGATTCTGATATTATGTCTTTATGATTTTTAAATCGTTCAATTGCATCCTGCATTAAATCATAACGTTCTATTTCCGATAAATCTTGTCCATATTTACTTGACCTTACACTAGCCTGAATTTCTTCTAATAAATTATTCATTTCAATAGATAGCTCAGGGAAATTTACTGTTTTATTAAATAATGAAGCTCTTCTATGACCTTCTAGCTCGTGAGCTATAGCTGCTTTCCAACTCAATCTTGAATTTGCGGTATCTAATTGACCGGGCATTATATCTGTATTAATATATGTTATATCAAAACTTGCCATATAACCAGTGTCATTAGTTGATTCAGCTGCAGCAAATTGAATTTTTTCTTCTATATTTTCGGATTCATCAAAGTATTTTTTAGAATATTCCAAAATCTCTTCTTTCTGTTTTGTACTTAATACTTTAGAACCTCTCAATCCTCCATCTACAATTTTTCTTCGCTCAGCAACCTCCTCCAAATGCTTAAAGAAATCATCAATCTCATCATTGGTTAGTTTTCTTTTTAAGTTATTTTCTTCTATAACCAGATTGTCTAACTTTTTTTGTAACTCATCAGTATGTTCTAGAACTTCTTGGGCACTTTTACGTAAACTTCCTTTTATGGCTGCTGTTATTTCTCCAGTCAAAGATAAGATTTGAGGGGATATTTTTTAAGCATAAAAAAACCACCCGGAGGTGGTTTAGTTAATATTTATATTTATAGATTAAATCATTTATTTTTAGAAGAAAACTTTTAGAAGTTAACTCAACACTATCAATAGGGCTGTTTTCAACTTTAAAAATTATTTTGTTTCCTTCAATAGTTTTTGAAAACTGTTTACCTTCTAATGTGTTTTCTACCATATTGGTAAAATTATGTGAATCAACAAATTCAAAAAATCGTTCCACTGGTATTTCTAAACCATCTTTATCTTTTATAGTATCTATAAATTTTTCAATATCTGTTCTTGCAAGATCTTTCTTTAATTGTATTACTTGATTATCTTTATAAATGGCATTACCTGCCGATTTAATATCTTTAGAAAGTGTAAAGATGTCTCTTGGGGAATCATCTTTATAAGCAATAATCAATAATTGTAACATCTTTTCTAATGACCCTGTTTTATTGAAATCTCTATATTTTATTTTAGCATCTCTCCATTTTTCATCAAATGGATTTGGAGCATCTAAAATTTTCTCGTTAACATCTTCCCATAAAAAACCAATATTTATTCCTTCAAAAATCATAATTGTTTATTTTAAAATTAATTTACATAATGTACATACTCTACTAGGTCTTTAATATCTTCCCATATTACCCTAAACACATAAGCATCTAAAAACTCTTCGGCATTTGGAAATGCAGCTTTTGCAAATTTTTCTTGCTTTTCTATTTTATCAATTAATTCTTTGCCTAATCGGTCAGTAATTCCTTTATTTTTCATACTGTAAACAGTCCCTTTAGGTGTTACAGCTCTCACTTCTGATAATCTTGTTCCGATAAACATTTTAATATCAGCCAAACTAAGACCAGAGCCATTAGGATGATTATGTGTAATAATAGATCTTACAAATTTTTCATCTGAGATATGCCCCCAATTTATACTGCTCTCTTTTTTTTGCGTGACTTTTTTAATTTCTATTTTCTTGGCATTGTTTAGCAACATACCCTCTTCATATTTTAACTTCTGAATACTTGATTCGTAGTTTTTTATTTTTGAAGAAACTTCATCCAAGTTTTTAAGTACTTTTTTTGCAAATCTTGAACTGTAATCAGATGTTTCTTCTGCCACTTTATATAAATGCTCAATTACCTCATCTATTTGCTTGGCTTCATCAGCATTTTTAGCAGTTTTCTTTAAATCATCACTATGTTCTAGAACTTCATTGGCACTTTTACGTAAACCTCCTTTTATGGCAGCTGTTATTTCTCCTCCCAAAGATAATAATTACAATTACTATTTAGTAAGCATAAAAAAACCACC
>NZ_JYGZ01000005.1:127833-173370 GCF_000967805.1 Flavobacterium sp. 316
AGTAAAAGAAATCTAATTCAAAATCTATATTCATAATTTTCTTTTTTTAATTTATATAATGTAAATATTCTATTTTATCTTTAATTAAATTATATATTTCATCAAATTCATCTTGTCGAGAACCACCTTTTTTGGCATAATCTAGTTTGATATCGTCTATATAAATTAAAATACTTCGCATTTCTTTACTATTTAATGATTTATTTTTTATGCTAAAAACACTACCGTCTGGTGTAACAGCTCTTATTTCATGTAAGTTCCCTTGTAAGAATGTTTCTATATCTGAAATACTTAATCCACTTCCTCCAGGGTGATTATGTGTTACCACAGCTTTACGCATTTTCATTATCAGTTTTTGTGGAAAATTAATCTTATCTGGTAAATTTGATGTCCAAAAATCGGCTAATTTTGTTTCTGGATTGTATATCAATGCATTTTCTAAACTTGAGTTAGAGTGAATTATTTCAAAATCTTTTATTTGTCTTGATGCTTTATCTTTTAGTTTACTAACTTTAGTAGCATATTTCGAACTATTATATGCAGTGCCATGGTCATTCAACTTGTATAAATGCTCAATTACCTCATCTATCTGCTTAGCTTCATCTGCATTTTTAGCAGTTTTTACTAAAAGTTCTTTTTTAGCAACAATCTTACGAGCTGTATTTTGCAACTTGCTATACAAAACTACAGAAAGTTCTCCCGATAAAGAAAGCATTTCTAAATAAAACAAATACCTTGCTATTTCCCTGCCTAGTTCGGTGTCGTTAAGATCTAGTAGTTTTAATAGTGCATTTCCTACTCCAGCGGTCACTTCTACTACACCAGCCACTACTTTTGCTCCTTGATAAGCAGTAGTAACAGCTTTAGTCTTGCCAATAAGTGAATGTCCTGCTTTTAGTATTTTGGCTAAACGACCTACTTTTAAAATATTTCCTACTCCAGAAAGTGTTGTTAGCACATCGATAGCATATTCACCACCCGTCATTATATTTTCCCAAAAAGCACTTTCGTTATTAGCATATAGCACAAAGGCGGGTAAAATTGTAAATTTACTATCTTCTTGTTGTTCTTCATCTTTGAGAATAAAAGTAGGATTGTCTGCCTCGATTATTGCTAAAGGAGATAGTGGGTGATAATCATAATCATGCGTTATTTTCTCCTCAACGAATCGGGTATCGTTTCCATCGGCAGTACGTACAGTAATTTTCTTATAAATACCTGTGCCAGAAACTACCCTTAGCGCTATGCTATTGCTGTTTAGTTTCCATTCTATAGCAGCGTTATCTGTATGAAAACCTAGTTTTTTATTGGAACGATAATCAATTAAAACAGGATTTTTATCGGTTATATCAATGAACTTGTTTTTTTCTGGATCTATTGTGCTAAAATCGGAATTTTTCCAGATATTCCACAAAAATTGTAGCATTTTTTTAAAATTATCGCCATCTACACTATGAATTAATTCATGGAGGAGTGATTTTTTACTTTTGGTTCTTTTGTTTACAATTTCTTGAAGAAAAATTGTGTCACTTTTTGAGCTTTCATAGATACCTTCTAATATGCGCAAAACGATGTCTTCTATATTTAATCCAATGTTTGTAACGCTATTTTCTAGAGTTTTCTCTAAAACATACAATAGGAAGTTAGGATCTATTTTTTTAAAGAAGAAGATAGGCACAAAATAGAGGGTTTCTAGAATTTTAGTGCCACTAGAAAAATGGAGTAGGTTTTCTAGAAAAATGGTGTAATCTTCTAAAAACAACTTTTTTGCGTTACTATTAAATGCGTCTAAACCGTCTAAGCCATAAAAAACCGTTTGGTTTAGAAACTCCAAAAGAGCTCCAAAATAGTTGAATTCTAGGCGTATTGCGGTTTCGGTTATAAAACTGTTATAGGATACTCCTTTTTGGTAATAGGTATATTCTAAATAGTATTTTGCTCCTCTTTGACTTATTTTTGGTAAGAGAAACACAAAACCAGCTTTGTCGTTTTTGTGAAAACCAACGGTTCTTTTTGTTTCCGAACTCACTAAATTATAACTGGTAGAAAGTAAAGCTCTTAATGCTAGATCACTATTGTCGCTTGTATAGCCTTCTTCGTCTTTATAATTAAAACGATAATCTCCATTTGTAATGTCTTGTATGTTATTTGGATGATACACAAAATAATCTGGGAATACAAAAACATCGTCGAGCGAAATTTCTATAATTTTATCTATAGCTTGACTATAATAATAGTTTCCTGGGGTTTCTATTGCTGTAAATGTTTCACCTTCTTTTTCTTCCCAAATATCAGTAAAATAAAAAGGGATTCTTTTATATTTTGCAATGGTTTCATTATTAATTTGAAAATCTTTTTTAATATAATATTCAATTATTCCATTGGGTTGTCTTTGCAGGTACAAAGTGTCTTCAATTTCATGACCTAAATAAATATATCCATTTTGATTTTCTACAGCTTTTTTTTCTACAAAAATAAAATTGTCCTCGTGAGGTATCCCATTGTGCTTATAACTCTCATCTACAATAATTGCTTCTTTATATTTGTTATTTAAAGCAGCTTCATCTGATCGTCTGAAAAACTTTAAATAATTTATTATTTGTTTGAAATCGCTCATCATTAAATTAGTTTAAAAACCCCAACAATTGTTGGGGTTTAAGGTTGTACATTAAGAATTATACTTTTTTGACTACTAATTTTGCCTCTACTGTTTGGTCGTTTACGAGCTCTACTACTTGTTCTTTACTTCCTTCGGTAACAATATATGCATCATTTGGAAAATCGTTTTCAGCATCTAATAATAATTCATATCTACCTGCTGGCAAATGATTTAGTTCCCATTTTCCATTTTCATCACAATAAGTAAGGTCTTGGATACTGCCGTCAATTCTTTTTAAAATAATTTTAGCATTAATTCCTTCGCTACCTTCAATAATTCCTATTAATCGGGCAGTTTTTGTAGGAGTTTGAGAACCACCTAATTCGGCATCTGTAAATTCAAGGGCATTAGATTGTGGCACGGTGTCTGGATCTTCAAAATCAGATAAATTACCATTCTCAGGGAGTGCTTTGTCAACTTTTAATCCAATGCTTTGAGCTTGTAATATTGTCATAGCAGTAGGAACTCTTGTCCACCATGCTTTACCTGTTTTTTCACCTTCAGGAGCACGAAGTTCATCGATAATAGATAAATATAGTTCATCTTCAATTACAGGAATTTCTCCTCCATTCCATATTTGACCTGTTTGCATATAGTATCTAACAGCATCTTCAAATCCTGGACGAACAGTTACAACTACTTTAGCCATACCTGCTTGCATGAAGTTTCTGAACAAAGGATCGTTAGTATCATCATATTGATATAAACTATTCCAATCTGTACGATTTCCCCAATAATATGGATATAAATGATAGGATATAATATCCCACTCAAAGGCTTGTTCTATAAACTTAACAAATGCTGCATAGTCATCTAACTCTTGGTTTATATTTACTTCGGTATTTCCAAATGTTTCAATAATGTCAGCCCCAATTCTTTTAAACATATTGTCTTTGCCGTATGTTTTTTTAGCTTCCGGATTTTGACTAATAAGGTAAGAAATACAGTTTTTGCGTAGAATCTTATTTTCAAATTCACGATAAAACCCTGGATTTGTTCCTTTGATTTGAACGCCTATTTCTTTTTGTTCTGCTATTTTCTGGTTATAATCTTTTAATGCATTTTCGTAAGCATCAATTATAGCCTTAAAGGTTTCTTGTTGCCATTTTTTATAGTACTCAGGAGTTCTTTCACACTCTATTGTTGCTGTAGCATTAAAAACAAAACTGTTTAAATAGTAAGCAGATAATGGAATTTCTCCTTCAAATTTTTTTAATTGTTTATTGATTCCTTGTCCATTAGGTTGTGGGAATCCAGTGGTTTTATCTAAAAAGCGTAAGTTTCCTATTCCAACGTGCATTCCATGACCTTGTCTATAGTCTCCATCTTCCATACTAGCCCAAGTAACTTCTGCATTCTTAGTATAATAGCCTTCAGGAATTTTTAAATTTTCTTTAGTATCAAAAGTTTCATGTCCATTTTGAAAACCTCCTGAAGAGACAGTATTGTTTGAAAATGATTTCCCTATGTAAATTGTTTGAGCAGGAGCTATTTCTAATTCCACATTATACTTACTTCCCCAATATTTGATAGTATTATCATTAATTTTTGAATAATCACTTAAGTTTAAAGAATTGAAGCTTTTATCTTCTATGTTATATACTCTTGGATCTGTAGGTTCTATTAATTTTGTACTACTATCATTTCCTGTCATGCCAAGTATATGTAGTTTTGCAGGCTGTGGAATCATAAACTCAAACATTAAACGTTTTCCATAGTTTAAAATTTGATTTTTATATATTTTGTCAACCCAGCGATAGACACCTACTACATGTTTGTCTCCTTTTCTATTGTCAAAACCGTGTGTGTTGCTTTCTTCAAACTCTTCAACTATTTTTTCAATACGTTCTTGCTTTACTTTAGTTACCAGTCGATCTAAAGCTTTTTCTGTAATTTCTTTAGCTTCTGTAATGGCTTGGTGTGTGCTGTTTTCCTTAGAACTATTCGTTGCAAAACCAGTTGAAGCCCCTAGTTTTAACGGAATCCCTTTAGGCTCATAACTTACATTGGCATTAGCATAGAAATCTTTATTTTCTTGTAATACTTGCGCTACTTCATTTTGCATTTCAAAACGTGATGTTGAGCTTGTATCTGTTAATTGCTCTTTTTCTCTTTCAGATGAGCTTGTATTAGTGATGTCAGATCGACGTAATTTTCGAGTAGTTCTTTCTTTAAACTCTCTTGCCATTATGTTTTCAATATGAGCTACTTCTCCTTCTATATAATTTTGAGTTGTTTGTTCTACTTTTTGATAGTCAGCAATACCTAATTGTTTTATACCAAAACCACTTGGAATAAATACTTCTTGTTCTTTAGGAGGAATAGTTATAGAATCATTAGGGTCTTCATTTCCGCCAAGATCTATTATTTCTTTTTTAAGTTTACCAGTGAAACATTGATGAAGATTAAAACCTTCAACGATAAAAGACATTTTTGTTCCATTAGTAAATGTAATTTCTCCTTTAAAAGATGTTATGTCTGATTCTTCTAATAATGTAGGAAAACCAATGAAAATATTATTTAAGAATATCTTGTTTCCAACTTTAGTAACAGTATAGAGTGGTTGACCTCCATTTGTGTAATTCTCTGTTGTTTTTTCCAAAGTATAATTAAAACTAGACACATTCCAAGTATTATCTGGTACAACAAATGACAAGTCTGAATTATATTTTTTACTTGCAAGAGCATTTATTGTTGTAGGTTTTGAACATATTTGAAAGCTAAAAGGATTAACTACAGGAACTGTTATTGGAACTAAAACACCTCCAATGCTAACTAAACTATTTTCATTAATAGAAATATTATTATTGATGATTTCATTATTGTTAGAAATAAGATTTGTTATGTGTCCATTAAGACCACCAATTGTTTCAAATTCTTCAGATAAACTAAGCATTGATACACTGATACCTCTCTCAACTGTTGATGTAGAGTTATTACTATTATTAGTAATTTCCAATAAAGTATCATAACTGGTTTTACTAAGCTTTGATTCTAAATGTTTTATATCTAGTTCGTCTCTGAAAGTAAAATTAAATTCAGGCAGTTCAGGTTTAGGAATACTTGGTTGTTGATTACAAGGATCTTTTGGATCATATACAACTTGTGGATCTCTTACACTACACCATTCTTTACGTGTTTGTTCAACATGAGTGTTGTATTCATCTAAAATAGGCTTGATTTTTACTTGATGGGCTTTTTCAGCTAATGTAAATGAAGCATTATATTCTTTTTGATGATTTTTCTCAATTATTTTTAATTCTTTAACTAACTGTTCAAGTTGTTCATTTTGAAATGAAGTTTGAGCAATAATTTGCTGTTTTACCATGTCATCAGAAGCCACAGTCGCTTTTGTTGTAGATTCTGTTGTTGCTAATCGAGCATTTTGATTTGTAGATGTTGTTGTTTTGTCTTCTACAAAAAGAGATTTAGGCAATACAACTTTAGCATTTAATAACATTTTTGCATGTTCTACTTTTGGAGTATTTACATCATATTTTGTAATAAAATGATTTGCAAGAAGTAATTGGATTATGATTTCTTTTGCATAAAAATCTTTTTGTGTGATGGTTTGATAAAATAAATTATTCCATAACAACATTAATGTAGTACTATCGTTTATTGCTACAACTCCATCAATTTTGGTATTAAGTTCTTCTATTTTAAAAGAGGTACGGTTTTTAGCAATCCATGTAGAAAGTTGATATAATTTTGGATTTATACTTTTTATGTTTTCTAAAGTTAAATATGAAAATGTTGATGACGCCTCTTTCATGGCTTCCCATTTAGTAAAACCTTCTGGTTTTCCAGCAACTACTTCATCATACAGTCCTTTTAATTCTTTATTTCTAAATATAAATTTTTCATCTTGATTGTCTTCACTAGACAATTCAGGGGCTCTCATGTTTACAAACTTGAAAAGCGTGTTTTTAATTTGTGTACTCATTTTAATAAATAAATTTAATTAGGTGAAAATTGCTTTAAAAGGTTGCGCACCCCATTAAAAAAAAGAATATATTCTTAGTAAATATGTTTTATTTCATAATTACAATGCAAATATAAAAGAAAATAATCGCATTAACAAATGTAAAAAAGAAAATAATCTAATTAATTTGTGTTTTGTTGATTTGCAGGATGTTTTTGAGAAAATAATCTGATTAAATTTTATTCTTTGTCTTTAGATAAATTGCTATATGTAGTTTTTGGTGTGTAAGTAGTTGATTTTGTGTTTATTTTAGCTTTTTGTAATATGTTTTTTTGGAATGATTTAAACTCTTTAGTATACTAAAATGTGTAGATTAAATTAGTTTTTAAAAAAGGAAGGAGATTACTTCTGTTTATTAATTGTAGAAATTATTCTTATAAATGGTTTTTTGTTTATAAGGAAGTATAGAGTTATAATCACAGGTAATTTTCTAAAAATCACTATTTATGATGATTTTTAATGTATGAATGAACCTTAGATTTGCACTATAAATTTTTAACAAGATAGAAATCAAACAGAGAGTTAGTAAAGTGTTTTAAGACGATGATTTTTTGTTAAAAAGGTATAGCTAGTATTTTTATTATAAACAAATTACAGACATGAATTTCATTTTAATTATTCAAAATGGAGTAAGATATTTTTTGAATAATTAGTTAAAACATCATGCAATTATAATAATTGTATGGTGTTTTTTAGAGTTTAAAAAGTCAAAAAATTAATCAAGTAACCCTAGCTCTATTGCATATTTAACTAAACCAGCAGTATTTTTTACATTTAATTTGGATAATAAGTTTCTTTTGTGAGTATTAACAGTATTAAGACTTATAAAAGTTTTTTCGGCAATTTCTGCGGCCGTATATTGTTTTGCAATTAATATAAGAATTTCTTTTTCTCTATTGCTTAATTCTGTAGTGGTTGCAAGGTTTTGTTTAAAGTTAGTTTCGTATTCATTATGAATAATAGTTACTTCTTTAGAAAAATAAGTTTCTCCCAAATTAATTTTTTGAATAGCATATAATAATTCGTCTTTTTCTGCATTTTTTAGAAGATAGCCATCAATTCCTATTCTGATTAGTTTAGCAATCATTTGGGAATTACTATGTGTGCTTAAAATAAGTATTTTTAAATTAGAATATTTCTTTTTTATAATTTTTGTTACTTCAATTCCATCCATTTCAGGCATACTAATATCAAGTACTATAATGTCTGTTTTTGTTTTCTCTAAAAGAAGTAGCACTTCTTTGCCATTAACAGCTTTTCCGACTATTTCTATTTCTGAAACATTGTTTAATAAAGACGTAATTCCTTCAAGAAACATAGTATGATCATCAGCAATAATTATTTTTGTTGTATTCATTTTTAATAAGTGGATTTAAATTATTGGAATTTCAATGTTAAAAATGGAACCTCTATTCATGGTGGAATCAATATGTAAGCTTCCTTTTAAATTGTTTATTCTATTCTTAATGTTTATAAAACCTATTCCTTCTTTGTTGTTTTTAATATTAAAACCTATTCCGTTATCTTCAAATATAATATTTAATGAGTTTTCAATTAAGTTAAGTTGAAGTTCAATTTTATTGGCTTTAGCGTGTTTTATAGTGTTTGTAATTAACTCTTGAACAATTGTGTAAACTTCCACTTGAATATTTTCGTTTAAATTGTTTATTTCTTTCCTTGGATATGCAACAAATGAAGGTGTTAATTGACTTACTTCCGCTAGTTTATTTAGATATTCTTCTAATACATCACAAAATTTACTTTGGTTAAATTTTTTAGGTAACATATTATGTGATAAGTTTCTAACCTGATTGTAGGTTTCGTTTATTTGATGATTGATGTTTTTAATTTCACTTTCTTTTCCAAAATTAGAATTGCTAAGTTGTAGTTTTATTGCAGCTAAGTTTCCACCAACGCTGTCATGGAGTTCTTGAGCTATTCTCAAGCGTTCTTTATCTTGTCCTTCTATTTGTGCTTTAATAAGTTTTAATTCTTGATCTTTTAATAGGGCTTTGTTTTTTTGTTCGCTAATCTCTTTTTGCTTGTTATTGATTAGTATTTGAGCTTTCTGTTTTTGATAGTAAACAATTAATAATGCTATGATAGGAATAAGAATGATAAGAAACCCAATAAAAATAATTTTTCTAGTTTCTTTTTGTCTTAATATTTCAGAATCTTTTAGTTGTTGTTCTTTTTTTAATAATTTTATCTGATTGGCTTTTTTTTGGGAAGACTCATTTAGTTTTAATAATTTATTTTCATTTTTTTTACTTTCAATTGCTTTTTGTAAGTTGAGGTTTTCAATTGTCTTTTCTTGGTTATTTAAAATAAGAATTTTGTTGTTGTTCTCTAACATTAAATCTCTTATTTCATTTTCTTTTTGTAATGTTTTAAACTTTATGTCTAATTCATTTATTTCTTTATCCTTTTCTAAAACGTTTATAGAGTCTTTTATTTTAGAATATCTATTTAGAAGTTCGTAAGCGTTTGTGTAATCACCTTCTACTATTGCAATTTCTTTTAGTTTAAGAAATAAATCTCTTTGGTTGCTTAAGAAGTTGTGTTGTAACGAAATTGTTAATGCATTTATATAATAAAGCTTGGCATTTGCATAACGTTTTTGCTCATATAGAATAGAGCCAATATATTCATTAGCAAAAGCTTCTGTTTGATAAAGTTTATTCTGTTTTGCAAGTTTTAATCCTTCATCATAATATTTTAAAGCTTCTTTATGGTTGCCAAGATCTTTGTAATTTTCTCCTATATTTATTGCTGTTATCGCTTGACAGTTTATATTCTCATTATTTTTACAAATAAGATTAGCTTTTTTTAAATAAACAATAGAAGATTCATAGTTTTTAAATTCCCCATAAATAATACCAATATTTATATTGCTACCAATACTTATTTCATCATCAACGTCTTTATATTCTAAACATTGCTTGAAGTATTTTAAAGCATTTGTATAATCGCCTTGTTTTAAATAAATATTTGCAAGACCATGTAAGTTTACATAATATGGATATCCTTTTTTTTGATTTTGAACAATTTCAATTCCTTTTAAATGTGATTTTTTACTGGCCTCTATAAGGCCTTTTTTATTGTTGTATAAACCGATTAAGTTATAACTACTAGATGCTAGTATTCTTCTTAAAGAGTCATTAGCAATAAAATCAGAGCTTTTAAGAGCTTTGTTGGCATAAAAAAAAGTAGAATCTAATATGGTTTTTTTATTGAAATAATTAGCAAAAAACAGATTTAAACGAGTAATGGATTCTTTTGTTTTTATTTTTTTTACAAGTTTGTGAGCATTACTATATGCTTTCAAATCGTCTTTGTTGTTTAATAATGGAAATAGGTTCTCGATTTCAATTTTTTCTTGTTTTACTAAATCTTTATAATTATTTTTCTTATTTTCTTCTTGAGCATTTATAATGAATGTAAAGAAGTAAAAGAGAAGTGAATAACTGTTTTTTCTTAAAAAAAATTGCATTGAGACTGTAAGTTAGAGCTAATATTTTTTTATCAGTTTTTGAAGAATGTCAAAAATAAAATAAAAAAATCTATTCTACATTATTTAAGTTTAGATAAATCAATTATAATGTATTAGAAAAAAATCAATCAAACGTTATTTTTAATGAAAATTTTCATAACTTTGCTGTAAAATAAATTTTTAGCCATGGTTTCAGAACGTTTAGGTCATTATATAGAAAAAAAAGGATTTAGCTTTTATGCTTTTGAAAACAGTCTTGGAGCAGGTAGAGGAAGTATTTCTAAAGCCGTAAAAGAAGGGAAAAGTATTGGGTCAAATGTTATAGAAAATATTCTTTCAATATATTCTGATTTGAATCCTATTTGGTTACTAACTGGAACAGGGACAATGTTTAAGGAAGATGAAGAGTTTTTACTTAATAAAAGTGTTGATGCTTTTTCTTTAAGTACAGATAAGAATATAGATAGTCAACAAATTCCTTTATATGATATTGAAGCTGTAGCCGGATTAGTTCCTTTGTTTCAAGATAGAACTACTCAGACACCATTAGATTACATCTCTATTCCAAGATTGCCAAAATGTGATGGAGCTGTTTATGTAACAGGAGATAGTATGTATCCGCTTTTAAAAAGCGGTGATATTGTTTTGTATAAAGAGGTAAATGACATAAAGAATGAAATTTTTTGGGGGGAAATGTATTTGTTAAGTATGGACATGAGTGGAGAAGAATATATTACGGTTAAATACATTCAAAAGTCGGAACAAATTGGGTTTGTGAAATTGGTTAGTCAAAATAAACACCATCAAGATAAAGATGTGGAAATGTCCAAGATTAAAGCATTAGCACTTGTAAAAGCGAGTATAAGGATTAATTCTATGCATTAAAAAAGAGAACTTTTTGAGTTCTCTTTTTTAATATTATTATGAAGAAAATAAGATTTAATTACTCATTTTCAAATACATTATTTTCAAGTTCTACATCAGCCATCAATCCACTTGGATCTATTACAATTGCTTGAATGTTTGATTTTGATTTTTCAATTTCGAACGAATATGTTGGATATGCCCAGTCCCATCCTTTTAAAGAGGTTCTTGATAATGTTTGATATGGATTTGATTTTTCCCAACGCATTAATGTATTTGGAATGTAAAACGTTTCTTGTGTTCCGTCTTTATAAACCACTAAAATATCTAAAGGCATTGGCATTCTTCCAAGTCTTTCTAAAGAGATGGTTGTTTTCTTGTTATTTTCTATTACTTCTTTTATTGCATAATCAATTGTATTTGTAGTTTGTGTCCAATCTACTAAATACCAATCTAAATTTGCTCCAGAAATTTTTTCTGCTGTCCTTTTTATATCATTTGGTGTTGGATGTGTGAATTTGTAATCACTATAATAACGTTTTAATGTCTTCATTAAATTTTCAATACCAATAACATATCCTAATTGAGCTAAGAAAACTTCACCTTTACTATATGCTGAAATACCATAAGCCATATTTATATCATATCTATCAGCATGAGTAGATAATGGTTGTTCTTTACCTGTTTTTGCAAGATATCGGTAATTACTGTAAGCTCCTTCAAAAGGATTTTCTTCTTCACCTTCTTTTGAAGGAAGTACTGTTTGCATTGCTAAATCTGAAATAAATGAGGTAAATCCTTCATCCATCCATTCATGTTTAGATTCATTAGATGCTAAGATATGTTGAAACCAAGAGTGTGCAAATTCATGAGCTGTTACACCTACAAGGCTTCCAAAACTTCTATTTCCTGTAATAAGAGTACACATTGCATATTCCATTCCACCATCTCCACCTTGAATTACAGAATATTGTTTGTATGGATATTCTCCTACACTTTTATTAAGATAGTCTAAGATTTCAGCAGTTTTTGGTTGTAAATTTTTCCAGTTTTCTAAAATTTCTGCTTTGTTTTTATAGAAGAAGTGTAATTCGACATTATTTGGACCTAAAATCATATCGTGAATATAATTATCATCTGCTCCCCATGCAAAATCATGAACGTTTGGAGCTATAAAATGCCAAGTTAATGTTTTTGTTTTTTTAGGATGTTTTACTTCTATTCCTTTATCTTGGTAACCATGACCAATTTCGTTTTTATTTTGAAGATATCCAGTTCCTCCAATTGTATAATTTTTGTCAATTGTAATTTTTACATCAAAATTTCCCCAAACACCATGAAATTCTCTACCAATATATGGATCTGCATGCCAGCCTTCAAAGTCATATTCAGCCATTTTAGGATACCATTGTGTCATAGATAATGCAACACCTTCATCAGAATTTCTTCCTGAACGACGTACTTGTAAAGGTACTTGACCATCAAAATCAAGAGTGAAAACAGTTTTTTGATTAGGTAAAATAGGTTGGTTTAATGTAACTTCTAAAATAGTACCTACAACTCTTGTTTTAGCTTCTGATCCATTTTGTTTGAAATTGTTGATTTTTAGATATCCAATTTCGTCTGGTTTTAAAGTTTCAATTCTACTTTCTTTAACTTCTTTTTCAGCTACTTTAAAAGTACGAACCATTCTTTTATCTGGATCAGCAATTGTTTTTAAACGACTATCCATTTCACTTCCTGGTTGAAAGGCATTAGGATATAAATGATAAAAAACTTTATAAAGGGTGTCTGAAGAATTATTAGTATATGCTAATTCTTGTTTTCCTTTATATTGATAATTTTTTACATTCATGTCAATTTCCATTTTATAATCGACATGTTGTTGCCAATAGCCAGGATTTGGGTTGTTTTGCCCAAAACTTAAAATAGAAAATAAGGTAAATAAAAGTATTTTTTTCATTCTTTAAAAAATTAAAAAACCACAAAGTGACTATTCAGTTTGCTTTGTGGTTTGTTTATACATAATTTAAGTTTTATTATTTTGACATTTGTTCTGCCATTAATAAAGCATTGTAAGCATTTACAATTTTTCCTGTTTTAGAAATAGTTGAAAAATTTGCTTTATGTTGATCTTCTCCTACTTTTACTTCGTTTTTTAATGGAGTTCCACTTTCCATAATAATTTGTTTTACTTGAGAAGCAGATAACTTTGGATAATATGAACGAATTAAAGCAGCAACTCCAGCTACATTTGGTGAAGCCATAGATGTACCTTGTAAATACTCATAAGTTTGATTTGGAGTAGTAGCATAAATTTGAACACCAGGAGCAAAAATATCTACATTTTTAGTTCCATAATTTGAAAATCCAGCTACTTCATTTATACCATAACTTGGAGCTAATGCACCGATAATTAAAACATTGTTTGAAATTTCAGGAGAACCATCGTAAGAATCACTTGGGTATTTGTTTTCTACATCTAAGTCTTTAGAATCATTTCCAGCGGCAAAGATTACTAAAACGTCTTTTTTAGCAGCATATTTTAATGCATCTTGAACCCATTCTTTGTTTGGAGAGTAATACTTACCAAATGAACCATTGATTACTTTTGCACCATTATCTACAGCGTAACGAATTCCTAGAGCAATATCTTTGTCATATTCGTCGCCATTTGGAACAGCTCTAACGGCCATAATTTTAACATTATTAGCAACACCGTCACCACCTTTGTTGTTGTTTCTTACTTGTGCAACAATTCCAGATACGTGAGTACCATGTTTTGCATCTTCAGGATCTGGTCCAATAACATTATTGTTACCATATTTAGTGTCCTTAATGTCTTCTGGGTTATCTCCTACTATAGAACGACCATCAAAATCTACATTTAAATTGTAGTTTAATTGCCCATAAACAAAGTCTACTCCTGCTTTTATTCTTTTATCAAAATCTTCTTTTGAAGTTCCTGATAAAATTTGTGTAAATATAGCTTTGTATTGTGATAACTTTTCATCTGAAGTTTCTATAGCTTTAACATCATCTAAGTTAAAATTGTCTTTTTTTAGATGCTCTTTTATAGCTTTATCAGCAGCAACAATCATATCAATTTGCTGTTTAGTTTGCATTATGCCAGCTAATTCCTCTTCTAGTTGAGCTTTTGCTTTGTCGTATTCTGGAGTTCCAGGTCCTTTTTTAACAATACGAGTCATTTCTAATTGCTCATTATTGCTGTCTCCAAGGAAATTCCATCCATTAATATCATCGATGTAACCATTTTTGTCATCATCTATTCCATTTCCAGCAATTTCTTTTGGATTAACCCAAATTACACCTTGTAAATCTTCATGACGAATATCTACTCCTGAATCAACAATTCCTACAATTACAGTTGAACCTTTTTTGTTTTTTAGTAATTCAGAGTATGCTTTGTCAACACTCATTCCAGGAACAGTATCTCTTACTAAATCTAAATGACTCCATCTTTTTAAATCATTCTCAGCTAATGGAGTAACTTTTAAAGGTAAAGTATCAATATTTTCTACTGGAGTAGAGATTATTTGTTTTGCACCACCACAACTAGCTAAAACTAATGCTAAAGCAGTTGATAAATAAATTGGTTTTAAATTTCTCATTTATATAGTTTTATTATTCTATTAATTTTATTTGACAAAAATCAATTTAAAAAGTTACATTTCATTGATGTATTAACACTATTTTAAGATTTCATCGCATGTGAAAATTTCTTTTAACCGAACACCTTTTTCTGTGTTTTGAACTGTTATAATTTCATTATGAGCATCGTGTTCTAGAAATAAATAGTAATTGTTTTCTACAGCTTTCTTTAAAAAAATATCTTTTTCATTCATTGATAGTAAAGGCCTAGTATCATAACCAGTAACGTATGGAAGAGGGATATGTCCTAAAGTTGGTAATAAATCAGCCATAAAACAAATAGTTTTTCCGTTATAATTAATCATTGGAATCATTTGTTTTTCAGTATGACCATCGGCAAAGAATATGCCAAATCCTAAATCGCTTTTTTCTAAAAATCCATTTTCTGCTCTTGAAATAAAGTTTAATTGACCACTTTCTTCAATAGGTAAAATGTTTTCTTTTAAGAATGAAGCTTTCTCACGAGAATTTGGATTTGTTGCCCAATCCCAGTGATTTTCATTTGTCCAAAATTTAGCATTTTTGAATCCAGCCTCATAACCCGTTTTGTTTTTATTCCATATAACACTTCCTCCACAATGATCAAAATGTAAATGTGTCATGAAAACATCTGTAATATCATCTCTATGAAACCCTTTTTCTTGTAAAGACTTATCAAGAGAATGATTTCCCCATAAAGAATAATATCCGAAGAACTTATCAGATTGTTTGTTCCCCATTCCAGTATCAATTAAAATTAATCGATTTCCATTTTCAATTAATAAACAACGAGCTGCAATGTCAATTAAGTTATTTTCATCGGCAGGATTTGTTCTATTCCAAATAGTTTTTGGTACAACACCAAACATGGCACCACCATCTAATTTGAAATTACCAGATTCAATAGGGTAAAGATTCATTTTTTTAAAATTTACGCAATTTACAAAATTTGGAATGAATATAGATTTTATGGTAGTTATAAATAAAAATTATGAAAGAATAAGTTATAAAAATGTTATGAAGCCTTGTAATAAGCATTATATGAATTATATTTGCAGTTAATTTAGACAAAATCAAAATAAGTATGATTAAAGTATCTGATACAGCTAGCAAAAAAATAGTTGAAATGATGAAAGACGACGGCTTTGATGCTACTCAAGATTATGTTAGAGTTGGTGTTAAAAGTGGTGGTTGCTCTGGTTTGTCTTATGAATTAAAATTTGACAAAGAATTAGGTGAAAATGATAAGGTTTTTGAAGATAATAATATTAAGATAGCGGTAGAGAAAAAAAGTTTTTTATACCTTGTTGGAACAATATTAGAATTTTCAGGAGGTTTAAACGGAAAAGGTTTCGTTTTTAATAATCCAAATGCACAACGTACTTGTGGTTGCGGAGAATCTTTTTCACTTTAAATTTAAAAAATGAATAAATATACTGAAGACGACTTAAAAGTCGAATTACAAAACAAAGAATACGAATACGGATTTTATACTGATATAGAATCGGAAACGTTTCCTATTGGTTTAAATGAAGATATAGTTAGGGCAATATCAAAAAAGAAAAATGAACCAGAGTGGATGACAGACTGGAGATTAGAAGCTTATAGAGCTTGGGAAGAAATGATAGAACCAGAATGGGCAAACGTGCATTATACTAAACCTGATTTCCAAGCTATTTCGTATTATTCTGCACCTAAAAAAGCAGATCCAAATAAAACGTTAGATGATGTTGATCCAGAACTTTTAGAAATGTATAAAAAGTTAGGGATTTCAGTTGACGAACAGAAAAAAATAAACAATGTTGCTATTGACATTGTAGTTGATTCTGTCTCAGTAGCTACAACTTTTAAGAAAACACTAGCAGAAAAAGGAATTATTTTTATGAGTATTTCTGAGGCAATTCAGGAATATCCAGAATTAGTTCGTAAATACTTAGGAACAGTTGTTCCGCAAAAGGATAATTTTTATGCAGCATTAAATTCAGCTGTTTTTTCAGATGGTAGTTTTTGTTATATTCCAAAAGGAGTTCGTTGTCCAATGGAATTATCAACATATTTCCGTATTAATCAAGGAGGAACTGGACAGTTTGAAAGAACACTAGTAATTGCTGACGAGGGAAGTTATGTTTCATATCTTGAAGGTTGTACTGCTCCAAGTCGTGATGAAAATCAATTGCACGCAGCGGTTGTAGAATTAATTGCTTTAGATAATGCAGAAATAAAATATTCAACTGTTCAAAATTGGTTTCCTGGTAATAAAGAAGGAAAAGGCGGTGTTTATAATTTTGTAACCAAGAGAGGTATATGTGAGAAAAACGCAAAAATATCTTGGACACAAGTAGAAACAGGTTCGGCAGTAACTTGGAAATATCCTTCTTGTATTTTGAAAGGAGATAATTCAATAGGTGAGTTTTATTCAATTGCAGTTACTAATAATTACCAACAAGCAGATACTGGTACAAAAATGGTACATTTAGGGAAAAACACTAAATCTACTATTATATCAAAAGGAATTTCTGCTGGGAAGTCGCAAAATAGCTATAGAGGGTTAGTGCAAATTTCATCAAGAGCTGAAAATGCACGAAACTTTTCTCAATGTGATAGTTTGTTAATGGGTAATGAATGTGGAGCACATACTTTTCCTTATATTGAAAGTAAAAATGCATCTGCAAAAATAGAACATGAAGCAACTACTTCAAAAATTGGAGAAGATCAAGTTTTTTATTGCAATCAAAGAGGAATTCCAACAGAAAAAGCGATTGCGCTAATTGTAAATGGATTCAGTAAAGAAGTTTTAAATAAATTACCAATGGAATTTGCTGTTGAAGCTCAAAAACTATTGGAAATTTCATTAGAAGGTTCAGTTGGATAATGAATAAATCAGTAATTATAATTGGTTCGTCTCGTAAAAATGGAAATACAACAAGAATAGCTGATGCGATTGCTGACCAATATAATATAGATATAATAAACTTGAGTGATTATAATTTTTCTTATTATGATTATGAAAGTAAAAATAAAAATGATGATTTTTTCATACTAATAAAAAGTATAATTGAAAAGTACAATACTTTGATTTTTGCAACACCAGTATATTGGTATAGTATGAGTGGAATAATGAAAGTGTTTTTTGACCGCTTTTCCGATTTATTGCGAATTGAAAAAGAAACAGGCAGAAAATTAAGAGGAAAAAACATGGCAGTCATTTCAAATTCACATGATGACGAATTAGAAAATGATTTTTATATTCCTTTTCAAAAATCAGCAGATTATTTAGGAATGAAATATTTAGGCGAAAAACATTTTAATGCAGATACGCCAAAAGAAAAACAAAATTTAGAATTAGCTTTTATATAAAATAAAGACAATGTTACAAATTAAAAATTTACACGCTTCAGTTGAAGATAAAGCAATATTAAAAGGTATAAATCTTGAAGTTAAGGCAGGCGAAGTACATGCTATAATGGGACCAAATGGTGCTGGAAAATCAACGCTATCTTCTATTATAGCTGGAAATGAAAATTATGAAGTTTCTGAAGGGGAAATTTTTCTTGATGATGAGGAAATATCAGAATTAGCACCAGAAGAAAGAGCACATAAAGGGATTTTCTTGTCTTTTCAATATCCTGTTGAAATTCCAGGTGTTTCGGTAACTAACTTTATCAAAACAGCTATCAATGAAAGTAGAAAAGCAAAAGGACTTGAAGATATGCCTGCTAATGAAATGTTGAAGAAAATACGTGAAAAATCAGAATTGTTAGAAATGGATAAAAAATTCCTTTCTCGTTCTTTAAATGAAGGGTTTTCTGGAGGAGAAAAGAAACGTAATGAAATTTTTCAAATGGCAATGTTAGAACCTAAAGTAGCTATTCTTGATGAAACGGATTCTGGATTAGATATTGATGCTTTACGTATTGTTGCAAATGGAGTTAACAAATTAAAAAGTAAAGATAATGCTGTTGTTGTAATTACGCATTATCAACGATTATTAGAATATATTGTTCCTGATTTTGTTCATGTTTTAATGGATGGAAAAATAGTTAAATCTGGAGATGCTTCTTTAGCTTTAGAGTTGGAAGAAAGAGGATATGACTGGATAAAAGCAGAATTAGTGTAAAGTCTCAAAAAGGAGAGGTTCGATAATTTGAAGGAATAGTTCTTGACTAAAAGCAAGAAAAATCATGAAATTACTGAAAACCCAAATTTTTAAAAAAGACTTTCAATTTTAAGACAAAAAAAATGGATTTAAAAGATAAATTACTTTCGTCATACATTGCATTAGAAGAAAAAATAGACATGGATTCTAATTTACATGATGTACGTAACCAAGCTATAAAAAACTTCGAAGCTAAAGGATTTCCTACTAAAAAAGAAGAAGAATGGAAGTATACTTCATTAAATGCTGTGTTGAAAAATGATTTTTCTGTTTTTCCGAAACATGAAAATGCAATTGAATTTCCAGCAGTAAAAAAATATTTTCTTCACGAAATAGATACTTATAAATTAGTGTTTATTGATGGTAAATTCAGCTCATTTTTATCTTCAACAACACATGAAGGAATCGATGTTTGTTTGTTATCATCAGTGTTGACAAAACCAAAATATAGATTAGTTCTAGAAACATATTTCAATCAAATAGCTAAAAAGGACGAATCATTAACGTCATTAAATACAGCATTTGCGCAAGAAGGAGCTTTTATTAATATACCAAAAAGTAAAGTTGCAGATAAACCTATTGAAATAGTTTATTTTTCTACGGGAACAGAAGCAGCCTTAATGGTACAACCAAGAAATCTAATTGTAGTTGGAGAAAATGCACATGTTCAAATAATAGAACGTCATCAAAGCTTAAACGAGAACCCAGTTTTAACAAATTCTGTAACAGAAATTTTTGCACAAAAAAGAGCTAATGTAGATTATTATAAAATCCAAAATGATGTACAAACGGCTAACTTAATTGATAATACGTACATTGCTCAGAAACAAGAAAGTAGAGTAGCTGTTCATACTTTCTCTTTTGGAGGAAATATCACAAGAAACAATTTGAATTTCTATCATCAAGGAGAACGAATAGATTCTACTTTGAAAGGAATTACAATTATTGGAGATAAACAACACGTTGATCATTTTACTTTAGTGCATCATGCACAACCAAATTGCGAAAGTCATCAAAATTACAAAGGTATTTTTGGAGATAGTTCAACAGGTGTGTTTAATGGTAAAATATATGTTGAAAAAGAGGCACAAAAAACAGATGCTTTTCAGCAAAATAATAATATTCTAATTAGTGAAAAGGCAACAATTAATGCTAAACCGCAATTAGAAATTTTTGCAGATGATGTAAAATGTTCTCATGGTTGCACAATTGGCCAATTAGATGAAGGCGCTATGTTTTACATGCAACAACGTGGTATCCCTAAAAAAGAAGCCCGTGCATTGTTAATGTATGCTTTTTCTAATGAAGTAATTGAAAGTATAAAAATACCAGAATTAAAACAAAGAATCACAAAAATTATAGCTACCAAGTTAGGCGTTAAAATGGGATTTGAGTTGTAATTTAATAAAAGCATTATATATATTTATAAAAAGTGTTTCCTAAACTAGGAAACACTTTTTATTTTATAATTGTGATATTTGTTTTTTAACCTTTATTTATTCCAATTTTAAATAATCAAGTTGTAAATTTGTACTCAAATTGATTTAACATGTTTGATGTTCAAAAAATAAGAACTGATTTTCCAATTCTTTCTCAGCAAGTAAATGGAAAACCTTTAATATATTTCGATAACGGTGCCACTTCTCAAACTCCTCAAGTAGTAATAGATACTATTGTTGATTATTATTCAAGATATAATGCTAATATTCATCGTGGAGTGCATACACTTAGTCAATTAGCAACAGACGCTTATGAAGAAGCACGTTTTAAAATTCAAAAGCATTTTAATGCAAAGCATAACTACGAAATAATTCTAACTTCTGGAACGACAGAAAGTATAAATTTGGTTGCGAATGGCTTTGCATCAATTTTACAAAAAGGAGATGAAATTATTGTTTCTGCATTGGAACACCATAGTAATATTGTGCCTTGGCAAATGATTTGTGAAAACACAGGTGCTATTTTGAAAGTGATTCCGATGAGTTTAGAAGGTGAATTAATTATGGAGGAATATGATAAATTACTTTCAAATAAAACGAAACTAGTTTTTTGTAATCATATTTCAAATGCTTTGGGTACTTTAAATCCAATAGAATATATTATAAAGAAAGCACATGAAGTTGGTGCTGCTGTTTTAATTGATGGAGCACAAGCTTGTCCTCATTTGAAACCAGATGTTCAAGCATTAGATGTTGATTTTTACGTGACTTCTGCTCATAAAATGTGTGGTCCAACAGGTGTTGGAATGTTGTATGGAAAAGAAGAATGGTTGCGAAAATTACCTCCTTATAAAGGTGGAGGAGAAATGATTGCAACTGTAACGTTTGAAAAAACAACGTATGCAGATTTGCCTCATAAATTTGAAGCAGGAACACCAAATATTTGTGGTGGAATTGCTTTTGGTGCAGCTATAGATTATATGAATGCAATTGGGTTTGATAATATTTCGGCTTATGAGCATGAATTATTAGTACATGGAACAGAGAAACTTCAAGAAATTGAAGGAGTTACTATTTATGGACCAAAAGACTTAACAAAGAAAGCATCCGTAATTTCATTTAATATTAATGGAATTCACCCTTATGATATTGGCACGATTATAGATAAACTAGGTATAGCGGTGCGCACAGGACATCATTGTGCGCAGCCTATAATGGATTTTTACAAAATACCAGGTACAATAAGGGCTAGTTTTGCATTTTATAATACTAAGGAAGAAATTGATATATTTGTAGAAGCCGTAAAAAAAGCAAAAATGATGTTATCATAAACAAACAACAAATAAAACATGAAAGCAATTACTATTCTATCAGCATTAATAATTACACTATCAAGTTGTAATTGTCAGAAGAAAGCAACAGAAGCTACTTTGGTATCAGGAAAAGAAAATACTGAAAAAGAAATAGAATTAGAAAAAAACAGTGAAATGACTACAATTCAGAGTTTACCGTTATTTGAGTATGAATCAATGTCTAGAGGTTATTTCAATAAGATAACAGTTGATGCAACTAAGCTTTATGTTAAAAATTCTTCAGAAGGAAAACCCGTTTCTTCAGTATTAAGTGCAGAAGATATTCAAGCATTAGAAGCGGCCTATAAAGAAATTGATTTAGAAGAATTACCGAATTTAAAAGCACCTACAGAAAAGCGTTTTTTTGATGGAGCTCCAATGACAAATTTAAAAATAACAAGAGGTGACCAAGTTTATCAAACACCAGATTTTGATGGAGGTTCTCCACCTAAATATATTGAAAAACTAGTAAATACAATATTAGAAATAGCTAATAAAAATAAATAAGGATGACAATAGAAGCCATACAAGAAGAAATTATAGATGAATTTTCTATGTTTGATGATTGGATGCAACGTTATGAATATATAATAGAATTAGGAAAAACGTTACCATTAATTGATGAACAATATAAAACTGAAGAAAATATTATTAAAGGATGTCAATCTAAAGTTTGGGTTCATGGAGAAGTGAATGATGGAAATATCGTTTTTACTGCTGATAGTGATGCCATTTTAACAAAAGGAATTATAGCTATTTTGATTCGTGTTTTTTCTAATAAAACACCTCAAGAAATTTTAGAAGCAAATACTAATTTTATAGATGAAATAGGGTTAAAAGAACATTTATCTCCAACAAGAGCTAACGGATTAGTATCAATGATAAAGCAAATAAAAATGTACGCTTTAGCATTTCAAGCAAAACAATAATTAATTTAAAAACATGTAATTTAGAAATTATTTCTAAATATTGAAAGTAATAAAAAATGGAAGAATTTAACGATACAATTAATTTAGGAGAAAACGTTGTAAAGGTTTTGAAAAGCATTTATGATCCAGAAATTCCAGTTGATATATATGAATTAGGATTAATCTATGATGTGATGATTAATGAAGATAATGATGTAAAAATATTAATGACACTAACATCACCTAATTGTCCTGTTGCAGAATCATTACCTTTAGAAGTTGAAGAAAAAGTAAAATCTATTGATGAGGTAAAAACTTGTGAAGTAGAAATCACTTTTGATCCACCATGGAGTAAAGATTTAATGAGTGAAGAAGCAAAATTAGAATTAGGAATGCTTTAAAATCCAGAGAATAGTGTTCTGTATTCCATTAACATTTGTTGTTGAGAGTATTGAACACTATTACTGAATACTAAAAATGGCACGTTTTCAACCAAAATCTTTAAACGACAATCAAAAAATCGGATTAAAATCTACTTTTAATTCGCTTTTTTTTATACCTCGTTTTTTTAAAGAAATTTGGAAGACAAATAAAAAATTGTTTTTTGCATCTGCTTTTTGTAGACTAATTGCTGCTCTTCTTCCAGTAATAATTCTATGGATTGGTAAAATTATAATTGATGAAATTATAAGAATTACAACAAATTCAGAAACAGATTATTCAGAACTTTGGAAGTATGTTGTAATAGAGTTTATTCTGATTGTTTTGTCAGATTTAGTTAGTAGAGCTATTTCGTTAACAGATGGAATATTAGGAGATCAGTATAACATTCAAACTTCAATTCAAATTATTAAAAAGACTAATGAAATAGATATTAGCCTTCTTGAAAATTCTGAATTTTATGACAAACTAGAAAGAGCAAGAACTCAAACAATGGGTCGTGTTGATTTAATGTCAAATGTTTTAGGTCAGGCTCAAACAACAATTTCGATTATTACCTTAATTGCAGGGTTAATTTATTTTGAACCGTATTTAATTATTTTATTAATATTGAGTATTATTCCATCATTTATTAATGAAGTACGCTTTAGTCAACAACAATATTCATTAGCCAGAAGTTGGACAACTGAAAGAAGGGAATTAGATTATCTTCGGTTTATAGGAGCTAATGATAAAACAGCAAAAGAGATAAAACTTTTTGGGTTGACTGATTTTGTAGTCGAACGCTTTCAAGTTTTAGCGAATAGGTATTTTAATCTAAATAAAAAATTAGTTATTAAAAGATCAAGTTATGGTTTTTTATTTAATGTTTTAGGTTCTATTAGTTATTATGCTGCTTATGTTTTTATTATCTATCGTGTTTTATCTGGTGTAATTACATTAGGTGAATTAACGTTTTTATCAGGAAGTTTTAATCGATTAATGAAAAGTTTGCAAGACTTTTTTTCAAAGTTTACTAGAATCTCTGAAAGCGCCTTATATTTAAAAGATTATTTTGATTTTATCGATATTTCTTCCGAACCAAAGCATAGCGAAGATATTCCGTTGCCAAAAACAATTCAGAAAGGATTTGAGTTTAAAAATGTTTATTTCGCATATCCAGAATCAGAACATCAAATATTAAAAGATATAAGTTTTACTATAAATGCAGGAGAAAAAATTGCATTTGTTGGACAAAATGGAGCAGGAAAAACAACTTTAACAAAGTTATTACTTCGTTTTTATGAACCTACTTCAGGAGAAATCTTGTTAGATGGAGTCAATATAAATCGATATAATAAAAGCGATTATCAAGCTTTTTTTGGTGTTTTATTTCAAGACTTTTTTCGTTACGAATTTACGGTTAAAGAAAATATTGCAATTGGAAAGATTGATGAAATTCAAAATATTGAACGAATTGAAAAAGCAGCAAAACTTAGTTTGGCAGATGAAGTAGTTTCTGAATTAGTTTTAGGCTATGAACAACAATTAGGAAAACGTTTTGTAAAAGGTCAGGAATTATCTGGTGGACAATGGCAAAAAATTGCATTAGCAAGGGCATATATGAAAAATGCTGAGGTAATGATTTTAGATGAGCCAACATCGGCTCTTGATGCAAAAGCAGAAAGTGAAGTTTTTGAACGCTTTATACATTTAATTGAAAATAAAACAAGTGTAATTATATCACATCGTTTTAGTACTGTTCGTCAAGCAGATAGAATTTTAGTTTTAGAAAACGGTAAAATTTTAGAAGCAGGAACCCATGAAGAACTCATGAAAAATAATAAATTGTACGCAGAATTATTTACCCTTCAAGCAGAAGGATATCAATAAAAAATAGTATGGAAAAAGATATTATAAATAAAGTAGCAAATAGTAAGCTTGAAGTTTTTGATTTAGAAGATTATTTTCCAAAAGAAGAAATCGTTACTATAGATATTTCTCAGTGGCTTTATGAAGGTTTTATTTTGAAAGAAAAAGATTTTCGAGAGCTATTAAAATCATTTGATTGGTCAATTTATTCAGAAAAAGGAATAGTTCTTTTTTGTAGTACAGATGCAATATTACCTGCATGGACTTTTGCTTTAGTAGCTTCATATTTAATTCCTTTTGCCAAACAAATTATACACGGAAATGAGCATGATTATTTATTACTTCATTATAATAAAGTTTTAGAATCAATTGATTTTTCAAATTATCAAGATAAACCAGTTATTTTAAAAGGATGTTCTAAAAAACCTGTTCCAAATGCAATTTACACATTGGCAATTCAAAAATTATATCCTTTTTCAAAGAGTGTAATGTTTGGTGAAGCTTGTTCTGCCGTGCCTTTGTATAAATCTAATTTGAAGTAAATAGTTATTCTTTTATTCAAATATTCGTACTTTTGTTGGCATAATCTTTGATTTTAATTTGAAAATTAAAATTTATAAATAGACAACGTATGAAAAAAATCTTATTATTATTAATTTTTGTTTCAGTAAATATTTTTGCTCAAAAAACAGAAGGTGAACTAATTAATGTTACGTCCGAAGCTGCTAAAAAAGCAGTAGATACATCTTATGTAGGATGGAAGAAGGCCGGTAATTTTGTTTTGCTTTTTAATCAATCAGCTTTTAATAATGAATGGCTTGGAGGAGGAACAAGTAATGTTGCAGGGAATGCAGGATTAAATTACGACTTTAATTATAAAACTCCTGAAATGATTTGGGATAATAAATTTATTGCTGCTTATGGTTTAACCAAATTAAAAGATCAACCTACAACAAAATCAGATGATCGTTTAGAATTTACTTCTTTAATAGGTAAGAAAGCAAAAGGATATTGGTTTTATTCAGGTTTTTTAAACTTTAAAACTCAAATGGACTCTGGTTTTCTTCAAGAAACAGATGCAGTTACAAATGTTACTACTTATACAAAAATATCTCATTTTTTCTCTCCAGCATATTTACAAGCTGGACCAGGTATGTTATGGAAAAAAAGTGATAATCTAAAAGTAAATTTAGCTCCAGCTACTTCACGTTTAATATTTGTTCATAAACATTTTACAGAGTTTGGTTCTGCATTTGGTGTTGATCAAGGGAAAACATCTCGTTTTGAATTTGGTGCGGCTGTAAATGCATATTATAAATTTAATATTATGGAAAATGTTTCAATGGAAAACATATTAAATTTATATTCTAATTATTTAGATAACCCTCAAAATGTTGATATTGATTATCAAATGAATTTAGTAATGAAAATTAATAAATATATATCTACTAATGTTGCTTTTCAAGCTATTTATGATGATAATGCAATTGGAGCTTTTCAAATCAGAGAAGTATTTGGTTTAGGGTTCAACTACGGATTTTAAAAGAAAATAGATTATATCTAAAAAAAAGACCTCAATTGAGGTCTTTTTTTATTCGGTGTCCATTGCTTCTTTATATTCAGGATATAAAAATTTATTATAAGGGAAACGTGTAATATGAATTTCTCTAACAGCTTCATATACTTTTTCTCTAAATTCTTCAAAATTTAATTTATCTGTAGCAGAAATAAACAAGGCGTTATTTTCGCCTATTTTATTCATCCAAGTTTGTTTCCATTCATCTAATGTATAATGCTTTGCTTCTTTTTCAATCTCTAAATTATCATAATCAAAATATATAGGATTGTAAGCGTCAATTTTATTGAAAACCATTATAGTTGGTTTATTATCACTTTTAATTTCTTTTAAGATGTCGTTTACAGAAGAAATATGATCTTCAAAATCAGGATGAGAAATGTCAACTACATGAAGTAATAAATCAGCTTCTCTTACTTCATCTAAAGTACTTTTAAAAGATTCTACTAATTGAGTGGGTAATTTTCTAATAAAACCAACAGTATCACTTAAAAGAAAAGGTAAATTTTTTATTACGGTTTTACGAACAGTTGTGTCTAATGTTGCAAATAATTTATTTTCTACAAATACATCACTTTTTCCAATAGCGTTCATTAAAGTAGATTTTCCAACGTTAGTATAACCTACTAAGGCTACTCTAACCATTGCTCCACGGTTACCTCTTTGAACAGACATTTGCTTGTCTATCGTTTTTATTTTTTCTTTTAATAAGGAGATTCGGTCTCTTACAATACGTCTATCTGTTTCAATCTCTGTTTCTCCAGGACCACGCATTCCAATTCCACCTCGTTGACGTTCTAAGTGTGTCCACATTCCTGTAAGACGAGGTAGTAAATATTGACATTGTGCTAATTCAACTTGTGTTCTTGCGTAAGAGGTTTGAGCTCGTTGTGCAAAAATGTCTAGGATAAGATTAGTTCTGTCTAAAACTTTACAGTCTAATTCTTTTGTAATGTTTTTTAATTGAGAAGGAGACAATTCATCATCAAAAATTACTGTTTTGATATCATTGTCTTTTATGTAGTAATTAATCTCATCTAATTTACCAGTTCCTACAAACGTTTTTGGATTTGGTTTGTCCATTTTTTGAGAGAAACGTTTTACAACTTCTCCACCAGCAGTATAGGTTAAGAATTCTAATTCATCTAGATATTCTCTTAGTTTTTCTTCATCTTGGTTTTGAGTAACAATACCTACGATGGCTGTTTTCTCAAATTCATGTTTTTCTATTTCTAACATAGTCTTTCTTTATGATTACAAAAGTACAATTATTTAGCATAAAAAAACGCCCAGAATTTCTGGGCGTTTTTTTATACAATTATTTAAGGAGGATAAAAATAATTTATTCTTCTATTTTAATATTATCAACTTCCCATGTTCTAGAAGCAGATGCAGTAGAAGTATATTTAAAAGCTAAATAAATATTGCTTCCTGTATAAGAAGAAAGGTTAATTGGGCCTGAGTTTGTCCAAATAAAACTCCCAGTGTTTGTGTCTAAAGTAGCTGATAAATCTGACCAAGTTGCCAAGTTCGGATTACCAGATCCAGCATAATTTGTTGATATTTTTACTTCTAATAAGTTTCCACTATATCTTGAAGCTGTTTCAAAAGTAAGAGTTGCAGTTGAAACAGTACTTAAGTCTATTGCAGGTGAAATCAACCAATCTTCATTTGCATTATTAGCTCCACCACTATAACCACTAATAGCTGCAGAAGGAGCTGGATTTCCATATGTAGCTAAGTACCACTGTTGTGCTCCTGATACGCTATAATTTGTCCAATTAGAAAAATTAGTATCAAAAGATTCCTCAAATAATGGAACAATTCTAGGATTGTTAAGTTGTATATCGTTTAGGGTTCTTATCATAAACTGCCAAGTGTTACCAAATTTTGTTAATACACCTCTTATTTTACCATTTCCGCTAGGTATTTGATCTCCTGCGAAAGTAGCAAACTCACTTACACGTACTGTTATTGTGTTTCCAAATTCATCTGTTATTTGATGATTTGTTCCGCCACCTATTGTAAATACATCAGTATCATAATAGTTTTGATTTAATGAAGCATCAGTAAATTGAACGTTATCAAACTCAATTAATTTATTAATATATTGATTACTTGATGCTTGTGCAATTGTAACGTGATTTACTAAATCATCTTCATTTACATTTGAACATGAACGTAGTATAATATCTTCATATTCTACACCCGATATTCTACCAACGTCATCATTGTTTGGATTAGTTATATCACCACCGTCATATAATGAACCAATAACTGTAGCGCTATTGTCTATTTGGTAATAACGATTTTTCATGTTAATATATACAAGTCTTCCTGGTTCATATTTTGTATATAAATTATATGCATCAACTGGAATACTAAATCCAATATTTCCATCAGTTGAAACTAATGATATTGATTTATAGAAGTTTCCACCTTCATCACTTGATGTTACATAAGCTTCAATAATATCTTCTCCTGTCCATTCTTGATGATTAGATTGAGATGTAGAAGTAATATCAATCACTTCTTTAGTTGTTGTTAGGGTAACACATTCATTTGATAAATCAGGTGTTCCATAATCATCTCCATTTACACAACTAAATAGTGTTGTGAATAGAGCCGTTGTTAAAATTATTTTAAACTTCTTCATAGTTTATTTATTTTCAAAAATTCTAATATTATCTATTTGAAATGTTGTAGTTGCACCATTAGCTTTGCTTCCGATATAACGAAAAGCGACATAAACATTGTTGCTGTTTTGGTAATCGGATAAATTAACTATTCCGCTATTTACGAAAACATCGTCAGAATCAGGTGAGATAAAATCTAATTCTTCCCATGTTGAAGTTGAGATGTTATCTTTGTTTCCATCAAAATCAGTAGAAATTAAAACTTTAAATTCAGCAGAATTTGAAATTCTTTTCTTTGTGTCAAAAGTTAGACTTTCAGAATCAGGAGTAGCTGCGAAATCCATTTTTGAAGTAATTAACCAAATATCATCATTTGGGTCATTATAAGAAAAAAAGGAAGAAAATTCAGCATATTGATTTCCATCAAATTGTCTAACGTGCCATAATCTTGAACCTTCAACAGCTACGTTTAACCATCCAGATAAATTTACTGCAACTTCATTAGAACCACTTCCTCTGCTCTCATTTTCAAAATTATTTCCTACTAATACAGGAATATAATCTGTAACAACATCATAATCATCATCTTTTACACAGCTTGTAGTAATGCTTAGTATTACAGTTGCAATGAATATGTTTTTAAATATTTTTTTCATAATCAATTTTTTTAGAAATTAATATAGCAATTAACAAAGAATGTTCTTCCATATCCGTAAAAATACTTTGATCCAAATGAAGGAGTTCCATTTGCTTGATCTGCAACTAAATCAGGATATGTTGCTTTTCTTGATTGTTCAAAGCCACCAGTCTTATAAGTTACATCAAATATGTTGTTTATTGAGGCGAAAAAACCAAAAGTATTTCTGTTTTTAGAACTAATTCTCCAAGATTTTCCACCAACAACGTTTACTAATGTAAATCCATCAAACTTCTCTTGTTTTAAAATATTTCTAACATTTGGCTCTGTTGCTCCTGGGAAACTATAACCATTTGTATTATTTGGATCTGGATCAATAACGAAATTATTTGTTCTTAATATACTTGAAACATCGATATAACTATCAGATAGGTAGTTTACATTTGCTCCAATCCACCAGTAGTGAGGGTCACGATATTCTAAACCAAATGAATAAGCTTGTTGAGGAACTCCAGGTTGACGATAATCTTTAATATAAACTGTTCCAAAATCTTTTAGTGGATTTAAACCGTTTGCAGCTCTTCCATCATCATTTGTTACAAGTTTTGCATTGTCAGAATAAATATATTGACCGTATGAAGCAGAAGCAGTTGCTTTAATTGTAGAAGTTAATTGATATTCAAGACCTAATTCTGCACCAATTGATTGTTTGTCAAGTCCAGTTACGATTTCACTTACGAAAGAATCTTCATCACCTGAAACATCTCCTATACTTTCTGCATAAAAGAATGAAATTTCAGAGCTATTTGAGATTTTGTTATAGAATCCAGTTAATCTAGCTTTAAGATTAGGTGTTCTTATGATGTAACTTGCATCAGCAGCTACAATATCTTCATTAGTTAAATTAGGTGTAATATTATTGTTTAAACGTGCGTTAGAAAATACATTACGCATTATTGGTGCTTTTGTCATATATAAACCATTAAAGTCTAATAGATGACGACCATTTATTTTATAAGTTAAACCTCCTTTAAAACCAAAGTTTTCATAGGTTACTTTGTCTCCTTTTCCATATGAATTATCAGCATAAATTCCATTTCTGTATAATCCTTCTCTTTGGTATTCAGTTCTTGAAAAACTTTGAGCTAAATAAAAATCAAACTTGTTATAGTTAAATTTGAATTGAGTAAAACCATCTAAGATAGTAGCAAATAGATTATAGTTGTATCCATAAGTATCTCCTTCACGAACTTGTCTGTTTGGATTGTTTAAGTCAGATTGAGCATTGCTTCCTGTATAAAAAGGATCAATATCAGAGAAATATTCTCCACCCATTAAATCTAATAAGTTTTGGTGATTATGAGATTTTAATCTTTTGAAATTTACTCCTCCATTTAAACTTATGTTATCTGATAAACTTGAATTAATAATAGAGTTCGCACTCCATTGAGAATCATCTGTTCTGTCTTCATAAAGTGCATAAACACTTCTTCCTCCATTAGATGAATTTTGATTTGCAATGTACATTGCATTCCAGTTAATTTGTGGATTGGCTTTAAAATAAGATAAGGCATTTATTGCATCTTGATTTTGGTAAACTTGATTTCCATTTCCGTCTAGTACTGGGTTTCCATTTGCATCTGTTACTGGATCATTCCATAATTGAGGTTGATTTAAAAAGTAACTAGGTAAGTTTCTATAGTAAGTAGGGTCTGGATTATTTGCATTTTGAAAATCAATTCTTGTATTTCCAATTGTTCCTGTTTGGTAAGCAACATTTGTATTTAAAGTTGTTTTTTCAGTAATTTTCCAATAATGAGATAACATGTTAATTGGTTCTGCAATGTCTTTATCTCTTGAATTACGTTTTTGACCATCTTGCCATCCCCAATAAGAGTTATATTTAACTCCCATTATATCGGTAACTTCTTGTGTGTTTGGTGATGATTTTCCACGGCTATTTTGAGCGTAGATAGAAGTGAAGTTTAAACTGTGTTTATCATTGAATTTTTTCTCAACACTTGCGAAAAGTGAATTTGCGCTATAATCGGTACCATCAAAATAACCTTCTTGAGCCCATCTTCTTGATGCAGAGACTACGAAAGCCCATCCGTTTTTGTCTAAACCAGATGCATGAGTTGCCATTGCTCTCCAGCTATAATTTGTATTGGTCCCAGACATTGTTAATCTGTTTCCAGGTCTGTAAAAAGAAGCTCTTGTATTGATTTCTTGCGTTCCTAATATACTACCAAAAGTATAATCAGAAGGAGTAGAACCCATTGTGAATTCTTGATTACGAGTAGCATCATTTAAACCACCCCAATTACTCCATTGTGGTCTTCCATCATAAATTTTGTTCATAGAAATACCATTAATCATTGTATTTCCATATTGATTGTCTAAACCTCTAATTCTGAAACGAGCTTGCCCCCAATTAAAAGCTGCCGCCTGTTGATAAGTATCTCTTGAGGCTTGTAATAAACCAGAGGTACTTTCTGAACCAGTGTTGTCATCTCCTAAATCATTTTCAGTTATTGTTACTAAACTTAGTTGAAGCTCAGTAGTAATATCTTCTTCAAGAACAATAATACCTAAATCTAAAGTCTCACCTTCTGTAGGCTCTAGTGCAAAGGTTTGCGTTTTGTAACCAGTTGAGCTAATAAATAGCACAGGTTTACCTGAAGGTAATGTTTTGAAAGAAAAATTCCCTTCAAAATCAGTAACTACTGATTGATTTGTGCTTTGGATTGTAGCAACAACGTTTTGTAATGGTTTTTGAGTTTTGGAATCAACTACTGAACCTTTTAAGGCAGGGTTTTGTTGAGCAAAAACAAAAACAGCTTGTAGTACTAATAATGTACTTAATACAAGTTTTTTCATAGAATGGATAAAAATTAATAATAATTTAAAGGCCAAGTAATTTAAACTTAACAGCCTACAAATGTATAACTTTTAATAATATTATTTACCTTTGGCACCCGATTTGTATTAAAATTGATGGTAACATAACATTCATTATATGAAAATTAAACAATTTTTAGCTGCTTTTTTTGTGATTTTCACAATTAACCAATCTTTTTCGCAAGAAAAGAAATTTAAAATTCATACGGTTGCATTCTATAATTTTGAGAATCTGTTTGACACAATAAATGATCCTATAACTTATGATGAAGAGTATACTCCTTCTAATGGTTGGACTCATGGAAATTATAAAAAGAAATTAGAAAATTTATCAAGAGTAATTATTGAGTTAGGAACTGATGAAAATCCTACAAATTCTCCAGTTGTAATTGGAGCATGTGAGATTGAGAATAGACGTGTGCTAGAAGATTTGGTAAAAATGCCAAAGATAGTTGACAAGGGATATAAAATTGTACATTTTGATTCTCCAGACAAAAGGGGTATTGATGTAGCTTTATTGTATCAGGAAAAATATTTCACACCTACTAGTTATATAAACGTTCCTCTTTATATATATGAGAATGGAGAAAAAAACAACAAAAAAGAGAAAGAAGAAATAACTGAAGATACAGATGACAATGTAGAAGTAGATTCTAAAACTAAAAGAATTTATACACGAGATCAATTGTTAGTTACAGGTTATTTAGAAGGGGAAGAGATTAACTTTATTGTTAATCACTGGCCATCTCGTTCAGGAGGAGAGAAAAAAAGCAGTCCTAATAGGGAAGCTGCAGGAGCATTAAATAGAAAAATAATAGATTCTCTTTATAAAATAAATCCTAATGCAAAGATTATTACGATGGGGGATTTAAATGATGATCCTACTAATAAGAGTGTGAAAAAAGGAATAAAGGCTATTGGGAGAAAAGAAGACTTGAAAGCCTTTGATATGTATAACCCAATGGAGAAGATGCACAAGCAAGGAATAGGAACATTGGGCTATAGAGATTCTTGGAATATATTTGACCAAATGATTGTTTCAGAACCATTAGTTAGAAAAGATTATACTACTTGGACTTATTGGAAAGCTCAAGTTTTTAAGAAGCCTTATTTAATTCAAAACGAAGGAAGATGGAAAGGGTATCCTAAACGAAATTCGAATGGGGTTCCAGGATTTAGTGATCACCTTCCTGTTTATTTGTATCTTATAAAACAAGTGAATTAAAATCGGTTTTTAATTTTTTTTAAAAGAAAAGGTTAGTAGGTAATTTTTATATTGCAAACTAACCTTTTCTTTTTTTATTAACTTTACATTTAATTTTTTTAAAATGAGTATACAAAAACCTTTCAATTTAACTAAATGGATAGAGGAGAATAGACATTTGTTAAAACCGCCAGTTGCAAATAAAAATTTATATATTGATTCAGGAGATTTTATTGTAATGATTGTAGCAGGGCCAAATGCTCGAAAAGATTATCATTATAATGAAACAGAAGAGTTGTTCTATCAATTAGAAGGCAATATAACAATTCATGTTCAAGAAGATGGAAAGAAAAAATCAATGAAGCTAGGTGCGGGTGATATGTATTTACATCCTGCTAAAATTCCGCATTCTCCTAATAGGGAAGAGGGTTCTATTGGGTTGGTTTTTGAAAGAAAAAGGAAAGACTTACCTGTTAAAGATGGATTGTTGTGGTATTGCGATACTTGTAATCATAAATTATATGAGGTTTATTTTAAACTTAATGATATTGAAAAGGATTTTTTAAGCCATTTTAAAGCGTTTTACACTTCTATTGAAAAAAGAACGTGTAGTAATTGTGGAAGTATTATGGAAACGAACCCTAAATTTATATAAAAATATAGTCAGGTTTTTTCCTATTTGTCAAAATAAAAAAATTAAAATCAATTTCATACATTTGTAGAAATATAACAAAAACAAGTAAAAAAGTTACAATGTCAACAATATCGCAACAATTCGGAATGCAAGAAGCATTGGAAATATTAGGAGTAAAAGAGATTAATCAAGGGACTTCAACAGGAAGTGAGTGGTTTTCAAATGGTGATAAAATAGATAGTTTTTCACCTGTTGATGGAACGTTAGTAGGATCTGTTACAACTACTACAAAAGAAGATTATGAACGCGTGATGCAAAAAGCAACTGAGGCTTTTAAAACTTTTAGAGCTATACCAGCTCCGCAAAGGGGAGAAATTGTACGTCAGTTTGGAAATAAATTAAGGGAACTAAAAGAGCCTCTAGGGAAATTAGTTTCGTATGAAATGGGGAAATCTTTGCAAGAGGGTTATGGAGAAGTTCAGGAAATGATTGACATTTGTGATTTTGCAGTTGGACTATCGCGTCAATTGAATGGACAGACAATTCCTTCAGAGCGTCCAGGACATGTAATGCGAGAACAATGGCATTCAATAGGAGTTGTAGGTATTATTTCTGCTTTTAATTTTCCAGTAGCTGTTTGGTCTTGGAACACAGCTCTTGCATGGATTTGTGGAGATGTTTGCGTATGGAAAGCATCGGAAAAAGCACCTTTATGTTCTATTGCTTGTCAAAATATTATAGCTGAGGTTTTAAAAGAAAATAATTTACCAGAGGGTATTTCTTGTATTATTAATGGTGATTATAAAGTAGGGGAGATGATGACATCAGATACTAGAATTCCTTTAGTGTCTGCAACAGGATCTACTCGTATGGGAAGAATTGTTGGTGCAAAAGTAGCAGAACGTTTTGGTAAGTCTTTATTAGAGTTAGGAGGAAATAATGCCATTATAATTACTCCAACTGCTGATTTAAAAGTGGTTGTTCCAGGAGCTGTTTTTGGAGCTGTAGGAACTTGTGGACAACGTTGTACTTCTACCAGACGTTTAATTATTCATGAATCGGTTTACGATACTGTTAGAGATGCTATTGTGGGGGCTTATGGTCAAATTAAAATTGGTAATCCATTAGATGAAACGAAACACGTAGGGCCACTTATTGATAAAGATGCTGTTAATACTTATTTAGCTGCTATTGAAAAAGCGAAAGCGGAAGGTGGAAAAGTATTAGTAGAAGGAGGTGTTTTAGTGGGTGAAGGATATGAAAGTGGTTGTTATGTGAAACCAGCGATTATTGAAGCTGAAAATCATTTTGAAATTGTACAACATGAAACTTTTGCGCCTATTTTATATTTAATGAAGTATAGCGGAGAAGTTGAAAACGCAATTGATTTACAAAATGGTGTAGCTCAAGGGTTGTCTTCGGCTATTATGACTAATAGTATGAAAGAAGCTGAAAAATTCTTGTCTTTTGCAGGTTCTGATTGTGGTATTGCCAATGTAAATATTGGTACTTCTGGTGCGGAGATAGGTGGTGCTTTTGGTGGAGAAAAAGAAACTGGTGGAGGAAGAGAATCGGGTTCTGATGCTTGGAAAGTGTATATGAGAAGACAAACGAATACGATAAACTATTCTGATCAATTACCTTTAGCGCAAGGAATAAAATTTGATTTGTAGTTTTTATAGTAAAAAGTGACAAGTAATTAGTGAATGGTTACTTTATTTATACAAAACCCTGTAAATAATTTATTTGCAGGTTTTTTTTTGATTTTAATGTTGCTAAGATTATTGGTAATGTTTCAAAGTTAGTGATACCTGTTTTTATAGTTGCTAATCCATTGAAAATCAAAGTTTAATTGAAGAAAAGCATAGAAAAGGAACGTAATATTGCGTTCCTTTTCCTAATTATATAAAGCCTTAAAAACGAAGAAAATGATAAAAAAGTCGACTTTGTGTATCAGAATTAGTGATAGCTTAATTTGCCCAAACTGTAAAATTAAAAACTTAATAAAGAATGGCTTTACAAAAAACAAAAAGCAACAGTTTTATTGTAAAAATTGCCATAAAAGATGGATTGATTTTTATTGTTACAAAGCTTATAAATTAACAACTAATGCAAAAAAGATTCCTAACCCTATTTTCTACAAAAATAAAAGTTATGAAGTAGATGAAATGCGTTGCTATTTAAAACGAAAAGAAAAACCTATATGGATTGTGTATGCTTTAGAAAGAAAAACAAAACGTGTAGTTAGTTTTAGTCTAGGTAGAAGAACTAAAAGAACTATTTAAGATGTAACCAATTCTTTAGCTTTAGCTTCACCAAAAAGTATTTATACTGATGGATTATTCCATTATAGATCATTAATAGTTAAAGCACTTCATAAAGTAAACCGTTTTGGCATAAATGTTATTGAAAGAAATAATCTTTCTATGCGAACTCATTTAAAAAGACTACAAAGAAAAACAATTTGTTTTTCTGGAAGTTTTATTTTGTTGCAATGTGTTTTAAGAATCTATTTTTGGGTTGAAAAGTTGTATTCTTCTCAAGAATATTTTTTATAAGCATTAGCTAATTTTTCATCATATTTATTTGCTTTATACCCAGAACCATTATATCGATATGCAAAACCAGCCCAATCTTTATTTTGTAAATAAGGAATAAGATTATTTGTTTTTAGAAATTTGCCAAAAGCGGTTAGATGCTCTTTTTCGTTTAGGTGCATTTTTTGGACAAATTCTTCAATAGAATTATAGCCAATAGGGACAGCATTGAATCCCATAATTTGAAAACAACCCCATGAAGTGGCACAATATGCAGCATCTTGAAATGCTTGACTAGGGTTTATTTGTATTGCTTTTTGTAAGCGGGCATGTTCTCCATCTCCACCTAAGTAGTGTTTTTTTGTCCAAGATTGATATAAGACATTAGCTGTATTTGCATTTGAATATTGATTAGGGTTGACACCTCTTTTATTTAATTCTCTCCAAAAAACATGTCCTTCAAATAATATTTTAGGCTTGCCACTTACTAAAAATCCTTTTCCTCTACTTTCTACTTCATTTACTGCTTTCACACAAGCTAATTCAAGTTGAAATTCATTAGCAAATTCCATTAAATCTCGCTCAGATAATAATTTATCATTATGTGTTGTAATATTGCTTAATTCGAATAGTTTTGACCATGTTTTTATGCCAACTATTCCGTCTACAACTAAGTTGTTTTTATATTGAAAGTCTTTAACTGCTGCATCTACTTGAAGTGTAAATGAATCTGAAACAATTAAGTTATAACCTAATTTTGAAAGTAAATCGCACAGTGTAGTGACTTCAGGTGCTTTATTGTTGTATTTTATAGTTCTCATATTTTTTTGATTTAATAACCCAGAAAATGGTTGCTAATTATTTCAGGATATGAAAGTGATTTTAAGGTATTAAGATTTGAAATTTTAACTTCTTTAAAAAAGAAATCTACTGTTTCATCGAAATTATTTGTTTCAATGTTTGATGATGAAAAGGTTTCAATACCTAAGGAATAGTATATTGTATTGTTAATTTTAAATTTTGTTAATTCTATTCCGCTTCCTTCATCTATAATTGTATCGCCAGAAACTAGTTGTTTTTCTTTTGTGTCAAATTTTACTAGAATTCTATCTTTATCTATTTTAATCCAAGGTTCTTGTGTGTTTTGGTTTGTAAAAAGATTGAGTATTCTAGCTGTTTCAATTTCATTTCCGATTGTTTCAAAGCTATACTTTAGCCATGTGTTTACATTACCATGGTTGTTATTGTTAAATTTATAGATTCCATTATCTTGGATTAAAAGTTTAACTTCTAGTTTTGATTTTTGCTCGTTGTTAACTAATTTGGGTTCTCTTATTTTTATACCAAGATTTGTACTTTTAACTAATTTTAAATAGTAATCTTGTCTTGGAAATAGATCTTTATTCTTAAAAGAAGTCTCTTTTTGTTTAAACCAATGTTCTATAGTTTTAAATTCATTAAAATTTAATAACCATCTTGTTTCTATACTTTTTTGCATGATGTTAAATTAATTGTGATTTGGTATATAGATTGTGGAAGAGGTTGAAAAATCAAAACCAAAATTTTTTGATGAGATGATGTTATTGTCTATATCAAAATAATTTACTTCATATCCGATAGTTGTGTTTAAAGAAGTACTGTTTTTAATAATAAAATTAAAAAGGATAGGTTTTCTAAAGTCATCTTTTAGTTTTTCAATAATGAATACACTTCCTGTGTCGTTAACAGTTAGTTTTATTTGTATTTTATTAATATCGGTTTCTTGTTTTTGAATTTGAACTTGTATGTATCTATTGTAATTTGTAGACGAAGAGACTATTTGACTAAATTCGTCGCTAATATTTTCAATGCTCTCAAAATCAAAATAAACATCTTTAAGTGGTTTTGACGTAAGATTAGAGTTTAATTGAGTATGAAGTAATTCAACTGACTGTCCTCCGTCTAACAAGGGATAGTTGGAAAAAAGAGAACTATTATAATGAATGTTATTATTGCTATCAATTGTTAAAACAGAATTTAATTTACATTGTGAAATGGAAACATTTGTGAGGTTTATTTTTTTTGATTCTTCGTCAAAAATGATTTCAATTATCTCACCTATTGTTTTTTCTAAATTTATATCAATTACAGCAGTGTCTTTAATCTCTTTATGTTTAAAATTTATATTGGCATATTGAGAAATAGAGTTGTTAATTGCATTTATAAGAATACTAGCTTCATTAAGATTTTCTGTATTAAGAGAAATTAAAAAATGTTTTCCATCTACTGTTATTTCTGCATTTTGTAATAAATGATTTCCATTAATTTCATATTCAGAATTAATTTCATTAGGATAAATAAATCGAACATCGGTTAAATAATTAATGCTGTTTCCATCAAGAAAGTTATTTTTTTTGAGATCAATTTTGAGTTTTGCTAAGTCAAATTCAGATAAATTAGGACCAATTGCAAACTGAAAATTAATTTTAGAAATGTCTTCTGTTAAACCTGTTCCTTCTTCATACGCGTGAAAAATAGTTTCAATACATGGTTTCATGGTGTCAGTATCTCTACTAATGTGATATTTTTTAGGTATTAATAAAAATTCATTCGCTGTTGTAGTCGATTTATAAATGGAAAGACTGTCAAAATTTACACCTGGAACAAAAATTTGTTGATATTGAGAAAAATCTTCATTTAGGTTAAAAGGATGATTAATAAATCCACCGCCAATAGTTTTATAAAGGCTTTTTGAAGGATCATTAGGTAATGGATAATTGATAGTTTTATTTACTTTAAGAAGGAAAGTACTTTTTACAAAATCAGGTGTTATTTTTTCATTCTTTGCAGTAAGTTTTTTTTCAACTTGAATGGCTCTGATGTCATTTTTAATATTGTTTTTGGCAGTACCTTTTCTTACAATAAGAGGAGCTTCAATAATCATTTTTCTTTTTATATTGCTCTTTTCTGTGGGTTTTAGGTTAAGAAGCTGTCTGTTGAATTTGAAATCTTTAGCAAAAATGAAGTTTCTTTTAAATTTAGAATATCCTTTGAAATCGAAAAATAAGTCTAGATTACATTTAAATCGATCAATATCAGTTACTAAATTAGAAAAGGCAATTTTTACAGCCTCACCTATTAAGTGAAATGTAATTTCTTTTTTAACAGTATCAACATTTCCATTTATTGTTATAACTCGATCACTAACTTTTAGATTTAGTACGACTTGCTTTAAATTTAATGCAATGTTTTGTTGTGTAGGAGTTGATGGTTTGTTTTTTTCAATATATTTTAAAGTTATTCGACCTATTAAATCACTATTTTGACCTTTGCTATCTAGTATGTTTTCATAATAAAAAAGAGTATTGTTGTTTGGAATAACTTCTATTTCAGGAAAGTATAAGTTGATTTTGGAATCTGTAAAATCTTTAAAGGTTGAGTTTTCTCTAATAGATTGACTATTTTCGATAATAGGAAAATATTCTTTAGTCATTAACGGTCTAATTATTAATGGTTTTATTTGTATAGAATTAATAATAGGGTGTCTTATAACTTTGAAATTTGAAGCTTTAGTTCCTTTGAATGATGTACTAGGTTTTGATGCTTCAAGATTGAATCTATTTACAGGAACTAATTTAGTTCCTTGTAATTTTAGTGTTTTTAAATCTGGCATAATTGTTTTTGTGCTAATTTGTTAATCTGTACCAATCACTTTTTCAGAAATTGTAATTTCTAAATTAGAAATAGAAAATGTTTCATCTGTTTCTAATAGGTCATATTCTTTTATTTCGTTTGTGTTTTTAACTGAAATAATTTGTTCTCTAATTTTAATTTTGCTAGGAATTTCATTTTTTACAAAGTCAAAAACAAAAGATTTTGATTTATCACTTATATCATACCAAGTACTTGGAACTATTGAATCTATTTCGTTTCCACTCTTGCTTTTTGTTTTCAGAAAAAGTAGACTTTTATTATCTAATAATCTACTAGAGCTTTTCCAAGAATAGTTTCCATTTGAATCTGGATAACCTACTTCAATAGATACAATTTGAGCAGAAGGATCATTGTTTTCTTTTAATGAAACTTTAACTTGAATTTTTTTAAATGGATAATCTGTTGTCATAATTTTTGTATTAAACAAAAGGGGAAATTTTCCCCTTTTGTAGGTTTATATTATTCATCTAAAAATGCAGCTCTAATTTTTTCGATATCTTTATTTTGAGCATCAGTTCCTGATGGGATTTCAAATAAAACGTCTCCTTCTTGATAGTCTAATTCAATGTAGTTAGTTGAAACAGATACTTTTTTAGATTTTGAACCTATTTTTCCTTTACAAGTGTATTTTATCTTGTATTTTGTAGGTTTTATAGTGTAATCCATCTCATACCAAGAACGATACGGAATTAAATCTTCAAAATTCTCAGAAGTAAATTTGAATTTTTTAGTTGACATTTTATCTACTTTTAAAGTAACTTCAAGTGTATCACATTGAAGTAATTGTTCTGTAGATAAAGTATAATTAATCATGTTTTGGATAGGAAGAGGAATGAATACTTTAGTTCCGTCAAATTCATATTCATTAACAGTGTCTTTTAGTTTTATTCTTTTATCTTTTTCATACATTACATTTTGACGTACTTTAATTTTGCTAGGAGTACTGTTTTTTACAAAATCAAATACAAAAGCATTTTTCTCTTTTGATTTGTCAACCCATGTAGCGGGAAAAATAGCATCGATTTCTTTACCTGATTTTGAGGTTGTTTTTACATAAGGACTTCCTTCTGGAGCAATCATTCTTCCTGAACTTTTCCATACAGTATTTCCTTTTGAATCTGGATAACCTACTTCAATAGATACTTGACTTACTGGACTATCATTTAGAATATCTCCTTCTTTGTCTAGTTTTATTAATCCTCCATTTAGAGAAGCAATTACTTGAACTTTTTGGAAATCTTCATCTAGACGAACTTCTGTGATATAATTTTTTAAATCTTCTTTTGCGGCTGCTCCAGATTTCGAAGTTAACGGTGTTAAGTTTCCACTTATTTTAGAGTCCATAACTTCAATAGCAGAAAATTTAATTTCGTCTGTGAAGTTAACTTGTCTAATTTGTTTTCCATGTTTTAAGCTTACACCTACACTTGCACCACCAAATAGAATTCTCCAAAAAGAACTTGGTCTTTCAGCATCTTTGGCAGGAGTGAATTCTTTTTCTGGCTTGTCAAAAATTTCTTTTTGGAGTAATTGAAAAGCAAATTCTCTTTGTTTTGTTATTAGCTCATGTTCAAATTGCTTTCTTTCTTCATTTGTAAATTGGTTATCTGTTATAATTTCAGATACAATTCCTCCATCTGTTATGATTTTTTCATATTCACTTTCCCAATCTAAATTTACACCGCTCCATCCTACAGATGCTTTAGCTGAAAAGTATGTGTGAACTCTTTTCGCATTTACTGTAGTTTTGATTATTGTAGTAGGTAAATAAGCTTTATATTTAATTCGGTTTTCTACAACTAGGTTATTAGTTCCGTTTTGTAAAGCATCTTTAACTATTGAAGCACTGTTTCTTCCCATTAAAATTGAAAAGGCATTTTCTCCTAAACCGAATGTTGTACCAGCTCCTTCTCCTTGAATATTAAATGTCCAAGGATTTGCACCGCCAAAAGGGTTATTTGGTGATTTTTCTCCTACAACGTGCATTGAAATATTGTTTTCAACTAATTGGATAGGTCTTACATTGGTTTCATCAAAATCTCTATCTACTCCTTTTTTATAAGAGAAAAGACCTAAAAGCTTGGATTCTCTATTGTTTTGATATTCTTTATGTAAGTGTGTTTTTAGTTTGTCAATTGCTTTTTTTAATAATGCTTCAGGTACATCTATCGTTGTGGTTAACGATGTATAAGCTCCTGCTTCTTCTTCTAATCCTTCTGCTCCAATAACAGTTGATGAATCACCTTCGGATTTAAAAACTTGCATTGAGAATTTAAATTTTCCATCTTTCCCTGGCTCTTTAGCTAGTCTTGGTTCTTTTGGGTAGTAATAAAACTGCATTGCTTGTCCACTCTCTCTTAATAAGATGTTGTTTGGATCTGGAGAAAACAATAATGAAAAATTGGCGCCATCTTCGTTTTCTAATAAGATTTCTACTCTTCCTGCTCCTGAATGAGGATAACCTAGAGGTGTTACTTTTGCCATAATTATATAATTTTGTGGTTTTTCCTACTCTATTAAGGCTTTTCGGATTTCGCCTTTTACTTAATTTTTTTGGAATTAATAAATCAATATCTTTTTCTTAGTTGTTATGATTTGATTTTTAAAACTTTGTAAAATTGAGATTAATTAAAATCTTGTAAAAGAGCATATTACCTGATTTTTTTGAGTTTTTTTCAGGATGATTGAAAGTGAAAAAAGAGTGAAAGTATGGGGAAATACCCTTTTTAAAGTAAGGGTATAAAAAAAGGATTCGCATTGCGAATCCTTTTTTTATAGTAAGAATGATGTATTATTTTGTCTTCTTGACATATTGTGTTAAAATAACGATATGTTGATTTTCTACACGTCCTTCAATTTGTTCTGCATTGTCCCAAACTAATTTGATATTATGGACAGCAGCTCCACGTTTTGCAGTAAATGTTGCTCCTTTTACATCTAAATCTTTAATTAAAACGACTGAATCTCCATCTTGAAGAATATTTCCGTTAGAGTCTTTGTGTATGATTTTTCCCTCTTCTTCCTCTCCTTCACCTGTAGCTTTTGCCCATTCTAGTGCTTCTTCATCTAAATACATCATATCTAACATGTCATGATTTTTTAATCTAGCATGCATTCTCCAAGAAATAATTTGAACAGGAAGATTTTCATTCCACATACTGTCATTTAAACATCTCCAATGATTAACGTCAGTATTTTCTGGATTTTCAATTTGGTCAATGCAAACTTTACAGGCTAATATAGATTGGTCTAAATTTTCTTCAGTATTAGGAGCTACGTTAAAAACGCTTAAATCATATTCATTACTGCATAATTCACATTTTGAATTGCTTCTGTCTTTTAATTTTTTTTCTATTACGCTCATATTTATAAGTTGAAACTTGCTCCAATTGAGAAGTTAAATTGATTATTATATTTTTCAAATCCTACAGGATCATTGTCATATTGTGCTATTGGAAATTGTATTTCAGAATAAATTCCAAATCCTTCTGAGAAAAAATAACGAGCACCTAAATGGGCTCCAAAATTCTTTATTCCAATATTTAAACCAGGATAGAAGTCTAATTTTTCTTCAATATTGAATATGTCAGCAATATTTGCGCTAAATCTTGCTCTTATATCAAAACGATCATCGAAATTAGGTTTTTCACCTAATACTTCTTCAATCCCTAATAGATAAGATGAAGTGAAGCCAAAGGACATGTTTTTTCCAATTCCTTTATCGAAAGTTGCAATTATTCCAGTTCCTTTGTTTTGAAAATTAGCACCAACTTGAAATTTTTGATCTCCTTTTCCTGTAAAAACTTGCGCATTTACTATACTAGAAAATAATATAGTTAGAAATAAAATTTTTTTCATGATTAATAAATTTTATACAAATATAAAAATATAACTTAATTTCTTCCCTTTTCATTAGGATATAACAATGGTAGGGAATCACTTTGCCAAAATTCTTTAGTATCTACATTTAAAATAGAGAGTGAACCAGTAAAAGCAGCGCCTGTATCTACATTCCATACAGATGAGGCTTGGTGTGGAGTTGTTTTGTTGATTTTTGTAACAGGAGTGTGTCCAATATAGATTTCTTTGTATATCTTTAATCTATTAGGATATAAAATGTCATCAAAAGAAATATTTGGATTTAATGAAATAGCTGTTTCCCATAATGTTCTATCCCAGTAAAATGAAGGTTTAAAATATTCATACTCTACTCCTTTTTGATTTGTGAAACCTGCATGAATATACAATCTATTGTCTTCGTCAATGAAATACTCTTTGAGAGATTCTAAAAATGAGATATGTTTGTTTATAATATCTTGATTGATTTTTTCATAAGCTTTAATTGTTGATGATCCTCCATGAATAAGCCATTCTTTATTAAAGCTTTTTGTTTTTAAATAGTTTAAAAGTAAATCATCATGATTTCCTTTTATAAAAATACAATTATATTTATTTTTTAGTGTAATTAAGTAATTAATTACTTCTGGAGATTCGCTCCAACCATCTACATAATCACCTAAAAAAATTAATAAATCCTTTTCTGAAATTTTTATTTTTTTTAGTACTTGGATTAAAGCTTTTAGACCTCCATGGATGTCCCCAATAACGAATTTTTGCATTTTTTTATTTAAATATTTAATATTCAGTATTTTATGCGTTTTTAAACTTTAACAAAATCGGCAGAATTGTTGTAAAATTTAGAACTTGTAACACCTTATTTTTGAAATAGCAAAAATAAGGTGTTACAAATTACTTCACTTTGTAAAAACTGAAATAAGTGTAGAAAGTAATAAAAAAAATGATATAAACAAACTTAAATTTTTAGTATTATGAAAAAAGCTATTTTATTTATCGGAATGTTATTTGGATTTTCCATTTTAATGACATCATGTACAACAGACGAGTATGATCAGCAAATAG
>NZ_JYGZ01000005.1:174115-522360 GCF_000967805.1 Flavobacterium sp. 316
ATTTTAATGACATCGTGTACAACAGACGAGTATGATCAGCAAGTAGAAACAAGTGTTTATGAAATTGATAATTCATTTTTAAATAGAGATGGAGATGACGGAACAACTGGTAGCACAACAAATTCAGACACAGATGAGTTGGACGAAACAGACCCAATCGTTAAACCTAAAAGAGATTAATTACCCTTAAAACAAAAAACAACCTAGATTAAACGAATTCAGATGAGTTAGATAATATAGATTCAATAGTTAAACCAAAAAAAGATTAATTTGAGTAAGAAAAATCATTAAATTTGTTTCAGGCAGATTAATTTTAAAAAAAGACAAGTTGAAACAAATAATTATTTTTATAGCGTTTATTATTTTACTTGGTTGTTCAGATAAGAAGAAATCTCTCGAAGTAATAGATAAGCCTAATCAGAAAATTAATCAATATCTTTCATTTGCTCAAGATGAAAGTATATCAAGTGAAAATCGTATTAAATATAGTGATTCAGCCTATTTTGAACTACAGTTTAAAACAAATGACTCAACAACAAGAAGAAATTACTTTAAGGTTGCAAACAGGTATTTTTCACTTTATGAATTAGATAAATATAAGAATGTTGCTGCTAAAGCTTTACAACTAGGGAAATCTAGTAAAGATTCAACAACAATAGCAAAAGGGCTATATTATTTAGGAGATTATTATTTTGAAAAAGCGAGAAACGATAGTGCTTACTGGTATTATAATAAAGCCGAAAAGGTATATTTGAAAATTGATGATCAAGTTAATTTAGTTAATACAATATTATACAAAGCATACATTTTATTGTATGAAAAAGACTTTTTAGGGAGTGAAACAGCCACTATCCGAGCTTTGGATATTTCAAAAGGGATAAATGATGATATGCTTATTTATGAATGTTATGTAAACCTAGGAAGTTCTTTGCTTGGCTTAGATAATTACGAAAAAGCACTTTATTACCATAGTAAAGCATTAATTCAAGTTGAAAAATTAAAAAAGAGTTTCTTTTATGATATTTTTAAAGCTCAAACATTTAATAATATCGGATTAGTATATCAGAAAAACAAACTTTATAAAGAAGCAATTGATAATTTTTCAAAAGGACTGAAAGTTAAAAATTTATTGCAATTGCAACCTGTTGTTTATTCAGCTCTCTTAGATAATTTGGCTTATTCAAAATTTAAACTTAATAAAGAAGAAGGACTAGAAGAACTCAATAGATCTCTTTTTATTAGAGATAGTATTGGTAACATACCAGGAATAATAAAAAGTAAAATTCATCTTTCAGAATATTATTTATCAAAATTAGATACAACAAAAGCATTACAGTTTAACAATGAGGCAAATTCTTTAGCAAAAAAATCGAGTTATAATCAAGAGATTTTAACTACTTTAGATTTATATACAAAGATAAATCCTAAAACAGGACTTTATTATGCTAAGAAATATATAAAACTAAGCGATAGTTTATATGATTTAGAAAGAGCAACAAGGAATAAGTTAGCAAGAATAGAATTTGAAACAGACGAAATAATACATGAAAATGAAGAGATTTCTAGTGAGAAAAAAGTAATACTAGGTGTTTCAATTCTTGTAGCATTTATAGGTGGATTGTTATATATAATTTTATTTCAGAGATCAAAACAAAAAGAATTACTCTTTACACAACAACAGCAAAAAGTAAATGAAGAAATTTACCAATTAATGCTAGATCAACAAGTAAAATTAGATGAAGCAAAAAACAATGAAAAGAATAGAATAGCAAGAGAACTTCATGATGGAATAATGAATAAACTTGCCAGTACAAGACTAAATTTATATATACTTACTAAGCGAACAGATGAAGAAACTATACAAAAGTGTATAGGTCATATAAATGAAATTCAGAATATTGAAAAAGAAGTAAGAGCAATTGCACATGAATTAAGCAATAATGTTTTTTCTGAAAAAAGTAATTTTAAGTCTATTTTATCCGAGTTATTAATTGAACAACAGAATTTATATGATGCAGATTGTGAATATACAATTGATAAAAAAATTCAATGGGATAATGTAGATGTTGAAGTAAAAATGCACTTATATAGAATCTTGCAAGAAGCATTAAATAACTGTAATAAGTATGCTAAAGCAAAAACTATAAATGTAAGTATTGTAAAACAAGAAAAAATTGTAACTTTACAAATAAGAGATGATGGAGAAGGATTTAATGTTAATAAAGCCAAGAAAGGAATAGGCATTAAAAATATGCTTCAAAGGATAAGTGCTGTTAATGGAGAATTAAATATAGAATCTGAAATCGGAAAGGGAACGACCCTGTTTTTTAAAATACCAATAGAATAAAATAATAATTATGAGCTCTAAAACAATTAATATTTTCATGGTCGATGACCATCCTTCAATGATTGAAGGGTATAAAAGTATTTTATCTTATAACGAATTAGGATATAAAATAAATGTTACTTCTGCTTTTGATTGTCAAACGGCATATAAAAGAATGTCACAATCAGAAGATATTTATGAATTTGACATGATATTTCTGGATTTAAGTTTGCCTCCATATGAAGAAGCTAATATTCAATCAGGACAAGATCTAGCTATTTTTGCAAGAAAAAAATATCCGTTCACAAAAATTGTTATGCTTACATCTCATGCAGAAGCATTTATTTTATTCGATATTCAAAAAACAATTGATCCAGACGGACTTTTAGTGAAAAGTGACTTTACAGCCGATGAGTTTTTGAAGGCGTTTGAAGTAATTATTAACAAAGAAAAATACGTAAGTAAAACAGTTAATGAAAGTATTCAAGAGATGCTTGCTGTAAGGAATAATGTATTTTTAGATGAAAGTAATAGAACAATCATTTCATTGTTAGCACAAGGCGTTTTGTCTAAAAATTTACCAAACTATGTAAATTTAGCCCAAAGCTCTATAGATAAACGTAAAGCACAAATTAAAGATTATTTCTGTGTTAAAGGAGGTTCAGATGAAGACATTGTTAGAGAAGCAAAAAAACATGGATTTGTTTAAATGAATTTTTTAACAAATTCTATAATAAACTTGTAAAACAATCTAATTAATAGTTCATAACTTTATGTTGTACTAAATAACATGTTATGAAAACTTTAAATAAGACTTCTCGTTTTCTAAAATTATTACTGTTACTTCTAGTAATAAGTTTGGTTTGGTTTTTCGTGGTTATGGAAATGTTATATAATTTGTTTTTTCAGGAAATTGATAATCCAGTACTATTTTTAGATTATGCTATTCAACTTAAAATAGTTTATGTTTTAGGAGTGTTTATTATAGTTGCATATTCAACTATAATCTTGATGAAAACAAAAAATGAAAACAAACATAAATTCAACTAATTATATTTCATTTTCCGTAAAACTCGCATTACTTCTTTAAAAGCTAAATATACTTCAGGACTATCGTGATGTTTTAAATATAGCTTAGAATCAATAAGTTTTTGTTTTGCATCATTAAAACCGTTTAGATAACAGATCATTAAAATTGAAGGGATGTTGTCTACATCTTTTAGTTCTCTTTCATTTAAAGAAATTCTCTTTTCTAGTTTTTTTAAAAGACTAAGAGTAGCATTGTAAATATGATGAAGCATTTTTTTATTATATTGAGGTGGCTGAAAAAGCATTTCGGTATCCATTTTATAATAGCCATTGTCAAAGAAAGTAATAGTAACTCTTTCTAAAGGATAGTAACTTGTTCTATCATTAATGCCAAGTGTAATATGTTCGGTTATAATAAAAGAATTTTCATTGTAATTTATTGTAACATCATCTTGTGCAGAATAAAATAATTTAATTTGTTCGTTAATTAGCTCTATATCAACTCTAGAATAGTAAGTCGTATCTCTTACTTTTTTCTTAATTCCAGCCCAACAGACGATGAATAATTCTTTGAAAACCTTATAATTTGAATGTAAATCTTTATGGCGATTATTTATAAAATCAAGAACACCATCTAAAGTATGCTTTATACTATTTCTAGAATTATTCTCAATACTTATAATAGTTTCAATATTCGTTTTTGAAAACGGAACTTTCTCTTCAGTTGGAATAGAATTGCTTCCTCTTCTTATAAAAATAGTATTAGCCACAATAGTATGAATCCCTTTTTTAAAAGAAGAGATTTTGTTTTTAGGATTTATAGTAACTAGCCCAACTACTTTATTTACAGGTAAATTAGGAAAAGGAATATTCTCATATTGAATTTTTGGAGGATTTTCTAAATAAGCATTAACTAAATTTTGAATTTTACTATCATCAAAAAAATCATCACCTACAATTTCATTATTTTCGTCTTCAACTCCTACAACAATATAAGAGTTATTTGCCGGATTAGAATTAGATAGCGCACAAATATGTTTTAAAAATTTGGCCTTTCCTTCCTTACTATGTAAATTCAACTGTCTCTTTTTGTCGTAAAAACTATTCTCATCATTGTGAGCCAATAAATTTTTTATCAATAATCTTTTATTTAGCATCTCTAGAAATAATTTGGCACTAATTTACTGTTTTATTTTAGGGGATTCAAAATGTTTTGATTATAAATTATATTGTTGATTATCTTTTGGTTATGAATTTTAAATAATAAATAAAAACGTCAAACTTTAACAACAAAGGCAAGAAATCTATATTCAAATTATTGCGCTACTGTTGTAGATTTACAAGACTGAAGTCAAAAAGCAATAGTATTAATTTAACTAAACATTAAAAATTATGAAAACAAACTTTAGAAAGATTGCTTCGCTTGTTGTAATCTCAACTTTTCTTTTCTCTTGTAGTAATGATCCTGTAATTGAAAATAATGAATTGAGTTATTTAACGTCTGATAAAATTGAATTTGGAAAGTATATTGCTAACTCGATAAAAAGTTCTAATGGAATCAGTTTGTTTAAAGACAATAAATTTAAAGATCAAAACGAGGTGTTGCTTACAGAAGTATTCAATTCTTTAAACATTAAAAATAGTGAGGAGTTTATTTCTCCAGAAATAAAAAAAGAAGGAATTTTAGAATGCTTTGTTTATAATCAAGAAAAGATGAATTTAAACTTTTTAAATGATTTGCAAATTCTTTTCGTACCAATAGATGATAATGTTGAAAAACTTGAAGGTGTAGATATTAATGGAAATAAAATAACAGTTAATGCACTAACACCAAGTGATAAACCAATGCTTTTTATTGATCAACATGGTAAATTTGAATTTCAAAAAAACATGAAATTATTCAATGAAGAGTTAAAGAAAAGAGGCTTAGATTATAAATTAACAAATAATGTTTCTAGTCAATCTACAGCTGTAGACTTCAATAAAATTGATTCAATAAAACTATCTGATGTAGAAGAACCGTGGTTTAAAGGAAATCCAGAAATTTATGCTATTGTTTTTAATTTTGATAAAAACTTTAACGATCCTTCAGTTCCACCTCTTAGAGTTTTACAAATGCCATATATCAAGAAAAAAGATGTTTTATACACACCAGAACAACCCTTTGTTTTTTGGAATGAACATACAAGAAATGCTGCAACTATGATTATCATGGAAGAAGATTCAGGTTTTGATTATGCAGCGGTTATTAATATTGTTGTTCAAGCAATCGGAACAGGAGTAACACTTGGAACAGGAGATGTAGTTTGGACACCATTTGTGGTAAATACAGTAACATCTGTTTTAGATGCAATAAAAGGTAGTTGGTCGCAAGATTCAGACGATGAAATAGATCAATATTATATTATTAGAAAAGAAAATGTAACACAATTAAAAAAAGGAGCAAGTAATAATGCCTCAATCACTTATTCTTTTGAAACATTATAAAAATAACAATCAAAATTATTTTAAAAACACATTGTAAAAGATGTGTTTTTCTTTTTATGTAAAATATTGATTAGTTGCTAATTATATCTTTGTTTGCTTTTGAAAAGAGACTATTATGGCTTAATTTCTTAAAAAAATAAAAACAAAATCATAAATAACACCAAAAACGATTATTTACTACTTTTTTTTAACGCTATATTAACATCGTAGTCCTAAATTAATTTTCAATTTTGAATTGTTAAATTTTTTTTGAAAATTTGAAGCAAAATTATATGATAATGGAAGAAAATACCGCTACTTTAGACATTCGCGCAATTAATGAAAAAATCGAAAGAGAAAGTGCCTTTGTAGATTTACTCACAATGGAAATGAATAAGGTGATTGTTGGACAAAAGTATATGATTGAAAGATTGCTTATAGGTCTTTTAGGACAAGGACATATCTTGTTAGAAGGTGTTCCTGGTTTAGCTAAAACATTAGCAATTAATACTCTTTCTCAAGCTGTTCAAGGTTCTTTCAGTAGAATTCAATTTACACCAGATCTTTTACCTGCGGATGTTGTAGGTACAATGATTTATAACGTAAAGGCAAATGACTTTACAATTAAAAAAGGACCTGTTTTTGCAAACTTTGTATTAGCCGATGAAATTAACCGTGCCCCAGCAAAAGTACAATCAGCTTTGTTAGAAGCTATGCAAGAAAAACAAGTTACAATTGGAGACGAAACATTTAAATTAGATAAGCCATTCTTAGTAATGGCAACTCAGAATCCGGTTGAACAAGAAGGAACTTACCCACTTCCAGAAGCACAAATGGATCGTTTCATGCTAAAAACAGTGATAGATTATCCAAAAATGGAAGACGAAAGACTAGTTATTCGTCAAAATTTAGCTGGAGAATATGCAAAAGTAAATCCAGTTGTGTCTGTTGAACAGATTATTAGAGCACAGCAAGCCGTACGTGAAGTATATATGGATGAAAAAATTGAAAAATATATTTTAGATATTATTTTTGCAACACGTTATCCAGAGAAATATAAATTGGAAAATTTAAAACCTTTAATTAGCTTTGGAGCATCTCCTCGTGGAAGTATCAATTTAGCTGTTGCAGCAAAATGTTATGCCTTTATAAAAAGGAGAGGATATGTCGTTCCTGAAGATGTTCGCGCTGTAGTTCACGATGTTTTACGTCATAGAATAGGTATTACGTATGAAGCAGAAGCAGAAAACATTACTTCAATAGACATCATCAATAAGATTGTTAATGAAGTGGAAGTGCCTTAATATTAGTAGGCAGTAAACAGTAACAGTATGCAGTTTTGCAATAATACTGAACACTTTTAACTGAAGACTGAATACTAAAACAAATGGATACAAAGGAAATTCTAAAAAAAGTTCGAAAAATTGAAATCAAAACCCGAAGATTAAGTAATCATATCTTTTCGGGTGAATATCACACATCCTTTAAAGGAAGAGGAATGACCTTTTCGGAAGTTCGTCAATATCAATATGGAGATGATGTGAGAGCAATTGATTGGAACGTTACAGCACGTTATAATGAACCTTATATAAAAGTTTTTGAAGAAGAAAGAGAATTAACAATGATGCTCATGGTAGATTGTAGCGGTTCTGAAAGTTTTGGAACAACAAATCAATTTAAAAGTGAAATTGTTACAGAAATTGCAGCCACACTAGCTTTTTCATCAACTCAAAATAACGATAAAGTAGGGTTAATTTTATTTTCTGATGGAATAGAACTATATATTCCACCTAAAAAAGGAAAATCTCATGTTTTGCGAATTATTCGTGAACTAATTGAGTTTAAGCCCAAGAGTAAAAAGACAGATTTAGCACAAGCTCTAAAATTTTTATCTAGCATCATGAAGAAAAAAGCAATTGTTTTTTTAATCTCAGATTTCATGGTAAAAGAATACGAGCAAACATTGAAAATTGCTTCTAAAAAGCATGATGTAACAGGTATTAGAGTTTTTGATAAAAGAGAAGAAGTAATTCCAAACTTGGGAATTGTAAATATGTTAGATGCGGAAACAGGAGAAACATTTTTAGTAGATACAAGTGCTAAGACTGTTCGAATGAATTATGAAAAATATTATAAAGAAAATGTAAAGTATTTTACTGAAACTTTCTCAAAATGTGGTTCAGGAACAGTAAGTTCAAGAGTCGATGAAAATTATGTAAAAAAACTTTTAGGTTACTTTAAAGCAAGAAATTAAGATGTTGAAAAAAATAAATATAATTTTTTATCTATTAATTAGTTCGTTTGCTTTTTCGCAATCGATACAGTCAACAGTCGATTCTACTCAAATTAAGATTGGATCACAATTTAATTTAACAATAAAAGCGAATGTTTCTAAAAATGATAAAGTAATCTTTCCAGAAAGTCCATTTTTTGGACAATTGGAAGTTTTAGAGTCATATCCTGTAGATTCAATTAAAAACAACGATAAGCTTGAATTAATAAAAAAATATGGATTAACTCAATTCGATTCTGGTCGATATGTAATTCCACCACTTCAAGTTATTATTAATAATAAAACAACACGTACAGATTCTTTTGCTATAGTTGTTAATAATGTAGTAGTAGATACAACAAAGCAACAAATGTATGATATTAAGTCAATTATACATGTTGATAAACCAACAGATTATTTTTGGTTATATGTTATATTTGGAATTATATTAATACTTGCTATAGGATATATTGCATATTTATTAATTAAGAAGAAACAAGTAAAAAAAAATGAGGAAGAAGCTATTCTTTACGCTTCACCTATAGAAAAAGCACTAGCACAATTACAAAGTTTAGAAGGAAAAGAATTGTGGCAAAAAGGAGAAACGAAAGCATATTATTCAGAATTGACAGACATTACCAGATATTACCTTGAAGAAGCTGTTGAAATTCCAGCGATGGAAAGTACTTCAAATGAATTATTTGAAACACTTAAAAATACAGTTAAAAGGAGAAAAATTAAATTAAGTCAAGATATTTTAGATAAATTTAAAAGAGTAATGTCTAATGCTGATTTAGTAAAATTTGCTAAATCAAAACCATTGGATTTTGAAATTGAGAATGATAAAAAAATGGTTGATGCTTTCTTAATGTCATTAGATAAAGCAATTCCAAGAACTGAAGAAGAAACAGAAAATTTATTTACAGAAGAATTAAAACGAAAAAAAGAACATTCTCAAAAGCTAAAACGATTATTTATTCCAATATCCTTAGTTTTGTTTTTGTTGCTATTAGGAGCGGTTTTTATAGGTATAACAAAAGGAACAGATTACGTAAGAGAAAATTGGCTTGGGCATAATGCAAAATCATTGTTAAATGAAGAATGGGTAACTTCTGAATATGGAGATCCAGCAATTATAATTTCAACACCAAAAGTTTTAAACCGAATTAATGATGAACGTATCCAAAATAACCTTCCTTCACATGTGAAAGCTATTGCAAACTTCACTTATGGAAGTTTATTAGATAATTTTTCTATTGCATTAGCAACAACTGCATTTAAAGATACTACTTCAGTAGATTTAGATAGAATTGTTGAGGTTAAATTAAAACAAATGGAATTGTTAGGTGCAAAAAACATTACCGTTAAGAATGAAGATTATGAAGATGCTAAAGGGTTAACAGGTAAAAAAGCATATGGTACATTTACTGCAATGAATCTTATAGAAAAAGAAGATCAACAAATGAATTATGAAGTATTAGTTTTTTCACAACCAGGAGGAGCACAAGAACTTTTACTAATCTATAAAAATGATGATGAATATGCACAACAAATTATGGAAAGAGTAATAAATTCAGTTGAACTTAGAAAAACTACAGAAAAATGAAAAATGTAACATTCTTACATCCTGAGTTTTTTTGGCTGTTTTTGCTATTACCATTAGCAATAGGTTGGTTTATATATTCTAAAAAAAAGCAAACAGCTACTATTAAAATGAGTACGTTAGCACCATTTAAGAATAATAGAACACTACTTTCAAGATTAAAACCATTGCTTTTTGTATTAAGAATATTAGGGCTGTCAACAATTATAGTTGCTTTGGCAAGACCAAGAAGTGTAGATGTAACAGCAAAATCAAGAACAACGAGAGGAATTGATATTGTAATGGCTCTTGATGTTTCGGGAAGTATGTTGGCAAAAGACTTAAAGCCAAATAGACTTGATGCGTTAAAAAGAGTAGCATCAACATTTATTGAAGATAGGGTTAATGATAGAATTGGATTAGTTGTTTATGCAGGAGAAAGCTATACCAGAACACCTGTAACTTCAGACAAAACAGTTGTTTTGCAATCATTAAAAACAGTAGAATATGACGATTCTATTATTGCAGATGGAACAGGAATTGGCGTAGGATTAGCAACAGCAATTAATAGATTAAAAGATAGTAAAGCAAAAAGTAGAATTATTATTCTTTTAACAGACGGAGTTAATAATTCAGGAACAATAGATCCAAGAATGGCAGCCGATATAGCAAAGCAATATGGAATAAAAGTATATACAATAGGTATTGGCACAAACGGAATGGCTCCTTTTCCTTACGCAAAAGATGCAAATGGACGATTTTTATTTAGAAATATGCAAGTAGAAATTGATGAAGGACTAATGAAAGAAATTGCAAAAACAACTGATGGAAAGTATTTTAGAGCCACAAGTAATAAAAAATTAGAAGAAATTTATTCTGAAATCAATAAACTAGAAACAACCGAAGTAGAGGAAAAAAAATACTTTAATTATGATGAAAAATTCAAACCTTTTATTTGGTTTGCTTTCGGATTATTATTAATTGAGATTATCTTACGAAACACTGTTTTTAGAGGATTTGTTTAAAAAAAATAAAAATGTATCATAAGTTAGAAGAACCTATATTGTTATACTTGTTGTTATTGATTCCATTATTAATAGCATTGTTCTTGTTTCAGGTATATTGGAAAAAGAAAAAGCAAAAAGAATTTGGAGATTTAGAATTAATAAAGCAATTAAGCCCAACAAAATCTCGTTTCAAACCTGTTTTAAAATTTGTAACCATACTTTTAGCACTAACAGGACTTATTTTGGCTTTGGTTAATCCAAAAATTGGAACTAAAATGGAAACAGTCAAAAGACAAGGAATTGATATTGTTTTCGCTCTAGATATTTCTAAAAGTATGCTATCAGAAGATATAGCCCCAAGTAGATTAGAAAAATCAAAACAATTAATTAGTCAAATAATTAATAGTCTTGGTAACGATAGAATTGGAATTGTAGGTTATGCGGGAAGTGCATATCCTGTTTTACCAATGACTACCGATTATAGCATAGCTAAAATGTATCTTCAAAATATGAATACTAATATGTTATCGTCTCAAGGAACAGCATTGAACGATGCAATTAATTTAGCAACAACATACTTTGATGCTGTCGATACTAGTAAATTAATTATATTAGTTTCTGATGGAGAAGATCATGGAGATGGAGCAAATGAAGCAAGTGAAATTGCTAAAGAAAAAGGAATTAAAATTATAACAATAGGAGTTGGAACAGTTAATGGAGGTACAATTCCAATAAAAGCAGATAATGGAGTTATAACAGAATATAAAAAAGATAATAATGGGGAAGTAGTTATTACAAAACTAAATCCAACAATATTAGAAAACATTGCAAAAAATACTAATGCAGTTTATATAGAAAATAGTAATACAAAACAAGTAGTAGAACAGGTTAAAAATGTATTAGATAATATTGAAAAAACAGAATTTGAATCGCAAGAAATAGCAGAGTATCAAACACAATATCAATGGTTTATTGGAATTGCATTTTTCTTATTGTTTCTAGATATTTTCTTTTTAGAAAGAAAAACATCATGGTTGCAAAGATTAAATTTATTTAATGAAAGGTAATATGAAAAGGATAATTATAACAATAGTTTTATTTACATCAACTTTGTTTTTTGGTCAGAATAAAGACAAAAACTTATTTAATGGAACAGAATCATTTGATGGGAAAAGTTATACAAAAGCTGAGAGTAACTTTAGAGTTTCTCAATCAAATAATGAAGAAAAAAAAGCAGTAGCAAATTATAATTTAGGAAACAGTATTTATAGACAAAATCAACCAAGTGAGGCAAAGTATAAATACTTAAATGCTATTGAAACTTCAAAAACTAAAGAAGAAAAACACAAAGCATTTCATAATCTGGGGAATACTTTTATGTTAGAAGAAAACTATGCTGCTGCTGCTGAAGCTTATAAAAATGCTTTACGAAATAATCCTAATGATGAAGAAACACGTTATAACTATGCTTTAGCAAAGAAAAAACAAAAAGAAAATCCACCTAAAAAGAACGATAAAAATAAAGATAAGGACAAAGATAAAGATCAAAACAAAGATCAGAATCAACAAGATAAAGACAAAAAAGAAGATAAAGGAAATAATCAGGATAAAAAAGACAAAGAAGATAACGGGAAAGACAAAGACAAAAAAGATTCTGATAAAGGAGATAAAGACGATAAGAAAAAAGAAGGAGACGATAAGAATGATAAACAAGATGGCGATAAAAAAGAAGACCAAAACGGAAACCCTAAACCATCTGGAGTAAATAAACAGCAAATAGAAAACCTACTTAATGCGGTTGATAATGCTGAGAAAAAAATTCAGGACAAGTTAAATGCAAAAAAAGTAAAAGCCAGACCATCAACAAATGAAAAAGATTGGTAAGATGAAAAACCTTTTTGTAATAATCGTACTTTTTATTCAAACAATGCTTCTTTCTCAAGAAGTTAAGTTTGAAGCTAGTTCTCATAAAACATCTTATGCCTTAAACGAAAAGATTCGTATAATATTTTCAATAAATAACGAAGGAGATAATTTTGTTCCACCTTCTTTCGAAAATTTTAGAGCACAAGGACCTATAATTAATAAAGGAGGAGAAACATCTATCGTGATTACTAATGGACAAGCTGTAACAAGACGAGTTATACAAACACAAATAATTTACTATTTAACACCATTAAATCAAGGAAAATTTACAATTGCTCCAGCCTCAATAGAATATGAAGGAAAAATATTTAAATCAAATCCGATAACATTTACAATAACCGAAGCACGAGAAGTTCCTAAAGATCCAAATAGCCCTGATTATATAGCAGGAGAAGGAATTCATCTTGTGTCTGAAGTTTCAAAATCTAATCCTTATATAAACGAGCCTGTCACAATCGTTTATAAGCTATATTTCGATCCAAATTTCAGATTGCGTAACTTTGAAGAAAGAGAATCACCAAAATATAAAGGATTTTGGAGTCAAAATATTGAAGTTAAAGATTTACAGCCAGAATTAGTTACTTATAATGGACAACAATATGGAATGATTGTTCTAAAAAGAGCAGTTTTATATCCTTTAGAACAAGGAGATAAAGAAATAGAACCATTAACCATTTCATTAGAAGTAAACGTGCCAAAAAGAGAACAAATAGGCTCTTTTGTACGTTCTATTTACGTTCCAACTACTAAAAATGTTTCCACAGGGGTAAAGAAAATAAAAGTTAAAGGATTTCCAGAAGAAGGAAAACCTCTTAGTTTCACAGGTGCTGTTGGAAAATTTGATTTTTCAGTAAAACCATCAAAAGAAGAATTAAAAAGCGGAGAATCATTAAATTTAGAAATAAGCGTATCAGGTAATGGAAATTTAAAATTATTTAACTTACCAAAACCAGAGTTTCCTAGTGTTTTTGAAGTGTTTGATCCAGAACATAAAGAGCAAGTAAATGTTCCACTTTCAGGAATGAATGGAAGTATCTCTGATAATTATACAATTATTCCTCAATTTAAAGGAAAATACACAATAAAACCAATTGAATTTTCATATTTTGATTTAAAAACAAATTCATATAAAACAGTTACTTCCGAAGAAGTTACAATTAACGTATTGGATAATCCAAATTTTACATCTACTCAAAATAATCCAACAGATACAGGCAAACAAAAAGTTGTAAAAAGCGTAAATTTCCAATTTATAAAGCTGAAATCAGAATTTGCAGAAGTTAGCAAAAAAGATTTTTTAGGAACAAAACTATTTTACGCTCTTTTATTTGCACCTTTTTTAATAGTGCCAATAATAATTTTGGTTAGAAAGAAAAAAGAAGCAATTGACGCAGATGAATTTGGAAATAAAATAAGAAGAAATAATAGACTAGCAAAAAAATACCTTTCAGAAGCTAAAAAACAGAAAGGAAATAAAGTGCCATTTTATATGGCTATGGAAAAAGCATTGCATAATTTCTTGAAGGCAAAATTACACATTGAAACATCGGAAATGAGTAAAGAAAACATTCAAGAATTATTAGAAAATAAAGCAGCAAGTAACGAAACAATAAGTCAATTTATTGCATTAATGAATGATTGTGAATTTGCACGCTACGCACCTTCTTCAAATGTTACAATGCAACAAGATTTTGAAAAAGCAGTATTAGTAATCTCTGATTTAGAAAAGCAATTATCATAAAGATGAAAAAGATAGTTTATATTATTATTTTATTATCCAATCTCCTTTTTGCTCAAGAAGAAGTAAAAAAGCAGTTTGACCTTGCGAATGAGCTTTATAGAAAAGAAAATTATGCAGAAGCTATAAAGAAATATGAAAACATTTTAACAAAAAACAAGGTAGAATCAGCAGAATTATATTTTAATTTAGGAAATTGCTATTATAAGTTAGGAGAAATAGCACCATCAATTTATAATTTTGAAAAATCATTACTTTTAAATCCAGACGATGAAAGTGTTAAAACAAACTTGTCTTTTGCTCAAAAAACTGCAATTGATGACATAAAAGTAATACCAAGCGTTGGTTTTTCAAATTTTGTATATAAAGTTACATTATGGTTTCATTATGACATTTGGGCATGGATTTCAATTAGCCTATCAGTATTATTCCTAATCTCGTTTCTAGGATATTATTTTTCTTCAACAACAATGATTAAGAGAATATTTTTTCTTGGAATGTTTGTATGTTTAGGATTACTATTATTTTCCATAACATCTGCTTTCTTGCAAAAACGATTTACAAAAACGATTAGACCAGCAATTATTTTTGAAGAAGTTGTAAATGTAAAATCAGAACCAAAAAATAGTTCAGAAAACGTATTCACACTTCATGAAGGAACAAAAGTTTATGTGAAAGAAACCTTAGACAATTGGAAACGAATTGAATTAACAGACAAAACAGAAGGTTGGATAAAAAAAGAAGCGATTAAAGAATTGAAGGATTAGGATTATTTTCTATTTTTGAGTCTATTGAAAATAGATTTACATGAATATAGCACTTTGGGAAGAAATTGAAAAATTCGATTTCGATTTTCCTCTTTCAGAATATGGTTTTTCTACTCGTTTGGCTTACGAAAATGAATGGACAACATTTTTCACTCAAAAAGCTATTGAAGAATATAAGAAATTCATGTATTTGGCTGCTACTTCTAATCAAATGGTTTCTCCTTCAGAAATTGTAGATATTGTTTGGCATCAACATTTGATTTTTACTCAATCTTACAAAGAGTTTGGAGATATCCTAGGTAAAAAAATTGAACACATTCCTTCCACTCATAATAGAGAAGAAATAGATAAATTCTTGGCTGCTAAAAAACGCACTAAAGAATTATATGAGAGTGTTTTTGGAGATCAGCCTAAAGAATTTTGGGAATATAATACCTTTGTTGAAGCTTTAGAAATTGAAAAATCAAAACGAGATATTACTTTTTATTCCTCTTTGTCAATTCCCTTAGTGTTAATATTTGTACTATTGTTTCGTTTATTCCTTTACGATTTATACGTGTCTATCGATAATCCTTATTTTGTGTTGTTTTTTATTTTAGTAAGTGTTGCTACATTTTTAGGGCTACATTTTTATAATACGGATAAGTTGTATCGTAAATTGAGTGATACACCAAATGTAATATTGAAAAATTTAACACCAAGTGAATTAATTTACATTGAATCAGGTCAATTAAAAATGATTGTTCATGGTTATGTAAACTATTTGGTAGTTAATAAAAATTTGAAAGTAGAAACTAAAGATAGCATTAAATTGATTAACGCAAACATAGATAATTCAAACCCTATTTTTAAATCTGTATTAGATTGCTTTAAAGGAAAACAAACCATATCTTATAAAGAACTCTTAGAAACGTTGATTGATAAACCCATTATTAATAAAGCTTCAAGAGCTGCTTCATCAATAACAAAAACGTTTGTAAATTCAAAAATAGTACTTGATTTATATAAAGTTAATCTTATTGCCCTTTCTAGTATAATGGTTTTTGGATTAACAAGAGTATTCATTGGTTTTATTAGAGGGAAAGAAGTCATTTATATAGTTATATTAAATGCAATTTTTTTGTTTTTTGCATTATACTTTTTAAGATCATTTTCTAAAAAAGCTATAAATAAAATAATTGTAAATTATTTTAAGGAAAGGATTATTCCTTTAAATAAATCAAATTATAATAACTGGGAATGGAACTATTTTATAATTGGAACAGCTTTGTTATCTGTTTCATTTATGCCTATTGTTCAAACATATTCTGGAAATAATAATAATTTTGGTTGTGGCTCTAGCTGTGGAAGTTCTTGTGGTTCAAGTTGTGGAAGCTCTTGCGGAGGAGGTTGTGGAGGTTGTGGAAGTTGATTTTATAATAATAAGAAAATTAATTGTTTTCTTCTGTGTTTTCAACTTTCGACTTTGAACTAAAATCTTCATACCATTCCTCTATCTTTGGATATAAAAAAGCAGAGATTTCTTTTGTAGGATTATAAAAAATAGATTTATCTAACGTTTCTTGTTTTACCAATGTATTATTAATGTTGATTTTTTCAAATAATAAAATTACAATACTTAACAATAAAAGGGTTTTTAAAGCACTAAAAAAAGCTCCTGCTAATTTATTAATCCAACCTAGATAAGCAAAATCAGCTATTTTAGTCAATAACTTTGCAGAAAGATGAATTAGTGTTACAACTAAGATAAAAGTTAAAGCAAAAGCGGTTATTTCAATATATTTAGGATTCCAACTTACCTTGGTTTCTAAAATATTTTTTACTAAATAAGAAAACTTAATAGCAGCAAATATTCCAGTAACTAAAGCAATCAAAGAAGCGAGCTCTACAAAAAGGCCATTTTTAATCCCTTTATATAAAGCATAACACAATAAAACAGTAAAAATAATATCAATAAAACTCATTCTAAAAAGAAAATAGATTAAAGAATAAAGATAATAGAAATTATTTAAAACCAAATTTCAGCTTTATCTTTGTCAAAACTAAAATTAACACAAAGTGAAAGTCTTGTATCTTTCATCTTTGTTTTTTAATCTATATATAAAGAAATGTCAAGAGACGAACAATTAAAAGAACGTTGGGAAAGCGTTGTCAAAATATTATCAGATAAATTTGCAGACGGAGAAGAATTAGATTTAGATGGAATTATATATTTAATCGGTATTCAAGAACTAGGTAAATTTAAACAAGAATTTAAAAAAGATGAAAAAGTAAATCTAATGCATATTGCTATTTGTCGATTATTAGAACCTTACGGATATTACGAATTTGAATATTTTGATAACGACGGTTGGCCACATTATAAAGTAAAAGAAGAATTGCCAGTACTAAAAGCAGGAGAACAAACTGTATTAATGAAAGATGCTATTGTGAATTATTTCCTTGATAGCGAGTTAATTGACTAATTTGTAACTGTAAACTGTAAAATGAAAATAGATAAGTTTGTATTGGCTATTATAGCAATAGTTCTTTTAGCCTATCTTTTTCCACAGTTGGGTGCAAAAGACAGCGAGATTCCTTTAGATTTAATAGGAAGCATAGGTATTGCTTTGATTTTCTTCTTTTACGGATTAAAATTGCATCCTGATAAAATTAAAAGTGGACTAAAGAATTGGAAATTGCATGTTTTGGTTCAGTTGTCTACTTTTTTATTGTTCCCAATTCTAGTATTGGTTTATAAGCCCTTTATAACTTCAGAAAATCAAGAAATAATTTGGCTAGCTTTTTTATTTTTAGCAGCTTTGCCTTCAACCGTTTCTTCTTCAGTTGTAATGGTTTCAATGGCTAATGGTAATATTCCAGCAGCAATTTTCAATGCTAGTATTTCAGGATTAATTGGAATAGTAATTACACCACTTTGGATGGGATTGTTTTTACAACAAGCTTCAACCGATTTTGATTTAGGTGTAATCTATATCAAATTAGCAACAGAAATTCTATTACCAGTTATCTTAGGTCTTAGTTTACAACGATTTTTCGGAAAATATGCTGCAAAATATAACAAGCAATTGACCTTGTTTGATAAGTCGATTATTTTATTAATTATTTATAAAAGTTTTGCAGAATCTTTTGAGGAAAATGTATTTACATCGGTTAAAATAGTAGATTTAGTATTGATTTTTACGATAGATATATTGCTCTTTTTTGTGGTGTATTCTTTAATTGGATTTTTTTCTAAAAAACTCCATTTTAACAAAGAAGACCAAATAACAGCACAGTTTTGTGGAACCAAAAAATCATTGGTTCATGGAACAGTATTCTCAAAAATTTTATTCCCTTCAACTATTTCTACAGGAATTATTCTTTTGCCTTTAATGTTATTTCACGCGACTCAAATTTTTATTATTAGTGTAATAGCCTCCAAATTAGGAACAAGAGAAAAAAGTTAGATTTTTTATAGATTTTCTATAGAAACTGACAAACTTTAGAATTAAATCAAAACAAAAAAATTTAATTTGTAAATTTGCAGTCCATTTTAAGATTTGCGATGATAGACAAGATTAAAAATCATATTGAAGAAGCCAAAGCTTTTCATGCTGATAACAAAGAGAAATTAGAAGAATTCCGTATCAAATATTTAGGAAGCAAAGGCTTGTTAAAAGAATTGTTTGCTGATTTTAGAAATGTTCCAAATGAAATGAAAAAAGAATTTGGACAAATTTTAAACCAATTAAGGGATACTGCTGAACAGAAAGTAGCTACTATTCAAGAAGAATTAGAGAGTAAAGAAGTAGTAAAAGGAATTTATGGAGATGTTACACGTCCTGGTGAGCCCATAAATATTGGTTCTCGTCATCCTATTTCTATTGTAAAAAATCAAATTATCGATATTTTTTCGAATGTAGGTTTCAATGTGTCTGAAGGACCAGAAATTGAAGACGATTGGCACAATTTTACCGCATTAAACTTACCAGAATATCATCCGGCAAGAGATATGCAGGATACTTTTTTTATTCAGACTAATCCTGATATTTTACTACGTACACATACTTCATCAGTACAAGTGCGTTATATGGAAAATAATCAACCACCTATCAGAACTATTTCTCCAGGTCGTGTTTTTCGTAACGAAGATATTTCATCACGTTCACATTGTATTTTCCATCAAGTAGAAGGCTTGTATATTGACAAAGATGTTTCATTTGCCGATTTAAAACAAACGTTGTTGTATTTCACTAAAGAGATGTTCGGAAAATCTAAAATTAGATTAAGACCTTCTTATTTTCCATTTACTGAGCCAAGTGCTGAGGTAGATATTTATTGGGGTTTAAATAATGAAATCGATTATAGAATCACAAAAGGAACAGGTTGGTTAGAAATTATGGGTTGCGGAATGGTGGATCCAAATGTTCTAAAAAATTGTAATATTAATCCAGACGAATATACTGGTTTTGCTTTCGGAATGGGAATAGAGCGTATTGCAATGTTGTTATATCAAATTGGCGATATTCGTATGTTTTATGAAAATGATGTGCGTTTCCTAGAGCAATTTAAATCAAGTTTATAATAAATAAAAAAATAATTTTAAGTCGAAAGTTAACACTATAATGGTTTTGCTTTCGGCTTTTAACATTAATAATATGAAAAAAGACATAGAAATTCCAAAAGTAGAAAACGTACATATCGTTGCTATACGAGAGTGGAATGACGATTTTCAGGAAGATTGCTGGTATGCTTATTTATTAAATGCAACAAACGAACCTTTAGAAATGGCAATGATAGTTTCTAGAGCTTACGGGCTAATAAATGGGGAAAACCGAAATACATCATCACTTAGACATGCTTTTGCAAAAGTAGAACCACAAAGTGCTGTTAAAATAGAATTCTTAGAAAATAATGTGTTACAATTAAACAATGAGTTTTTAGTATCGTATTTTTTAAACAATAAAATGTTTGATAAGAAATTTATTTTTAAAGTCAACGGAATTAATGAAAAAGCACAATCAGACTTACCTGCGATTAATAAACGTGGTGTAATGGCAATATAAAATTTTTATAATTCATAAAAAATCCTCAATTTTAAGGTCTAAATAAACCTATAAAATGAGGATTTTTCTTTTTTCTATACTTTTTATTACAAGTACTGTTTTCTCGCAGGATTTTGCTAAACATGTAAATCCGTTTATTGGAACTGGTGGACACGGTCATACATTTCCTGGCGCAACAGTTCCTTATGGAATGGTACAACTTTCACCCGATACTCGAATAGATGGTAGCTGGGATGGTTGTAGTGGTTATCATTATTCAGATAATTTAATATATGGATTTTCACATACACATTTAAATGGAACAGGTGTTTCTGATTATGGTGATATCATGTTAATGCCAACTATGGGTGAACCTTCATTTGATAATAAAATCTATTCTTCTACTTTTTCTCATGATAACGAAAGAGCTTCTGCCGGATTTTATAGCGTAACATTAGACAAACACAATATTGATGTGCGTTTAACGGCTTCAACGCGTGTAGGTTTTCATGAATATACTTTTAATGAGAATGGTCAAGCTAATATTATTCTGGATTTGAATCATCGTGATAAATTATTAGAAGGAAGAATACGAATTATTGATGATAAAACTATTGAAGTTCTGAGAAGAAGTGAAGCTTGGGCTCGCGACCAATATGTGTATGCCAGAATTGAATTTAATGTGCCTTTAGTTATCAATAAAGAAAAGACAAATTATAAAAGCGAAGAAAAAATTTATGAAGGTGTCGAATTAGCATTGAGTTTTTCTAAACAAGTTAAAAAAGGAGAGAAGATTTTAGTAAAAGTATCACTTTCACCAACAAGTTACGATGGTGCAAAACTAAATAGTTCAGAAATTAAACATTGGGATTTTGGAAAAATTAAAAAAGAAGCAGAGTCATTTTGGAATAAAGAATTGTCAAAAATTGAAGTAACTTCAAATGATAAAGACAAATTAGCTATTTTTTATACAGCCTTATATCATACTATGATGCAACCAAATATAGCTCAAGATTTAGATGGAAAATATAGAGGACGTGATAATAAAATTCATACAGCAGAAGGATTTGATTATTACACTGTTTTTTCGCTTTGGGATACGTTTAGAGGAGCACATCCATTGTATACATTGATTGATAAAAAGCGAACGTCAGATTATATTAATACATTCATTAAGCAATATGAACAAGGAGGACGATTACCTGTTTGGGAATTAGCCTCAAACGAAACCGATTGTATGATAGGTTATCATTCTGTTTCAGTAATTGCAGATGCTATGGTTAAAGGTATTAAAGGGTTTGACTATGAAAAAGCTTTTGAAGCTAGTAAAGCTTCAGCTATGAGAGACGTATTAGGTTTAGAAGCCTATAAGAAAAATGGATTTATTTCAATAGATGATGATCATGAAAGTGTATCTAAAACGGTTGAATATGCTTATGATGATTGGTGTATTGCTCAAATGGCAATGCTTTTAGGAAAACAACAAGATTATCAGTATTTCATGAAACGTTCTCAATCATGGAAAAATCTTTTTGACTCGGAGATTGGATTTATTCGACCAAAGAAAAACGGAGGTTGGGATAAACCTTTCGATCCAAGAGAAGTTAATAATAATTTTACGGAAGGCAATGCGTGGCAATATACGTTTTTTGTACCACAAGATATTAAAGGAATGATTGAAGTGTATGGTGGAAATGAAAAATTTGAAAGCAAGTTAGACGAAATGTTTAATAGTGAAAGTAAAACTACAGGAAGAGAGCAAGTAGATGTTACAGGGTTAATAGGACAATATGCACATGGTAATGAACCAAGTCACCACATGGCTTATTTGTATAATTATATTGGTAAGCCAGAAAAAACAAAAGAAAAAGTCCATTATATTTTAAATGAATTCTATAAGAATACTCCAGATGGACTTATAGGTAATGAAGATTGTGGACAAATGAGTGCTTGGTATGTTTTAAGTTCAATGGGAATTTATTCAGTTACTCCTGGAAATACTGAATGGAGTAAGACAACACCTTATTTTGATAAGGTAAAAGTTAATTTTGAAAATGGGAAACAGCTTACAATTACTAAAAAAGGAATGAAAGGTTATTTGAAAGAATTGTTGGCAAAATATGAAGAGGAAAAAATAAATAAAATAATTCCAGTTCCAGTTATTGAAGCACAAAGTAAATCGTTTAAAGAAAAAATGATGATTGAGATATTTTCTCAAAATCCAAATGATGAAATTTTCTATCTTTTTCAAGATGCAAGCTCAGGAAAGCCTGCTTGGATGAAATATACAAATTCCATAGAAATTTCATCATCTGAAAAAATTCAAGCTTATGTTAAAAGAGGTGCAGAATATAGCAATCCAGTTTCAGCCCAATTTTTCAAAAAGCCAAACAATTATACTATCGACATTAAATCAAAGTATAATCCGCAGTATCATGCTGGTGGAGAAGAAGGCTTGATAGATGGAATTTTTGGAAATGAAAATTGGCGAAAAGGAGAATGGCAAGGATATCAAAGTCAAGATTTCGAAGCTATAATTGATATGCAAAAAGAAACAAAAATCACAAAACTAGGTGCTAATTTTCTTCAAGACACACGTTCGTGGATTTTAATGCCTACAAAAGTGGAATTTTTCATTTCAAAAGACAATAAGAAATTTACTAAAATAGCTTCAATAGAGAATAGTACTGATCCAAAAGAATATGAAACGGTTATAAAAAACTTTTCTACTAAAGTGAAAACAAAAGCACGTTATATAAAAGTAAAAGCTTTTAATTTTGGTAAACTACCAGAATGGCATCAAGGTTTTGGCGGAGATGCTTTTATTTTTATAGATGAGATAATAACAAATTAATATTCTTTATTTACAATTGAATAGGATAACATTTTTTTCTTTCTCATTATGTTATGATTCTTATTTTTTTGTAAATAGTATATTTGTATTTCATTTACTAAATTCATTAAATGGCTGCTATTTCTAAATACACTTCCTTTAAATTATTATTGAGTTATTTATTGTTATTAGGATTAATGGCCTTTTCAGTTTGGTATTTATTTCAACAACAATCAAAGCTAAATAGACTATTAAAAACAGATACGATTGATGAAAATCAATTGGCTTATACAGAGTTAATTCGTGATATCTATCAAACAGATAACTTATCAAGAATTGCTTTACAAACAAAAACAAAAAAGAATATCGTTTCGTTTTTAAAAGAAAATGAAAAAATAATCTTAAAACTAGACACTCTAAAAACTAGTGTTTTAAAAAACGAATTAACGATTGTTGATTCCTTAAAGAGATATTTAAGAGACAAAGAATACAATGTGTTAAAATTATTAGATCTTCAAAACAAAAGAAGCGTTTCTGTTCCTATTAATCAAGTGGTAAAAAAAATAGAGAATATAGAATCTATAAAAGGAAAATTAAAAATTGAAAGTCTATTTAAGAATGCAAAAAACTTAACACCTTATCAAAGAAAAGTAGCTCAGGAATATGTTGATTATTTAAATAGCAATGTGCCAAAAGATGATACTAATACTATTTCTCATGAAGAAGCAGATTCTATTTTAACAGCTTCAAAAATTATTCTATTAGAATCTCAAAAAAGAAGAAGTCAGGAATCTATTGCAATAAAAAGTACAGAAGTAGAATTACTGAAAAACGAACTAGTAATTACTCAAAAATTATCAGATATAATATTAAAGCTTCGAGAAACAAGTGCTATTGCTCAAGAAAAAGTAAAAAAAGTAAAAATTGAAAATCAAGAAAATTCTTTAAGACTTTTAAGTATTGCGGCTATAATATGTTTAATACTTGTTGTTTTTTTCTTTATCCTTTTATCAACAGATTTTCTTAAAAATAAAAAATATAGGCAAGAATTAGAGTTACAAAAGCAGAAAACAGAAATTCTTTTAGAATCTAGAGAGCAGTTAATGGCATCTGTTAGTCATGATATTAAAACACCTCTACAGTCATTAATAGGATATAGTGCACAACTTCTAGAAAAAGAAAACCTATTTGAGAATAGAGAAAAACTGCTAAAAATAAAATCAGCAACACACTATATTGAACAATTAGTATTAGATTTATTAGATTATGTTAGAATGGAAAAAGGCAAAATAAAAGTCCTTTTTCAAGAATTTGAACTCAATGAACTTTTAGAAGAGACAGGTCAGAATATTGCTGATTTACATCAAAAAGAAACGGTAGATTTAAAATTTGAAATTGATGAAACCGAAGATTTGGTTTATTATGGAGATTATAATAAAATAAGACAAATTTTATACAATTTAATAAGTAATGCTTATAAATTTACACAGAATGGGAGTATAACAATTATTACTAAAATTGAAGATAATCGTCTTTTAATTGCTATAAAAGACACAGGAATAGGTATTGCATCAAATGCTTTCGAAAAAATATTCGACTCATTTACACAAGAAAACTCTGAAATTGAACTTTTATATGGAGGAACTGGTTTAGGGCTTTCAATATGTAAAAGATTGTCAAATTTGTTAGAAGGAACAATTCATTTAGAAAGCGAATTAGGAGAAGGGTCGACATTTACAGTTAATTTGCCTTATAGAGAAAAAATAAAAGAAAATCTTAAAGAAGATATTGTGTTAACGAGTTGCCTTATTCTGGATGATGATATGTCTCAAATTCAACTTACAAAATCATTACTTCAACCATATTTTGAAAAAATTTATACTTTCTCTGACGGACATGAAGCATTAGCTTTCTGTGAAGAAGAACTGCCTACATTTGTTTTAACAGACATTCACATGCCAAAAATGAGTGGTTATTCCTTTTTAACTCAGCTTAGAAAGATTCCTTTTGCTCAAAATATAAAAGTTATTGTTTTAAGCGGACAATTGCCTTATGAAGAAGCAATTGAGTCTTCTTTTTCTTTTGATACCTTTTTAGCAAAACCATTTACTCCAAATCAACTTTTAAACGCAATATCAACTTTGTCAGGAAAAAAAATAGTTAAAATAGTAGAAAATGGAGATTCTTATAATGCTATTTTAAAAGCTTATTTAGGAGATAATGAGGAAGATATACGATTTTTTATAAAAAACTATATAAAAGAACTAACATCAGATATTGCCTCTTTGGAAGAAGCAATAAAAAACAACGATGCAAATAAAATCACATCAGTATGTCATAAAATGCAAACTATGGTTGGTCAATTAGATAAAAAAGAATTACTTTCTTTATTAAATTTAATGGAAGAAAAACATAAAGAAGAAAATACCAATAGTCAAAACCAATTAGAGTCTGATTTTCAATTGCTTTTAACTAAATTAAACCAATTTAAAGAAAGCCTTACGTTAGTTTATACTGATTGATTTTATTGTATAATGTTTTTCTAGAAACACCTAAAAGCTCTGCTGCTCTTGATTTATTTCCTTTAGCAATTGATAAAGCATTTAAAATAGCAGCTTTTTCGGCTTCATCTTTTAATCCAAATTGAAAGTTATTTTCCTGATATTTAGATAAAGTTAATTCTTCGGGCAAACTTGAAGCTTCAATAGTGTTTTCAGCACTTAAGAGAGTTGCTCTTTTAATGTAATTTTGTAATTCCCTTAAATTTCCTGGCCAATTATATTGAAAAAGAATTTGTAAGGCTTCATCTGAAATTTTAGTAACATCTTTTTCCAGTTGTAACGCTGCTTTTTCTAAAAATAAATAGGCAAAAGACTCTAAATCTTCTTTTCTGTCTCGAAGAGAAGGAATTAATATGGAAAACTCATTTAATCGATGATATAAATCTTCTCTAAAAGAGCCATTTTCAACCGCCGATTTTAAGTTTTCATTTGTAGCAGATAATAATCGAATATCAATATCGATTTCTATATTAGAACCTATTTTTTTTATTTTTCGTTCTTGAATAGCACGAAGTAGCAAAACCTGATTTTCATAAGATAGATTTCCTATTTCATCTAAAAATAAAGTACCACCATTTGCGGCTTCAAAACAACCTATTTTGTCATTAACAGCTCCTGTAAAAGATCCTTTAATATGTCCGAAAAATTCACTTCCTGCAATGTCTTTAGGAATAGCACCACAGTCTACAGCAATAAAAGGACCTGTACATCGATTGCTTTTTTCGTGAATTGTTTTTGCGGCAACTTCTTTCCCTGTTCCATTTTCACCTGTAATTAATACAGATAGAGTAGTTGGAGCTACAAGATCAATATGTTTCTTTAATTTTATAGAAGCAATACCGTTTCCCCAATAAAAACCTGATTTTGGTTGTTCTTTTTTTTCTTTTTTTCTAGAAATAAAATCTTTTTTTCCAGAAGATAATATTTTTTGTAAAACCAAAAGAGCTTCTTCAGGTACAAAAGGTTTTGAGATATAATCGGCAGCACCCATTTTCATCGCTTTTACAGCAGTTTTAACATCTGCATAAGCCGTCATTAATATAAAAGGAGTGTCAATGTTTCGTTCTTTTAGGATAGGAAGTAATGATAGACCATCCTGATCTGGTAAGCGCAAATCGGAGAGAATGATGTCAAAAGAGTGAAATTCTAATTGTTCTATGGCTTCTTTCGCAGTAAAAGTTTGTACAACAGTGTAATCATTTCGTTTTAAAAAATGTAAAAGCATGTTGTTGAAAGTATTATCATCCTCAATGATTAATATCTTTGGCATTTGAATTTTTTTTTAAAAATAATTATTTTGTACTTATTATGACATAAAAGTAATATAAAAAAATGCTATCTCATTGAGATAGCATTTTTATGTAAAGAAAATTAATTTTTAATTACTCTTTTTCTAACCAATTTCCGTTTGCATCTACAAAAACAGTTTGTGTAATTTCACCTACTAATAGCTCTAATTTAAATTCTTTACTCTCATTAACAAATGCTTTTAGAACTTTTGCATCTTTAAAATCTTTCTTTACAGCTTCTTTAACTGCATCTGGTAATTCATCAACAGAAATTTCTTTATATCCTTCCTGAAGCTTGATAACTTCAATAGCTGTTGAATTAACGTCTGTCTTAGCGAATGTTGAAACTGTGGCAAATGCAAAAGCTGCCAATAAAACTACTTTTTTCATAACAATAATTTTTTTAATGATTACTAATGTTATATACAATTGAAAAAAATATGCCAAAAAAGAATAGTAATCACTAATTTTATTAATGCTTTGTTTTGTAGGGGTTTATGTTTTTTCCAATAGATCTGTAATGTGTAAAAGTCATTAAAATAAATGTTAAAATGTATATATTATACACAAATGTTTTTATTTCTTTATTGGAAATAATAAAGACCAAATTACAGAAATAACTAAAACACTGCCAACAACTAGTAATGATGTTAAAGAAGAGATATGGATAAAAGGCGCAATAATCATTTTTACACCTATGAATCCTAATATAAGTGCTAAACCATAATGTAAGCGACTAAACATATACATGAAATTAGCCAATAAGAAATAAAGCGAACGCAATCCTAAAATGGCAAAGATATTTGAAGTATAGAGAATAAAAGGATCATCAGGAGCAATAGCAAAAATAGCAGGAATACTATCTACGGCAAATAGTAAATCAGTAAATTCAATAATAGTTACTACAACTAATAATGGAGTTGCCATTTTTACACCATTTTCAATAGTGAAAAATTTATCACCATCAAATTTTGTACTAACTTTAAAAAACTTATGAACCAATTTTGATCCAGGGCTTTTAGAAAAATCCTTATCACCATCATCTTCACTATGACTAAACCACGATTTAAATCCAGCAACAATAAGAATAATACCAAAAATAGTAAGTAAATAATTGATTTTTACATCATATCCGAAGAGTGTCATTTCAGGTAAATAAGTGTAATTTAAAATCCAAACACCTGAAAAGATGAAAATAGCTCTAAAGATTAAAGCACCCAAAACACCCCAAAATAGAACTTTATGTTGTGATTCTTTAGCTACATTAAAATAACCAAAGACCAATATGAAAACAAATAAGTTGTCTACAGATAAAGCCTTTTCAATCCAATAAGCACCTTGAAATTGAGCAAATTTTTCAAAACCCATGTATTTATAAATGATTGCACTAAATCCCATGGCTAGTGAAATCCACAAAACAGACCAAAATGCAGCTTCTTTATTACTTATAGCATGACTTTTTTTATTTAAAACACCTAAATCGAGAAGTAACATTGCAATAATTACAATGGTAAAAACGGTTATAATAACAGGATGATTAATTAATGAGTCCATAATATGTTCAAATTTTTTGCGAATGTACTATCTATTTTTTACACCAAGAGAATTGTTTGTATGTTGCTGATTTTTAGCGCATTGTTTTTTTTGTGCGTAAAGCAAAAAAAATCTAAAATACTGAAATTCAATATTTTAGATTTTTTTTATAAAGAACGGTTAAAATATGTGTTTTTTAATTTAATTTTTCTGTAAGCTTTTTAAACTCTGCTTTTGCTTCTTTACCTTCATATAAAATACGATAAACTGCGTTAATGATTGGAGTATCAGCTTTATGCTCTTCATTTAAGTGATAAGCACTTTTTGCTGCATAATATCCTTCTGCAATCATACTCATTTCCATTTGTGCCGATTTTACGGTGTAACCTTTTCCTATCATATTTCCAAACATTCTATTTCTAGAAAAAACGGAATAACCCGTAACTAATAAGTCACCTAAATATGCAGAATTATTAATGTTGCGTTTCATTTTATGTACTTTTCTAATGAATTTTTTCATCTCACGAATTGCATTACTCATTAAAACAGCCTGAAAATTATCACCATATCCTAAGCCATGGGCGATTCCAGCAGCAATAGAATAAATATTTTTTAATACAGCGGCATATTCAGTTCCTATAATATCATCTGTAGTTTTTGCTTTTATATAATATGAACTTAGATTTTTGGCAACATATTTTGCTTTTTCTCTATCGCTACAAGCTATAGTTAAATAGGATAAACGTTCCATAGCAACTTCTTCGGCATGGCAAGGGCCAGTTAAAACACCAATATTATCGTATGGAATGTTATAAATTGTATGAAAGTGTTCTCCAACAATTAAGCTTGTTTCAGGAACAATACCTTTAATTGCAGAGAATATTATTTTATTCGATAAATCTTCTGTTAATTTTTCTAATTCAGAATTTAAAAAAGCAGACGGAATTGCAAATATGATATAATCTGCAAATGCAACAGCTTCATTAATATCATTAGTAAGAATTAATTTAGTATTGTCAAATTGGACAGAACTTAAATAGTTAGGGTTGTGTTTTTGATGTTTTATGCACTCTAAAGCATACGAACTTCTCATATACCAAGCAATTTTTTCTTGGTTTTCACACAACATTTTTGCGATAGCAGTTGCCCAACTTCCTCCACCAATTACGGCAAACTTTGGTTTTTCCATTTTTTAAAAATTTTTAGGAAATCCAAAGGTAAAGAAATAGTTTCAATATTAGAAATTACACTTTTTCATTACGAAGTATCAAGAAATGTAAATTTAACATTTTTTTAGTTTTTTGAATGCAATTTAATATCCTATGATCCGTTTTCTAAGTATAATTTTTTAAATAGTTTTGGGTTAATCTATTTAGTTTTGGTTGGTTAGTAAAAGCGTTCAAGAATAAATCTTGAACGCTTTTTTTGTTTTTTACTTTGTTTTTAAAACGTGTAAGTTTATTATCAAGAAGAGTTTTAAATTAGTTTCCTAAGATTTTGAGAAAGCATTTTATTTTCTTAGAGAGAAATCAACAGTTAAAATAATCCTTAAAAATTAGTAACTCATTTCAACAATTGCTCTTACTTTTTCAAGAGTAATATTTTGTTTTTCACCCATAGCTTTCCAACCTCTTTCTTCAAAACGATTAACAATAAAATCAGCAGTTTTTTGATAATTTTCTGTGTTTTCGGATAATTTTGTTTTCATTCCCATAGTATGAAAGAATGAAATGGTTTTTTCAATCGCTTTTTCTGCAATTTCTTCTGTGGAACCTTCTGAAATATTCCATACGCGCTTTCCGTATTGTGCTAATTTTTCTTTTTTTGTTTCAAACATTACTTTGTATAAGTTAGGACCAATAATAGCCAAAGTTCTAGCGTGATCAATTTCGTATAAAGCGGTTAGTTCGTGGCCGATCATGTGTGTTGCCCAATCCGAAGGAACTCCTTTTTGAATTAATCCATTTAAAGCCATAGTTGCACTCCAAACAAAATTTGAAGCCAACTTGTAATCACTTGGGTTTTCAACAACATCTGGTCCTATTTCGATTAAGGTTTGTAAAATACTTTCGGCTATTCTGTCTTGTAGAAAAGCATCGTGTGTGTAAGTTAAATATTGTTCCATTACATGAGTAAAAGCATCTACTACGCCATTTTGTAATTGTCTTTTTGGTAATGAAATAATAACCGTTGGGTCAACTATAGAGAAAACAGGAAATAAAGCGCTTCCTCCTAGCGTTAATTTCTCTTGAGTAGCATCAATAGTTACTACTGCACCAGAATTCATTTCAGAGCCTGTTGCTGGTAAGGTTAAAACCGTTCCAAAAGGAATAACTTTAGAAACATCCTTAAATAAAATACGTTTTCTTAAAATATCAACAGTATCACCTTCATAATTAACGGCTGCTGAAATAAATTTTACACCATCAATAACACTTCCACCACCAACTGCTAATATAAAATCAATTTTTTCAGCACGAATAATTTCTACTGCTTTCATCAAAGTTTCAAAACGTGGATTTGGTTCAATGCCTCCAAATTCAATAATGTCATGGTTTGGTAAAGCGGTTTTAACTTGGTCATATATCCCATTCTTAAAAATACTTCCTCCTCCATAAGCAATTAGAATTTTAGCATTATTTGGGACTAAATCGTTTAGTTTTTCTATTTGTCCTTTCCCGAAAACATAGTTTACAGGATTATATAATTCAAAGTTTAACATGTTTTTATTTTTTTAATTGTTGTATTAATTTTTGAGCTACTAATTTTGATGAAGCTGGATTTTGACCCGTAATTAGTAATCCATCTTCTACTGCATATGGTGTCCAATTTTCTCCTTTACTATATTCAGCTCCATTAATTTGTAAAGCATCTTCTAATAAGAAAGGTACTATTTTAGTTAAACCAATAGCTTCTTCTTCTGCATTTGAAAAGCCAGTGACTTTTTTACCTTTTACTAAAAATTCTCCGTTTACTTTAACATCTTTTAATACTGCTGGAGCATGACAAACAAAAGCAATAGGTTTATTGTTTGTATAAAAAGAAGTAATTAAATCTTTTGAGGTTTCACTAGAAGCCAAATCCCATAATGGGCCATGACCTCCTGGATAAAAGACAGCATCATAATCAGTTTGGTTAATGTCTACTAATTTAGCAGTGTTTGCTAATTTTTCTTGTAAAATTTTATCCTTGTCAAATCTTTTCGTGTCTTCAGTTGCAGAGGATGGATCAGCACTTCTTGGGTCGATAGGTGGTTGACCTCCAAGAGGAGAAGCAATTGTTACTTCAATACCTTGATCGACTAATTCATAGTAAGGAGCTGCAAATTCTTCAATCCAAAATCCTGTTTTTTCTTCAGTTTCTCCTAACTTATCATGACTAGTAACTACAAATAATACTTTTTTCATTGATTCTTGTTTTATTGTTTGTTCTTCTTGCTTCTGTTCTTTACTTTCTTTATTCTCTTTGCATCCTAATGTTACCATTAAAATAGATGCAGCTATAATTTTTTTCATGCTTTTAATTAATTTTTATCAAAATTACAATTATAATGGTATTAGTAAAAATAATTTAAATTATGTTTGTAATAAATATATTTATATCATGGTTAATTTAGAATGGTATCGAACCTTCAAATCAGTTTATAAAAATGGTAATTTCTCATTAGCTGCTAAGGAATTATTTATAAGTCAACCAGCAGTTAGTCAACAAATAGCAATGTTAGAAGCACATGTTGGTTATAAATTGTTTAATAGAAAATCAAAAGGAGTTGAGCCAACAGAATACGCTAAGTTGCTCAATAATCTTATAATTGAAGCATTAGATAGATTAGAAAACGTTGAAAATGGTTTCAGGACAAAAGCGTTTAACGCAAATAAACTAGTTTCCGTAGGAATTTCAAAACATTTGTTTTCAAGTATTGGAAATCAATTAATATCAAAATTTGATTTTATTGATTTTACTTATGCTGAAAACGATGAGTTATTTAATTTAGTTGATAATAAAAAAATTGATTTTGCTATAGTCACTAAGAAGTATGACACCTTTGATACTGTTCAAAGTGAATTAGGGAAAATCAAACAAATCATGATTTCAAGTCCTGATTTAGAAATAAAAACAATTAAAGAAGAAATTAAAAAAGAAAATTTTACAGAAGTAGAAAATTGGTTGAATCATCAAAAATGGTATAATTTTGATGCTAGAATTCCGCATGTAAAATTGTTTTGGCTCTATGTATTTGATAAAAAAAGACCATCTATAATTTCAAACTATATTATTCCTTCAGAATATGAAATGTTGGAATCACTATCAAAAAATACAGGAATTTCAATAGTTTGGGATATCAATGTTGAAAAACATTTAAAAGAAAAGAAAATACAATTGGTTTGGGATAGTCCAAAAATGCCTTCAACACAAGTTTTTTTATTATGTCGAAAAAATGATACTTTAAATAGTGTTTTGAAAAATGTTGTAGAAGAAATTAAAACTTCGTTTAATTTAGGATGAATTAAATTATTATTTCTATTAAAATCTCAAATCATTCAGGAACAATATTTTTATTGGTTTTCTTAACAATTATGGGATTAGTAGTAGCACATTTTGTATTGAGAGAAAAAGATAACTATCGTAAATTTATTTCAACCTTAATATTGAAAATTCCTTATTTTGGTAATCTCATACGGAAAATTTATATTTCTCGTTTTTGCCAATCAATGAACTTATTGATTACTTCAAAAACTACTTTACTTACATCATTATCATTAACCTCAAAAATGATTGGATTTTATCCTATTGAAAAATCAATAGATACTATTAAATCAGATATTACTAAAGGAGCTTCATTACACGAAAGTTTACGTAAACACACTATTTATGAAAATAAGTTAGTTTCAATGGTAGAAGTAGCAGAACAAATTAATCAACTTGATACGATGTTTGAGCGCTTAACAGATCAATATAACGAAGAAATAAGTCATCAAACAAAAATGATAGGAGTAATATTAGAACCTATGATTATTATTGTAATAGGAATTGTGGTAGGAGTTATCATGGTGTCTATGTATGCTCCAATGTTTGATTTAAGTAAAATTATTAATAGTTAATCATATTAAAAATTCCTCACTTAAAATTGTTCTAAATGAAGGGTCGTTTGTTAATTATAGCCTTATTTTTTTAATTCCACTCTTCTATTTTGAGCTCTACCTTCTTTAGAATTATTATCTGAAATAGGATCTTTTGAGCCAAATCCATCTGATGATAAAAGAGCATATTCAATACCAGAAGTAATAATAGCTTTCTTAACTGTTTCAGCTCTATTCTTTGAAAGTTGTATATTACAAGTGTCATTTCCGATATTATCAGTATAACCATTAATGTTTATTTTAAATTAGGATTGGCTTGTAGCTCCTTTGATATTTTCAGCAACAGCTTCTTTACCATCAGGTTAATATAAATATCATTACCATTTGAACGTCGTATAACATAAACTTTTATAGTTTAATCAGCATACCTTATTGAACTATCTTCGCCTAAATATGTGGTTTGGTCATGATAACGCTCATATTCATCATAACTTTTTTAAAAATAGTGTAATGACCAACCTTCATCACTATTGTGTTCTTGATGAATATAGTTCTTTCAAATTCTTCCTTTCTAATAGAGTCATTATGCTATCTATTGAAAAATAGATAATATCAAAGTTTTTCTTTATAGGCTTATTTGTAGTTTGCAATCCTTTTGGTAAACTAAAAAAAATCTACGTTTGAAAACAGGTATTGGATTAATATCGAAAGTAGTATTGTTCCTATTGTTTTAGTTTCATTTTTACAAGAAATTAAAACACTAATCAGTAGTGCTATAAATACATAATATAATTTTTTTCATGACTTGTATTTGCAAAATAAAGAGAATTATCTTACAAAAGATGATATTAAAAAAGTCAAACCATCTAAAATGGTGAAATGAATAAACAAACATTTATCATAAAAACAAAAAACAGTTATATTTGCGTAGTATATACACTTTCCTATGTCCTCAAATCCTCAAAATATTAAAATAGCAGTAGATGCGGTAGTTTTTGGATACCAAAAATCAAAACTATATGTATTGCTAATCCAACAAAAATTTGGAAGTCAAAATACGTATTGGGCACTTCCTGGCGGTTTAGTAAAAGAAGATGAAGCTTTAATAGAAGCTGTAAAACGCGAGTTGAAAGAAGAAACTAATGTCTCAGTGAATTACTTGGAACAATTATATACATTTGGAGATGATATCTCTAGAGATCCAAGAAATAGGGTTGTTTCTGTTGCTTATTTTGCACTAGTCGATTCTTCAAAACTAACTTTAATAGCAAATACAGATGCAGATAATGTGTCATGGGTAGAAGTTGATAAAATTCCAAATCTTGCATTTGATCACAACGAAATTATTCAAATAGCAATTAAAAGGTTAAAAGATAAACTAACCTATCAACCTATTGGATTTGATTTATTGCCAAATAAATTTTTGTTTTCTCATTTGGAGAATTTATACACTACAATTATAGGTAAAGAAATTGATAGAAGAAATTTTAGAAAGAAAATGATGAGCTTCGGTTTTATAAGAGAAACAGAAGAATATGCAACTAAAAAAACAGGACGTCCAGCAAAACTATATGCTTTTGATATAGCTGAATATAAGCGTCTTGAAAAAGAAGGGATTTATTTCGAAATTAAGTTAGTGTAAAAAATACACAAAAAATATTTTGTCAGAAAAAAATTAAATCATACATTTGTGTAAAATAAACACAAACATAATATGATACTTAATTTAGATAAAAATTTTATTCCTTTAGGAAAAGAAAACGCAATTGAATTTCAGAGTTTTATCTTTTCAGGAGGCGAACCACATATAAAGATCACAGCAAACTTTGATACTACAGCTACGGTGACCGTTACGCATCGATTGAATTCTTTTAACGATTTAGGGTTGTTCTGTTTAGCTATCGATGCTTTACGAAGAATGGGTGTAAAAAGCATTAATGCTTTTATTCCTTACTTTCCAGCTGCAAGACAAGATCGTGTAATGATTCTGGGCGAACCTTTGTCAGTGAAAGTCTATGCAAACATTATTAATAGTTTAAATTTGAATAAAATCCAAGTATTCGATCCTCATTCTGAAGTTACACCAGCTTTATTGAATAACTGCGAAGTAGTAGCTAATTACGATTTTATCCAACAAGTAATTAAAAAGATAGGAAACGAAGTTTTATTAATTTCACCAGATGGAGGAGCTTTAAAGAAAATTTATAAAGTATCGGAATATTTAGGAGGTGTTGAAGTAATAGAATGTAGTAAAAGTAGAGATGTAAAAACGGGAAAATTATCAGGTTTCAAAGTTTATTCAGAAGATTTACAAGGCAAAGATTGCTTAATCGTAGATGATATTTGCGATGGAGGAGGCACATTTATTGGCTTAGCCGAAGAATTAAAAAACAAAAGCGCAGGCAACTTATACTTGGCAGTAAGTCACGGTATTTTTAATAAAGGATTTGAAAGTCTAAGCGTATTTAAAAAGATTTTTACAACCAATTCTTTCAAAGATATTGAGAATGAGAATGTAGAAGTGATTACGTTAAAAATAGAATAGTCATGCATCAGTTCGAGTGTTTTTTATGGAATGTAGTGGAATAAAAAATGTATCGAGAACACATAAAAAAGAAAAAAATGATTTTAGAAGCAGCAATAGGAGACGCTTATGGAGCAGGTTTTGAGTTTCAAGAAATGAATTATATTGAAAAATATAATGATTTGACTCAATATCACAAACACGGAATGTATACAGAAATCTATAAAAGATATACAGATGATACGCAAATGGCAATCGCTATAGCCGAATTACTTTTAGAAGAAGATAACTGGACAGCAGAAAAAGTAGCCAATAAATTTGTAATTGCTTTTCACAGAGATAAAAGAAGAGGTTATTCAAATAGAGTTTATAATGCTTTGGATACAAGTAAAAGCGGTTCTGATTTTATTCAGATAATAAATAATCAAAGTGGTGGTAATGGTTCAGCGATGCGAGCTTACTCAATAGGGTATATAAAAGATATTCAAAAACTACTTTCTTTTTGTGAAATTCAAGCAAAAGTATCACATGATACTATAGAGGGAATTCAATGTGCCAAAAGAATTGCACTAGCTGTACATTTTTATAGATATGATTTAGATAAAAATAACGACTTAATCTCTTTTATAAATGAAACTTTAGGTGAAAATGAAATATATGAAGTTACTTCTCCTATCGATATGCACGGTTATCCCACAACAAAAGCAGTAATAAAAATAGTTTCAGAAGCTACTTCGATGAAAGACTGTTTAAAATATTGTATCGATTTTGGAGGTGATACGGATACTGTGGCCGAATTATGTATGGCAATTTTAAGTCAGAAGAAAGCGTGTGATAAAATCTTACCTGCATTCTTATTAGAAGAATTAGAAAACGGAGCTTTTGGAAAAGAATATCTAAAGAAATTAGATCAACAACTAGAAGAGAAATTTGGTTTAATGTAAAATGCAGATTGAAAGGAATAAATCAACTTAAAAATGAAATTAGAATTAAAAAAATATACAGAACAAATACAAGAATGGCCAAAAGAAGGCTATCACATCATGGCGCAATATGATGATGAAAAGATAATAGTGTACCAGTCTTACAGAAAAGAAATTGGAGAATTTGCAGTCAAAAACCAATTCTTTGGTGGTGCATTCAGTTTAGAAAGAATGACTTGGATAAAGCCCAATTTTCTTTGGATGATGTACAGAAACGGTTGGGGAACAAAAGAAGGTCAAGAAGTGGTTTTGGCCATACATTTAAAAAGAGAGGCTTTTGAAACTTATTTAAAAAACGCTGTTTATTCCTCTTTCAATCAAGTAGAAGGGATGACACATGAAGAATGGCAAAATGAAGTGAAATCCTCTAATGTGCGTTTGCAATGGGATCCAGATCACGATCCTTATGGAGCCAAATTAGAACGAAGAGCCATACAAATTGGTTTGCGAAACGAGTTTATAAAAACATTTGCAAAAGAAGACATTTTGTTAATAGAAAACATCAGCAATTTTGTAGCCCATGAATATGAAAATGTAAAAAACAACACCTTAGAAAAATTGATGATTCCATTGGAAAAACCATTGGTTTTCAAGGATAATGAATTGAATGAAAAATTGAAGATAGCAACTAAAGAGAGTTAAAAATGAAAATAAACCAAGCACATAGCGCTTTATTCGGAGTTGCGGTTGGTGATGCTTTAGGAGTTCCTGTAGAATTTCAAGATAGGGAATTATTAGCAAGATTTCCAGTTGTTAATATGCGAGAAAACGGCTCACATGCACAACCAAGAGGAACTTGGAGCGACGATAGTTCATTAACTTTTTGTTTGGCTGAAAGCTTATGCAAAGGATATAATGTAAATGATATTGCTAATAATTTCGTGCTTTGGAGACAAGGACAACTTTGGACACCACATGGACGTGTTTTTGATATAGGAATTGCTACAAATTTAGCTATACATTCAATTGAAAACGGAACAAATCCATTATTAGCTGGTGGCACATCTGAAAGAGATAACGGAAATGGTTCTTTAATGCGAATTCTTCCCTTGCTATTCTATGTGAAAGATTTTAGCATTACTAAAAGATTTGATACAGTGAGAGAAGTTTCATCAATTACGCATGCTCACATAAGATCAGTCATAGCTTGTTTTATCTACATAGAATATGCTTTATTGCTTTTAGAAGGGAAAAATAAAGAGGAAGCTTTCGAAGGAATGAAAGAAAAGGTAAATGATTTTCTAATAAATAATCCTATTTGTTCGCAAGTAGAAATAGATAAATTTCATAGAGTATTAGAAAACCAAATTGGAGACTATGAACTAGTCAAGTTAGCTGAATTAAAAGAAAAAGAAATAAGTTCAAGCGGTTATGTTTTAAGTAGCCTCGAAGCCAGTTTATGGTGTTTGTTAAAATCCAATACCTACGAAGAAACAGTTTTAAAAGCTGTAAACTTAGGAGGTGACACCGATACAACAGCAGCCATCGCAGGAGGATTAGCAGGATTACTATATGGATACGAAAGTATTCCTGAAGAATGGATTAACGTACTAGCTAGAAAAAACGACATCACAAAACTATGTGATACATTAAGTAAGAAATATGAAATACACAATTGAAAATATAAATACAGACAATAAATTCCTATTCTTTTGGGGTCACCAACCTTCAAAAGACGGAACAATCACAAAAACTTGTTTCAGTCAATGGTGGAAAAGTAGTTTTACAGTGGAAGGAATTGAATACAAAACAGCCGAACATTGGATGATGGCAAAGAAAGCGGAATTATTTGGAGATAATGGAGTGTTAGAAAAAATACTACTTTGTAAATCACCAGCTGAAGCCAAAAAACTAGGAAGAGAAGTTCGTAATTATGATAATGAAACTTGGCTAGCCAATAGATTTCAAATAGTAAAAGAAGGAAACTTCTATAAGTTCAGTCAAGATCAAGATTTAAAACAATTTCTTTTGAGTACCAATGAAAGAGTTATTGTAGAAGCAAGTCCAGTCGACCCTATTTGGGGAATTGGTATGGCAAGTGATGATAAAGATTGTAACAATCCTGAAAAATGGAAAGGATTAAATTTGTTAGGCTTTGCTTTAATGGAAGTTAGGGATGAATTAAGAAAGTAACAATGAAAAAGATCATTTATAACAAAGACATATTTGTACTAGAAAACTTCCTTTCCAAAGAAGAATGTGTGGTTTTAATAGAAAAAAGTGAACAATTAGGTTATGAAGAAGCTAAAGTGCAAATGGGTGGAAATAGACAATCCATTTTAAAAGGCGTTAGAAACAACGACAGAATTCTGTACACAGATGAAACTTTAGCAAAAGAATTGTTCCAAAGAGCCAAACCATTTTTAAATAACGAAGTAGGAATGTATGAAGTGGATAGTTTAAACGAAATGTTCCGTTTTTACAAATACAGTTCAGGACAACGATTTAAAATGCATAGAGATGGAAGTTTTAAAAGGAATGAAAAAGAAGAAAGTTTTTTCACTTTTCTAATCTATCTCAACGAAGAATTTGAAGGCGGTGAAACCGAATTTGAAGATTTGTTTACCATTCAACCCAAAACAGGTGATTTATTGGTTTTTTATCATCCTTACAGACATGAAGGAAAAATAATAGAAAGTGGTTACAAATACGCATTACGAAGTGATATTATGTATCGAATGAAAGATTAAAAAAGAACACAAAAATGAAAAAAATAGCAATATTAACCGGAGCAGGAATAAGTGCAGAAAGTGGCATCCAAACCTTCAGAGATGCTGACGGATTATGGCACAACCACAAAGTTGAAGATGTGGCTTCACCAGAAGGGTGGAGAAAAAACAGAGAAGTTGTATTAGAATTCTATAACGAAAGAAGAAGAAAATTAAAAGAGGTTGAACCCAATCAAGCACATCATTTAGTAAAACAATTGGAAGAATATTTCGAAGTACAAATTATCACACAAAACATAGATGATTTACATGAAAGAGCAGGTTCAACTAATATTTTACACATACATGGAGAACTAAATAAAATGTGTTCATCACTCAATAGAAAATTAGTGTACGATTGTTTAGATGACATAAAAATTGGAGATAAAGCAGAAGACGAATCGCAATTACGACCAGATATTGTTTGGTTTGGAGAAGACGTGCCTTTATATCCAGTAGCTATCGAAATGGTTAAACAAGCCGATATCTTTATGGTAATTGGAACTTCTTTACAAGTCTATCCAGCAGCTAATTTGTTGAGCTTTATAAAGCATGATGCCCAACTAATCATTATCAATCCAGATCACGATGGAGGCAATTATGGTGGAAGAGCCATTTATGTAAAAGAAAAAGCAACAATAGGCATGCAAAAAGTATTTGATGTTTTGGTAAAAGAAACAAAATAGGGAGATCGATTTTATAAACTCCAGAGGAGTTCAATATTTATAATAAGAAAAAACAGCTCCAGAGGAGCGACATGTATATGAAACTAACACTAACACAAGGCGACATAACAAAAACAACAGTTGACGCAATAGTAAACGCAGCCAACACTTCCTTACTAGGTGGTGGTGGAGTGGATGGAGCGATTCATAGAGCTGGTGGAAAAGCCGTTTTAGAGGAATGCGTGGCAATCCGAAATAAGCAAGGAGGTTGCGCAGTTGGTGAAGCGGTTATTACAACAGCAGGAAATTTACCTTCAAAATATGTCATTCACACCGTTGGTCCAGTATGGAATGGAGATAAAGAAGAGAAAAAACTGTTATTAGCTACTTGTTATAACAATTGCTTACAACTAGCCGAAAAGCACCAATTAAAATCAATCGCTTTTCCAAACATAAGTACAGGAATTTATCGCTTTCCTAAAAACGAAGCAGCAAAAATTGCCATAGAAACAGTAAAGCAATTTCCAGTAGAAAGCATAGAAGAGATAACCTTTGTCTGTTTTGATGAAGAAAATTACAAGTTGTACGAACAACTTTTATAAACTCCAGCGGAGCGACATGTATATGAACGAAAAAATAACAAAAGATATAAGCAAATTCCTTAGTTTAGTACTAAGACATGCACCAGAAAAAATAGCCTTAACTTTAGACGAAAACGGTTGGGCAAATGTAGACGAACTCATTACACAATGTAATAAATTTCATAAGAAATTAGATTATACGCTGTTGGATTACGTAGTAGAAAACAATGACAAAAAACGATTCGCTTTTAACGAGGATAAAACTAAAATCAGAGCCAGTCAAGGGCATTCCATTTCGGTTGAATTAGAATTAAAAGAAGTTGAACCTATTCATTTTTTATATCATGGAACAGTGGACAAATTCATACAAGCTATTCGAAAAGAAGGTTTACAAAAAATGAGCCGACAACACGTCCATTTGAGTCAAGACAGAGAAACAGCCATAAAAGTGGGAAGCAGAAGAGGGAAACCTGTAATTTTGAGTATCAACGCACCAAAAATGTACCAGGACGGTTTCAAATTTTACATATCAGAAAACGGAGTTTGGTTAACTAATGAAGTACCAGTAGCGTACATTGAATTTTAACAATGAAACAAAAAAGAACACTAGTTTTCGGAGACATTCATGGAGGATTAAGAGCTTTACAACAATTGTTTGAAAGAGCTAAAATCACTATTGATGATAGATTAATTTTTCTAGGAGATTACGTTGATGGTTGGAACGAATCAGCAGAAACAGTTCAGTTTTTAATAAAAACTGCTGAAAATCAAGAATGTATTTTTATCAAAGGAAATCATGATTTGTGGTGTGGAAGATGGTTGGAATTAGGAGCATCAAATCCTGTTTGGGAAGAACATGGAGGGAAATCAACCAAAGAGAGTTATTTAAAAACAGGTTATATAATTAACGAAAATCACAAGGTGTTTTTTCAGAACTTGAAAAATTATTATATACATAAAAACAGTAAGCTGTTCCTTCATGCAGGATTTACGTCTATTCATGGTGTTGAAAAAGAACAAAACGAGTCTGATTATTATTTTGATAGAACCTTATGGGAAACAGCAGTAGCTATGGATAAACATCTTAAAAAAACTAGTGAATTATATCCAAAACGATTAAAACATTATAACGAAATTTATATTGGACATACTCCAACTATAAACTACGGTATTGATACCCCTATGAATAAAGCTAACGTTTGGAATATTGATACTGGAGCAGCTTTCATGGGGAAACTAACTTGTTTAGATATTGAAACGAAAGAATTTTGGCAAAGCGATGTAGTGCAAACATTATATCCAAATGAAAAAGGGAGAAATTAGATTAGACAAGAAAATCATTATTTATGATGATGTAAAAGAACTTTTACAAACGTATATTTGAGTTGAAATAACTAAAGAATAATAACAAGAAAACACATATATTTCAAAACTATAAAAACTAAAAATATGAGTGACGATTTAAAACCAAGATTCGTTGACGCTTTACGAAGAAACAACGACCAAATAAGAGAAGACAGAGCCAAAGCCATAGCAGAAGACTCAGAACTCATTTATAAAAGACGCATTGAAGACATCGAATTAAAAATAAAACGATTAGAAAGAGAACAAGAAAGTTGTATCGACATCAGTCCATTAGACAAAAACAGTTTAACCTTTGCCGATTTCAATCCTGATACTTTTGTACAAAGAGACATTGAGTTGTCTTTGAATATCAGAAACCTAAAAATCCAATTCGAAATAGCAAAAACAAGATACGAATACTTATTTGGTAAAACATTTTAATCATGGGAGGAACAAAATATAACTTTAGTGCACGGTTAAGTAAAGCAGCAAAAGAAGGATATGCTTCAAAAGCAGCTAATGAAATTTTTACACAGAACAAATTAAGAATGGCTCATGAGTCCATGAATCCTAATGGAGTAACCTTTAGAGAAGCTAGAGATTCTGAAGCAAATCCTAATTCGTACCCAATCATTTTAGGATTAGACGTAACAGGAAGTATGGGACATATTCCTCACGAATTAGTAAAAGAAGGTTTACCAAAACTAATGGGAGGAATTATAGATGGTGGTGTTCCAGATCCAGCACTTCTTTTCTTAGGAATTGGAGACCACGAATGCGATGGTTATCCGTTGCAGGTTGGCCAATTTGAATCGGGTGATGAAGAACTAGACATGTGGTTAACTAGAACCTACATTGAATCTGGTGGTGGTGGAAATGCAGGAGAAAGTTATTTATTAGCTTGGTACTTTGCAGCGTTTCATACAAAAATTGATGCCTTCGAAAAAAGAGGTCAAAAAGGACTATTGTTCACAATTGGAGATGAACCTAATTTAAAAGTGTTACCAGCTTCTGCTATCAAAGAGATTATGGGAAGTGGAGAACAAACGTATAGCGATTTAGAATTATTGGCTGAAGCCAAAAAACGATACGAAGTCTATCACATTAGCGTTTTGCATTCTACAAGAGCCCAATCGGCAGAAATTGGTTGGAAAGAAGTACTAGGAGAAAATTGTATTTCAGTAGAAGATTATAAAACTATTCCAGATGTGATTAAAAATATCATTTGTGAGAAGCATAAAATAAAATCAGGAAGAACAACTGAATCAACAGGAGATTTAAGTACTCCTGGAACAACAGGATTTGACCATATTGATATGTTATAAATGAAAAAAGCAAAAGTGGTTATTGGTTTAGGATTTGGAGACGAAGGAAAAGGTATCACAACCGATTTCCTTTGTAGCCAAAACCCAGAAGCTATAGTAATACGTTTTTCAGGTGGACAACAAGCCGCACATACAGTAATGTTAAACGAAAAAAAACACATACATTCTAGTTTTGCTAGTGGTGCTTTACGTGGTTTACCATCTTATTTTAGTGAACATTGTACTATTCATCCATCACTTTTGTATAATGAATTTCTAGAATTAAAGGAAAAAGAAGGAAATACAACACTATATATTCATCCGTTAGCCAAAGTAACCACGCCTTTCGATGTTTGGCAAAATCAAAATAACACCAAAAATTTAACGCACGGTTCTTGTGGAAAAGGAATTGGAGCCACTATGAAACGCAATGAAGGCGCGTATAAGTTATTTGCCATAGATTTAATAGGTCCGAAAGATTTTCTGATTGAAAAATTGAAAAATATAGCTTCTTATTATGGCATTTCTAATGATAATCAGTTACAAAATGAAGTAGTTTATTTCTTAGAGTGTATTGAAAAAATAGACTGGAAAATAACTACTTATGAAGTTTTAAATAATTATGAAACCTTTATCTTTGAAGGCAGTCAAGGCATTTTGCTAGATATGGATCATGGTGTGTTTCCTAATGTAACGTATGCGAACACAACTTCTAAAAACGCAATAGAAATTTGTAAGCAATTAGATATTCAAGATATAGAATTGTTTTATGTATCAAGATGTTACACTACTAGACATGGAAGTGGTTGGATGCCAAATGAAGAAAATATCCAATTGGTAAATAATGAAGAAGAAACCTGTGTGTACAACGAATATCAAAAAGAACTTCGATTTGGAAAACTAGACGAAGAGTTGTTACTTCACGCCTTGCGAATAGACCAAATATATTCAAATGCAACAAAAAATAATTTAGTGCTAACGTGTTTGGATCAATATAAACAAGAAGTTGATTTTGACAAATTAAAGACTAAATTTGACGCGATTTATGGTTCTTACGCACCAGAATCTAAATTTTTTAAAATAATAAAGTAAAACATAATTATTATGAACCCATTACTATTAACCGACGGTTACAAAGTAGATCACAGAAGACAATATCCAGTTGGAACAACCTTAGTTTATTCCAACTGGACACCAAGAAAATCAAGGATTGAAGGTATTGATGAGGTTGTTTTCTTCGGTTTACAATATTTTATCAAAAAATACATACTAGAAGATTTTCAAACGCATTTCTTTAATAAACCAAAAGAAGAAGTAGCTAAAAAATATGCCCGTAGAATCAATAATTATTTAGGTGAAAACCAAGTTGGAATTCAACATATTGAAGATTTACACGATTTAGGTTATATTCCAATGGTATTTAAAGCTTTGCCGGAAGGAGTTTCTGTGCCTATTCGTACACCTATGTTCACGATGTACAATACAAAACCAGAATTCTTTTGGTTAACCAACTATTTTGAAACTTTATTATCAGCAGTGGTTTGGATGCCATGTAATTCGGCTACTATTGCGAAACAATACCGAAAAGTATTGGACAAATTTGCGCATGAAACGTCTTCGATTACCGAATTTGTGGATTGGCAAGCACATGATTTCTCTATGAGAGGAATGGCAGGAATTGAAGCAGCCGTAATTTCAGCAGCAGGACATTTATTGAGTTTTACAGGAACCGATACGATTCCAGCAATTGATTTTCTAGAAGAATACTATAATGCCAATTCAGATAACCAACTAATTGGTGGTTCAGTAGCAGCAACCGAACATTCCGTAATGTGTATGGGAACAACCGAAGGAGAATACGATACTTTCAAAAGATTAATTTGTGAAGTCTATCCAAAAGGAATTGTTTCTATCGTTTCCGATACTTGGGATTTATGGAAAGTTTTGACGGATTATTTACCAAAACTAAAAGAAGAAATCATAAGCAGAGAAGGAAAAGTAGTCGTTCGCCCAGATAGTGGTGACCCAATTCTAATTTTATGCGGAAATCCAAACGGAACAACCGAACAAGAACGAAAAGGTGTAGTAGAATTGCTTTGGGATACATTTGGAGGAACCACAAATGAAAAAGGCTATAAAGAATTGATTCCGCAAATTGGAGCGATTTATGGCGATAGTATTACAATTGAGAGAGCTACTCAAATTTGTGAAGAGTTAAAGAAAAAAGGATTTGCGTCTACCAATGTCGTTTTAGGAATTGGTTCGTTTACGTATCAATACAACACACGTGATACCTTTGGCTTTGCCATGAAAGCGACTTATGGAGAAGTAAACGGAGAAGGAAGAGCTATTTTTAAAGATCCCATTACAGATGACGGAACCAAAAAATCAGCGAAAGGCTTAATGAAAATCGATTTAATAGATGGAAATTATACCTTAACGGATAATGTTACTTGGAAAGAAGAACAAGAAGGTGAAATGAAAGAAGTCTTCAGAGATGGAAAATTATTGATAGATCATACTTTGGAAGATATTCGAAAGAGAGTGAGGTAGTTTTAAGACAAATTTCAGATCATATTGTCATTTTGGCTAAAGGAAAAAATCCCATTAGGTTATAAAACTTAGTGGGATTTTGATTTTAATTGTCAAAATATAATTTATTTTTTCTCAACTTTTTAACTAATGTTTCTCTTAAATCTAATAATTCAATTTGATCTTTCCTTTCTATTTCAGAATTATAGCAAAAACTATCTACTTCTTTAATTTTACTGACATAAAAATCTGATTTTTTTCTAATAACATCTATTTCAAGTTTTTTTATGTCTAACTCTTCAGCTCGGGTATTATTCTTTTTAGATAATTTTTCCTTACGTATTTCTAAATTTGCAATTTCTTTATCAATTCCCGTTTCAAAAGAACTAATTAATTGGTAATTATAAGTAATCCAATCATTTATTAAAAAGCCAAAATAATTTTTTTGTAGACCTATTTTTATATCGTTTTCTGAAATATTTTTTACATTAATTTCATATTCAAAATTTTCAAGAGCTTTTATTAAATTATCACCTTCTTTCAATTGAAATATTTTTAGAATTATAAAAAATACAGAATAAAATAAAATACTAAAAATAAAAACACTTAGTTTAGGAATATTTGAATTTATTCCAAACAAACTTATAATTGAGTAAGTAATTATAAAAAAACTAAGTAAATATATAATTATTGAAAATGAATCTCTGTCGTCATTTATTTTTGAAGAACCTTCAGTTATCTCTATTTTATTTATTTGTTTTTGTCCATATAATAAGAAAAGAAATGTTATTATGAAAAACAAACCTTCAAGTACAGATATAATAATTGAATACCAATTATATGTTTTTAAATGAAAATACTCGTGATATGCTAATAAAATAGAAAATCCAAGAGGCAATAAGATAACTAGTATAATTAAAAATTCATCAAGTAAATTTCTTTTATTAGTATTTAACTTTACTCTAATTGAAGAAATATGTTTTGTTGTTTCAAAGTAAATTGAAAGGATAAAAAACAATCCTAAACAGATATTAAAAGTAGGTGTAATAATTTTTAAAACATCCCAAAAATTTTTTTTGAATGGTATTTCTGGATAAAGTTGAGTTATTTTATAAAGAACTAAAATTAAAACAGAATAAAGAACATAAGAAGTTATTCCTGACTCTCTTTTCTTTTGAAGATTACGATCAATTAACTTACTAACATAATTTTTCATCTAATATTTTTTATAAATAATTATAAAAGTAAGAAAACTTTATTACTTCTTATAAAACAAATTATGCTCTACATATTCCCAAACTTTATTCGGTAACATTGGCACCACATTTTTATTATTTTTAATACTATTTCTAATAAAAGTAGAAGACAATTCAATCACTGGAGCACCTATTCTATGAATTTTAGGATGATTGGCAAATTGGTCATCCATTTCACCTGAATTTAATCTTGGATACACATAAATGTCATGATTTTGAAGGATTACTTCGTAGTTTTTCCATTTGTGTAGCGAATTCAAATTGTCTTCCCCCATAATCAAAGAGAACTCATAATTAGGATATTTCTCTTGCAAATGGGCTAAAGTATGAACGGTATAATTAGGTTGCGGTAACTTAAATTCAATATCAGAAGGCTTTATATGTGAATATTCTTCTGTTGCCAAATGAACCATGTGTAGACGATGATAATCATCTAAAAGTGAACTTTTCTTTTTATGAGGATTATGAGGTGTAACAACCATCCATATTTCGTCCAAATCCGAATGTTCAGCCATGTGATTGGCAATAATTAAATGACCAATGTGAATAGGGTTAAAAGTTCCAAAATACAATCCGATTTTCATTTTTAGTACATAGTGCTTAGTTGTTAGTACTTAGTTTTAATGTTTAGTGCTAAATTACTGTTTTTATTCTTTTAGTTTTTTTGAAAAAGAATGTATCATTTTACTTTCTTCTTCAATCAAAAGCATAATTTCATTAAATATTTTTTCATCCAAATTAAATCCTAATTCTTTTGCAAGAATAAGTTGTGTTTCTAATTCGTTTAAAGACCCTCTTGAAATATTCAAAAAATGATTAAATGATTTATCTGTTTGACGACCGAATCCTTCCGAAATATTAGAAGGGATTGAAATACTAGCCCTTTTTATCTGACTTGTCAAAGCATAAACTTCTTCTTTGGGAAAATTCTGAGTTAGTTTATATACTAGAACAACAATTCTAATGCCTTTTTGCCAAATAAGTAATTCTTTATAAGACTTAATGCCACTCATAAAATATTTTATCTAAATACTAACTACTAGAAATTCACTTTTTACTAAGTACTGAGGACTAACCACTAAGTACTATTTCCCAATAAACTCCTTCACCAACTGATAAGCTTCTTCTTTAGCAGTATCTAAATCGTAATTTTTAATAATTTTATCAAATTGAGGAGCAGTGGCTAATTCGACAGAAGCTTTAGCGATACGCATATTGATTTTGTCTTCGCTTTCAGTAGATCGTAATTTTAATCTGCGTTTTAATTCGTCTACACTTGGTGGTTTTACAAAAACGGCTAACGTTTCTTCAGGAAATTTATGCTTAATTCGCAAACCGCCTACAACATCAATATCAAAAATAACATGTTTGCCTAAGGCCCAAATGCGTTCTACTTCGGATTTTAAGGTGCCATAGAAATTATTGGTATAAACTTCTTCCCATTCAATAAAATCTTCGTCTTTAATATGCTGTTTAAATGTTTCCCAAGAAATAAAATAATAATCTGTTCCATCTATTTCTTGACCTCTAGGCTCACGTGTAGCACATGAAATGGAGAATTCTAAATTTAAATCTTCTTTTCCTAATAAGTGTCGTACTATTGTTGTTTTACCAGAACCAGAAGGCGCAGAAAACACAAATAATTTACCTTTCTTCATATTTTTAGTTATTAGTAATCGGTAAGTAGTAATTAGCAAAAGCCTGCATAAATCGACTAAGTACTAATCACTAGTTACTAATTACTTTTATAATACATTCAAAACCTGTTCTTTTATCTTTTCCAATTCGTCTTTCATCATCACTACTAATTTTTGCATTTCAGCATGATTCGATTTCGAACCCATAGTATTGATTTCTCTTCCCATTTCTTGAGTAATGAACCCTAGTTTTCTACCATTAGCTTCATTTCCATTCAGTGTTTCTAAAAAATAATCTAAATGATTAGTTAAACGAACTTTTTCTTCTGTAATGTCTAGTTTTTCTAAGTAGTAAATTAATTCTTGCTCAAAGCGATTTTCATCTACATTAACTTTTAATTCGTCAATAGCATTTTGCAAACGTTCTTTTATGTTTTTTACTCGTTCAGGATCTAAAGCAAGCGCTTGCTCCATGAAATTGCGAATATTTGAAATTCGAAGTTGAAATTCTTTTTCGAGTGATAACCCTTCATCTTTTCTAAACGTTTGAATGTTCTCTAAAGCTTCATTGATAATTACCATGATTTCTTTCCATTCATTTTCGTCAATCTCTTCACGTTCTGTTTTTAAAGCGTCAGGCATTCTTACTGCCATTTTCATTAATTCTGTTGCATCAGCTTCAGGTAAAATAGCTTTCATTTGATTAATGTATCCTTTAACAATAGGAACATTAACTTTAGAAGAAGTTTCTTCTCCAGTAGCTTCTATATATAATGAAAAATCGATTTTACCTCTTTCTAGTTTTTGAGAAATTTCGTTTCGCAATCCTAATTCCATTTCTCTATAAACAGAAGGCATTCGAACATTTAAATCGAGCCCTTTACTGTTTAATGATTTTATTTCAACATTAATCTTTTTGTTTGGTAATTGTTTAGTTGCTTTACCAAAGCCAGTCATAGATAGTATCATATTTTGCTTTAAAAAAGAAGTCAAAGATAAGAAAAAGTTTCTAGTCCTAAGTTTTAAGCAAATTGTTTACAAAGTAGGAGTCCTTTTTTTCTGGGTTACTAAATATACACCAATAAAAATCAATACTGCTGAGATTAATTTAACAGGGTTTAATTCGTCTTTTTCTAAGCTAATTGCAAAAAGAGTTGCAAATAATGGTTGTAAATAAATAAAAACAGAAAGTGTTGTTGGTTTCAAATGACGCATTGCCATTAAGTTTATTAAATAAGCTAAAAAAGTTGTGAAGAAAACAAGATAGCCTATTTTAAAATAAATAGTTGTTGGAATAGTTTGCCATTCAATTTGAGAAAATTCTTCATAACCAAAAGGAATTACATAGAGAAGTCCAAAAGTATAAATCCATTTTATAAAAGAAAGTGCATCATATTTGGTTATTAGTTTCTTGATCAAAATAAGATAAACTCCGTAAGAAAATGCATTAAGAAATACTAAAAAATTTCCAAAGCCCGCATTTGAATTATTATGAATCGATTTTCCGTATAATATCAAAATTGTTGCTCCTGTAAGACCTATTATAATTCCAAGGACTTTTTTAAATTCAATTTTTTCTTTAATTATAATAGCAGATAGTATTAAAACTATTATTGGAGCTGTAACCATTAAAACAGAAGCGCTAATAGGAGACGTATAACTAAGCCCTTTAAAAAAAGTAAGTTGGTTAAAAGCAACTCCAAAAAAAGCAGCAGCCATTATTCTAGGGAAATCGGATAATGCGATTTTTTCATTTGGTCCAAAAATTGAAATAATCCAAAATAAAATACTAGCGCCTAAAACCCTAATTAAAATTAGCCCAAAAGGAGCCACATAAATAGGCATAACGTCTTTGGCAACTGTGAAAGTAGCGCCATATATTATAGAAACAAAAGTAGCTCCTATTAATGCCCAATTTCTTTTAGACATTAGCTTAAAGCAGAAATTACTTCGTTAATTACTTTTTGACTATTTCCAATGTATATTTTATCATCAATGATAAAAACAGGTCGACTTAAAAAAGTATAATGTTCTAAAAGATATTTTTTAAAATCAACCTCTGTTAAGTTTTTATCTTTTAATCCTAGTTGTTTGTACAATTGGGCTCTTTTACTAAAAAGTGCTTCATAACTTCCACAAAGATTGTACATTTCATCAATTTCTTTTTCTGTTAAAGGATCTTGTTTTATGTCATGATACTTAAGCTTAGCATCTTTAGGTAAAGATTTTATAATTTTTCTACAAGTATCACAGGAAGCTAAATAGTAAATAGTATTCATTTTAAATTTTTTACAAAAATACAAATTAGAAGCGAATGACTTTGTTTTTATTTGTTTTCCATGTTCCTGCTGTTCATTTTATCTTTTTCTTTGTATTTAAAAGAAAAAGGATGTCATTATCATCAGGGCTAAAAACTAAACTTTAGGATTTTTTTAATATATCATTTTAGTATCTTCGTAAAAACAATTTTTATGGAGACAACTTTTCAAATTTGGGATACAAGCAGAAGAATTTATTTAAATTTCTTAGACACATATTCACTAGAACAATTAAATAAAGTTCCTGAAGGATTTAGTAATAATTTAATATGGAATATTGCTCATGTTATAGTTTCTCAGCAAAAATTAGTTTATACACTATCTGGATTGCCAGTAAATATTTCTCAGCAAATGATTGAAAAGTATCAGAATGGTACAAAACCTCAAGAATTTGTTTCAAATGAAGAAGTATTAGAAATCAAAAAAATGTTGTTTTCGACTTTAGAAAAAACAATGTTGGATTTTAATGCTGGTATTTTTAATACCTTTAATCCTTATCAAACCAAAACAGGATTTCATATAGCAAATCTTCAAAATGCATTTGAATTTAATAATTACCATGAAGGTATTCATCTTGGAATTATGATGCAAATTAAAAAGTTTGTATAAAAAGTTCTAAAAAATTAATTAAATTGAGATTTAGAATTTTGAGCAAATCATATTTTTATGAAGTAATTGATTCTTCTTTTCCTTATATTAATAGTTATTAAGTTTTTACGGTTATCCAATTTATTTTAACATATTTTCTTTTATGTATAAAACGTTTAAAACGTATCTTATAAAGATCATAAAAAATGATAATTACAAGTAAAATACTTACCACATAGAACATCTTAAACCTTAAGGACATATAGGTAAAACCAGCCATTACAGCACCAATAAGGTATGAACTAGCAATTGAAAGTAATAATTTAGCTTTTCCTCTTAAGGCTTTGTTGTCTCTGTATTCTTTTTTCGTGAACATTGAAAATAGAATCCCTAAATCTGTTGTTGTTCCTGTTAAGTGAGTTGTTTTTACTGTAAAATTTGAAATACTTGCAGTTAAACCATTTTGTAAACCCATTGCAAAAAGCATTAATGCTAAAAGTAATTCAGTTTCAGTAAGTGTTTCTTTGTAAAAAAAATCTCCATAAAAACCAACCGCAAGCAAACAAGCTATTTCTAAAATTAAAGGAAGAGAATGAGCAAGGTAAGGATTCTTTTGATTGTAATGAATGACGATTAAGTTTGAAATAAAACTTCCAAAAAAGAACAGGAAAACCCAAGAAAAAACTACAGCAATTTGATAATAATTGCCTTTTACAATTTCAGAAGCTAAAATAGCATAATGACCTGTTACATTTGAAGAAAATGAAAAAAATAAAAGCAATGAACCAATATTTACCATTCCAGCTGTAAAAGCAGTTAATGTCCCTAGTTTTATGTTATCAGAAAGTGATCTACTGTTACTGTATTTCCTAAGCATTTTATTTTATTTTTTTAAATGTTAATCGAGCAATTCCTCGAGCATGAACATCGGTATCAAAATTTAAAATCATTTTGTCTTTTGAAAGTTCAGTTACATTATAGTGTTCTACATTTTGATTGTCATATTTAATCTCTAAAATGTTTCCTCTACCTTTCATACACCAAGAAACTTGTTTTGAATAACCGTTTCCTTCGAGAATTAATTTTCCGTTTGGAAAAAATTTCCATTGTTCTGCCTGATGTATTACTAGATTTTCGCTAATCATGTTTTTTACATAATTTGAAATGCTATTGAAACCAAAATTCGAATTTTCATTTGTATCTACTTTTTCATATTCCCAAATTAATTCTTCCCATTTTCCTTCAATAACTTGTTCTGGACTTTTAGCCATACTTATTAATGTTAAAAACAACATAAAACCTACGCTAAAAAAGGCTAAATATTTATATACAAGTTTCATGATTTTTATTTTTTTGGGTTATCCAATAGAAACCTGACTAAATACTTCTGCTACTTTCCCTTTTTCAGGAGAAATTGCATTAATAGAAGAATTAACTGTAATAGGGCTCATTTTGCATTTTTTTACAAAACGCGACAAATTGAAACTGCTTTTATGACTAAATGATGGCTCTATATCTGACATAATAATTTCATCAATTTTATTTATTTCGATATAATTATTAAATGAAGAAATAGTGTAGCCTGTAAATAAATCCATAGTCATTGAATTTATTTGAGATGCAAATTTGTTTTTAATCACTTCACAAGCTTCTTTAAATTCTGGTGAAGACAATGAATTTATCTGTTGGAATTTAGAAAAGAAAAGTAAATCCGTAATTGAATCACTTAAATTAAATCCATGTAAAAGAATAATATTATATGTATTATTTGATGGATTTGAACTTAAAATTGATTTTAAAATATTTAGTGATTGAACTGTAAAATCTGTTGGAATTAAAATTGTCTTTTTCATAACTTCTAAGTTGTTAATAATTTATATTGCAAATTTAGAAGTACGAAGTTAGAGCCGTTTTAAGGTAAGATTAGAATGTAATTAAAATATAGATGTTAAGATTAGAATAGAATTAGAAAAATATAAAATTTAGTTAATAATCTTAATTTTTTCTGAAATTATGTTTTTTTAAAGTCCAAGTGATTGCCATGTAGGTAATGTTATTTGAACTGTAGTGCCTTCATTCTCAATGGAGTTTACAATCAATTTTCCCTTGTGCATTCGTATGATGTTTCGTGATAAAGGAAGACCAATTCCATATCCTTCGTAGTTTTTGGTATTGGAAGCTCTGAAAAATGGATCGTAAATGTATTTTATTTCGTTCATTGGAATACCTATTCCAGTATCTTTAATGACTATATAAATAAAATCATCTGAAGCTCCAATTGAAATGGTTACAGTATTAAAATTTGAATATTTACAACCATTGCTTATAATGTTGCTCAACGCAAGATGAAGCAATTGTTTATTTCCATTGACTTTTAATTTAATTGGATTTTCAGGTAGAAGTTCAATATTTACAAAAATTTTATTTTTGGAATTTAGAGTTTCTAGATTTTCTTTTACATCCCAAATTAATTCATCAATTCGCATTTTTTCAAATTTCTGAACCTTTCCATTAAATCCAGTTTGGGCTAGAAATAAAAGAGCTTTAGTCTTATTATCTAATTTTTCAGCTTCTTGCGATATAATTTTTAAGGATTCAATATATTCATCACGATTTCTTGGCTTTGAAAGTGTAACATCCGCTTCGCCAATAATAGCTGTTAGAGGAGTCCTAAGTTCATGAGATGCATTGCTGATAAAATTATTTTGTGTTTCAAATGAAGTTTCAATTCTGTCTAACATTTGGTTGAATGTTCTGGCTAATTCGTTTAATTCATCATTGGTATTATTATCATTTAGTCTCAAGTAAAGATTTTCAGAACTAATTTCTTTCACTTTTTCAGTAATTATAGTGATTGGTTTAAAAATGTTTTTAGAATAGTAGAAAGAAATATAAAGTAAAAGTAAAAATGCAGCACCAATAGCAAAAAGCAACGTCTGAATTAAGTTTTGAGCTTGATTCATTTCAAAATAATTTTCAGCTGCCGTGATTACGATAAAATTTTCAGCATTTGATTCATAACGAATGCCTTTGTATAAGAATTTTTTATCAACAAATTTGGCATTTCCTTTATCTACAACAGTTTTAAAAAAAGAAATAGGAATACCAATCTTCTTTGATTCGTTAATGAAATCATTGTTTTCTTTAATAGGAATAAAAAAATCTTTTTGATGTGGGAGTTTTTCAGCAGTGCTCAAATCATAAACAGCACTAGTGATTTCATCATTCTCCTTGTCTAATTGCTCCTTAGCAACTTTAAAAGCTCTAGCTTCTAATAATTTAAATAAATAATCTTCTGAATATTTAGATACTGAATTGTATATAAAAATGCTAAAAAGAAAAATTACTATTAGAAAGGGAATGAGTAATAATAGTATATTTTTAGATTGTCTTTTCATTGATGTTTTTTGAAGGTTTTTAGCTTTCTTTTAAAACATAACCCATTCCAATAACGGTATGGATTATTTTTTCGTTTTGATTAGTGTCAATTTTTTTTCTAAGATAATTGACATAAACATCTACAACGTTTGTTCCTAAATTATAATCTATTCCCCAAACAGCCTCGAGAATTTCAAACCTAGACAATACTTTGTTTTTGTTTTTCATAAAGAAAAAAAGTAATTTGTATTCCGTTGAGGTTAGTGATATTTCTTCACCATTGCGAGTAACGCTTTTGGTATAATCATCTAAAATCAAGTCATTAAAAGAATAGGTGTAATCGTTGTTTTTATCTTTTTTCGGATTTCCTTTTGAGCGTCTCAATAAAGATTTTATTCGGGCAACTAATTCTATAAATTTAAAAGGTTTAACCAAATAATCATCAGCACCATTTTCTAGGCCTAGAACGATATTTTCTGGAGTTCCAAGAGCGGTTAAAAATAGAATAGGAACTTCTTGGTTTTCCTGACGAATAAATTTACATACATCTAATCCATTTATTTCGGGTAACATGATGTCTAATATAATCAAATCAAAACTATTGTCTAAAGCCAACTGAAGACCAGATTTTCCATCAAAAGCGATACTTATTTCAAACCCTTCTTCAGTGAGTCCTTTTTTAATAAACGAAACTACAGATACTTCATCTTCTACAACAAGAATTTTTTTCATATAAGTAAGGGATAATAAACTTTAGGAAAATTTTGGCACTAAACTTTTGTTGCAAATTAAAAAAAATCCTTTAAACTTAATACCTTTGTAACTTAAAATTAAGAAAAATGAAATTCAATACAAAAACTATACACGGAGGTCAACATCATGAAAAAGTAACAGGTTCTGTTATGCCACCTGTTTTTCAAACATCAACTTACGCACAAACAAGTCCTGGAAAACCTGTTGGAGAATACGAGTATTCAAGAGCAGCAAATCCAACAAGAACGGCCTTAGAAGATGCTTTGGCAAGTATAGAAAATGGTACAAGAGGATTAGCTTTTGCTTCTGGTTTAGCAGCTACAGATTCTGTAATGAAGTTGCTTAAGCCAAATGATGAAGTTATTGCAATGGATGATTTGTATGGCGGCACTTATAGAATGTTTGCTCGAATTTATCAAGATTTTGGGATTAAATTTCATTTTGTGGACATGACTGATTTGCAAAAATTAGAATCTCTAATTAATGAAAATACAAAATTAGTTTGGGTTGAAACTCCAACAAATCCATTAATGAAATTAGCTGATATTGCTGAAATTTCAAAAATTACTAAAAAACACAACCTACTTTTTGCAGTTGATAATACTTTTGCAACACCTTATTTACAAAAACCATTAGATTTAGGGGCAGATATTGTTATGCATTCGGCTACAAAATATTTAGGTGGACATAGTGATGTTATTGCTGGTGCTTTAATAGTTAAAGATAAAGAATTGGGTGAAAAACTACATTTTGCTCAATTTGCAACAGGAGGAACTTTAGGTCCAATGGACAGTTATTTGGTGTTAAGAGGAATCAAAACCTTACATTTAAGAGTACAACGTCATTGTGAAAACGGTGAAAAAGTAGCACAATATTTGAATACTCATCCAGCAGTTAAAAGAGTTTATTATCCAGGTTTGGAAAGTCATCCACATTATAATATTGCTAAAAAGCAAATGATTGGTGGTTTTGGAGGAATGGTAACTTTTACTTTTAATTCTGGAAAAATGGAAGATGCTGTGAAATTTTTGGAAAAGGTTAAAGTATTTACTTTGGCTGAATCTCTTGGTGGAGTTGAATCTTTGGCAAATCACCCAACAACAATGACTCACGCTTCTGTACCAGCAGAAAAAAGAGCTGAAATCGGAATTACAGATGATTTAGTTCGTTTAAGTGTTGGAGTAGAAGATATAGATGATTTATTAGCTGATTTAGAACAAGCATTAAGATAATAGTGAGTATATAAAAATGAAAATGCCTCAATATTAATTGAGGCATTTTTTTATGTTTTAAATAATATAATAATTAATCTAAGTAATATATATATCCAAAGTTTAACCAAACATTCCAATCATTAGATTTGTTTTCTTGCCATACATCAGGATTTTTTCTTAAACCATCAACCCAATCTGAAAAGTAATATTGCCACCTTAATTCTACAAATAAATCTGATAATTCAGTTAATTTGTAACGAGTACCTATACTAGATACAACAGAAAAAGTATTTCCTCCTTCAGAAGAATATCCATCAGGTAAATATCTATAATATGTAGTTTCAGGAGTTCCTAAAGGACCTAATTCTGAATAAGTATTATTTTGGAAAAAAGAAAAATGAGCACCAAGACCTACAAACGGAGCCCAGCCACCTTTTCTACTAGTAAATTCTCTAATGCTCCATGGATAGTACTCTAACTGCATACCAATATCAGTTACTTTGGCTTCTCCTTTCATGGCATTTAGTTGAATTCCTCCTAGAGTATTTTTTTCAGCCCATTTTCCAAAGTGTTCTAATTTTGTGCTATTGTATGATAATTCTGAACGTAATTTGAAATGATCATTAAAATAAGAGTCAGGAGTGTAACAGTTACATTCTGCACCATAAGAGAAATTAAGATAATGTACAAGACCTATAGCAAAACCTGTGTTTCCTTTATTAGTATCAAAATCATTTCTAACACCAAAATCTGACTGAAAGGCAACACCACCTACAAAAGCTCCAATTTCGTGAGAAAAACCGCGCTGTGCATTTGATGTGAATGGCGCAATAATACTTAAAAAAAGTAGGTGCTTAATTATTTTAGACATCTTTAAAGAGTTTCATTACTAGGACAAATATATAAAAACTAATTGCACTGTGAAATTTTTTTTATTTTTTTAGTTAAAAAAAGTGAAAACAAGTTAATTGGCATATTTTTTTATTCAAAAAAAAGGCAGGTGATTTAATAAAATGTATATTTGTTGCGCAAAAACGAAAACGTTTTCATTAAGTAAAATGAAAGTGTAATTAAACCAAAATAATCATGAAAGAAAGTGTATCATCTTTTATTGAAGCAGTAGCTAAAAGAAATTCAAATGAGCCTGAATTTATGCAGGCAGTTCAAGAGGTAGCAGAAACTGTTATCCCTTTCATTGAAGAGAATAAAAAATACCAAGGCAAAATGCTTTTGGAAAGAATGGTGGAGCCAGAACGTGTAATCATGTTTCGTGTTGCATGGATTGATGATGCAGGGAATACTCAGGTAAATAGAGGTTTCCGTATTCAAATGAATTCTGCAATTGGACCATATAAAGGAGGAATTCGTTTTCATCCATCAGTAAATTTAAGTATTTTGAAATTTTTAGCTTTCGAGCAGGTTTTCAAAAATAGTTTAACTACATTGCCAATGGGTGGTGGAAAAGGAGGATCTGATTTCGATCCAAAAGGAAAGTCAGATGTGGAAATTATGCGTTTTTGTCAGGCATTTATGACTGAGTTGTCAAAACATATTGGAGCAGATACAGATGTTCCAGCAGGAGATATTGGTGTAGGAGGAAGAGAAGTAGGGTATATGTTTGGTCAATATAAAAGATTAAGAAATGAATTTACAGGAGTTTTAACAGGTAAAGGAATTACTTTCGGAGGATCATTAATTCGTCCTGAAGCAACAGGTTATGGAGACGTGTATTTTGCTCAAAATATGTTGGCAACAAAAGGAGAAAGTTTCTCTGGAAAAACCGTAGTTGTTTCTGGATCAGGAAACGTTGCGCAATATGCAATTGAAAAAGTGATTCAATTAGGAGGAAAAGTAGTTACGGCTTCAGATTCTTCAGGATATATCTATGATGAAGCTGGAATTGACGCTGAAAAATTAGCATATATAATGGAAATTAAAAATGTTAATTATGGCCGTATAGGAGATTATATAACTAAGTACCCAAATGCTAAGTTTGTTGCAGGAAAACGTCCTTGGGAAGTTAAATGTGATATTGCATTACCTTGTGCTACACAAAATGAATTGAACGGAGAAGAGGCTAAAATTTTAGTTGCAAATGGTTGTATTTGTGTTGCGGAAGGAGCAAATATGCCATCTACTCCAGAAGCAATAGAAGTTTTTCAACATGCAAAAATATTGTTTGCACCTGGAAAAGCATCTAATGCAGGAGGTGTAGCAACATCTGGACTTGAGATGTCTCAAAATTCTTTACGTTTAAGCTGGTCAAGAGAAGAGGTAGATGAAAAATTAAAAGGAATTATGTCAAATATTCATGAAGCATGTGTTAAATATGGTAAAAATTCAGATGGATATGTTGATTATGTAAAAGGAGCTAATATTGCTGGTTTTGTTAAAGTTGCAGATGCAATGTTAGCACAAGGAGTAGTTTAATCTTTTTAAAATAAAACAAAAAAAGGCTTACAATTTTGTAAGCCTTTTTTTGTGAAATTATACCTAAATTAAATTTTAAACGTTTATAGTATATTTGTATAAATAAAAAGATAGATGAGATTAAAAATAGTTTTCATATTATTCTTCATTAGTCAGTTGATTATAGCGCAAGGAAATCTTCTTTGGAAAGGATATTTTTCATATAATGAAATTGTTGATGTTGAAGTTTCTACTACTAAAGTATTTGCTGCAACAGAAAATAGTATTTTTAATAAAGAGAATACTCAGCAAGATGTTAATATATTAAATTCAATTAATGGGTTTAAACCAGAATCTATTACTGCAATCCATTATTCGGAATTATATAATAAAACAATAGCGGGAAATAGTAACGGTTTAATAGTTATAGCAAATGATGATGGAAGTATAATTACTAAAGTCGATATTATAGAGGAAGTTCCGGTGCCACCAAATAAGAAAAAAATAAATGATTTTTACGAATATGAGGGTAAAATATTTATTGCAACGGATTATGGAATTTCAGTGCTAGATGTTATGACAAATGAGTTTATAGTGACTTATTTTATAGGAACATCTGGAGAAGAAACAGAAGTGTTGCAGACTACTGTTTTAAATAATGAAATATATGCAGTGACTAGACAATATGGAATAAGAAAAGGAAATTTGTCGAATCCTTTTTTATATGATTTTAATCAATGGCAAACTTTTGATGCTGGATATTGGCTAGGAATTGTAACGTTAAATAATAAAATTGTTGCAATGAATACAAATAATATAACGTATCAATATAATGGTTCGTTTCAGCAAATTTTAAATCAAAATCAGTTTGGGAAGAAAATAAAAACAAATGGAAACGAATTGATAGTAACTACTCAAAACAATATTTTTGTCTTAGATGATCAGTTTAATCAAATAGCTCATGTTACTTCAATTCCAGGTTTTAATGTTTCTTTTTCTGCAGCAAATGTAGTAGATGGTCAGTTGTATATTGGAACAGATAAAAACGGATTATTTCAAACGTTTCTTTCAAATCCAACTGTTTTTGAAAATATTTCTCCAGACGGACCTGTAAGGAATTATATTTTTAGAGTTAAAAAAGCAGCAAATTTTTTATGGGCAGTGTATGGAGATTATTCAAAAGAATTTAACCCTTATCCATTAGACGAATTGCCAATAAGTAAGTTTTCATTAAATAATGGATGGGAAAATATTTTATATGATGATTTATATCAAGCTAAATCTATTTCAGATATTATTATAAATCCTAATAACCAAAACCAAGTTTACGCATCTTCGTATTTTTCAGGGTTATTGAAAATTGAAGGAGATGAAGTATCGATTTTTAATAATACAAATACAGGAGTAAATGGATTAGAATCATTGATTTTATCTCCACCAAATCCTTCTTATGTGGATATTAGGATTAATGGAATGGCATTTGATAAGAATAATAATCTTTGGTTAACCAATGGATTTGTGAAAAATGGGATAAAAGTTTTAAAAGCAACAGGTCAGTGGCAATCATATAGCTTAGAAGGGATTTCATCAACTTATGAAACAGGAAGGTATGGCTCAATAAAAATTGATAAAAATAATACTAAATGGATTCCTGCTTATAATGAAGGAATAATTGCTTTTAACGATCAAATGAATAATAAATTCATTGTTGTTAATTCTGAAAATGGAAATTTGCCAGATCGTGTAGTAAATTGTGTAGCAATTGATAATCGTAATCAGTTGTGGATAGGAACATTTAAAGGACTTAGGGTTTTGTCTAGTGTAGATCAATTTATTGCAGAAGATGAATTAACAACATCTTCTATTATTATTCAAGAGGGAGATTTGGCTCAAGAATTATTTTATCAACAGAACATACTTGATATAGAAGTAGATGGTGCAAATAGGAAGTGGATTTCGATTGAAGAAGGAGGTGTTTTTTTAGTTTCTCCAAATGGCCAACAAACAATTTATAGATTTACAAATAGTAATTCTCCTTTACCTACTAATAGTGTAATTGATGTTGAAGTAGACGGAATAACAGGAGAAGTGTTTTTTGTGACCGATAAAGGAATGGTTTCATTTTTAGGAACATCAACGAAATCTAGTGATGATTTAGCAAATGTTTATGTCTACCCAAACCCTGTAAGGCCTGAGTTCTCAGGAACTGTAAAAATTGCAGGACTGACTGATAAAGCAAATGTTAAAATTACTGACATTGAAGGGAATTTAGTATATGAAACAACATCTGCTGGCGGTACAATAGAATGGGATACAAAAGCTTTTGGTAGTTACAAGGTTTCTTCAGGAGTGTATATGGTTTTTGTAGCTTCACAAGATGGATTAGATTCTACTGTTAAGAAAATAATGATTGTTAGATAATGATTGTTAAAACAAAAGCAATTGTAATTTCAATTACAAAATATCAAGAGAAAAGTTTAATAGTAAAATGTTTAACAAAGTTAGAGGGTGTAAAAACGTATTTTGTTAATAATGCTTATACAGGTAAGAATAATAAATATAAAATTTCTTTATTTCAACCTCTAAATCAGATTGAGGTTGAAGCATATCATAAAAATAAAGGAACACTAGAACGATTTAAAGAAGTTAAAATAATCTATCCGTATCAAACAGTTTATCTTAATATTGAAAAAACAGCAATAGCTCTTTTTTTATCTGAAATATTGCAAAGCGTAATAAAAGAAGAGGGTAAAAATGAAGATTTGTTTGTTTATATTGAAACAGCTCTTCAGTGGTTTGATAACCATGATGAAATTGCAAATTTTCATTTGATTTTACTGTTTCAAATAACTAAATATTTAGGATTTTATCCTCAAGTAAACACAGAAAAGAATACTTTTTTTGAAATGACTGAAGGGATTTTTGTTTCTTCACCAAGTATAACCTCTTTGTCTGCAGAAAATACATTACTTTTGAAAAAGTTACTTAATCTTAAGTTTGATGATAATCAAAAAGTGTTTACATCTATTCAAAGACAATTATTGTTGAAAATTTTGATTGAATATTATAATTTAAACTTTGAAAATTTTAAAACTCCTAAATCCTTGCAAGTTTTGAAAGAAGTATTCTCGTAGAAATGTTTTTAAATAAATAGAGTAAAAAATGATTTATAAAAATTGTTGCTAGGCATAGAATAAGGTGAATTGTCTATTTTTTCTAGGAATTTCAGTAGGTAAAGAAAATTGAATTGTTTGCTAACGATGTTATTTTTAAATAGTCAAACCTTTTAATCTTTAAATCTAAAGTTTTATCTTTGCAACTTATTTCAAAAAAGATATAAATGAATAAATTACTAATAGTAGGTACGGTAGCCTTTGATGCTATTGAAACACCTTTTGGAAAAACGGATAAAATTTTAGGTGGAGCAGCAACCTATATTGGTTTGTCTTCTTCTTTTTTTAATGTTAATGCTGCGATTGTTTCTGTTGTTGGAGATGATTTTCCAAAAGAATATCTAGATTTATTAGAAAAAAAAGGAATTAATATTGAAGGAATAGAAATTGTAAAAGGAGGAAAAACTTTCTTTTGGAGTGGAAAATATCACAACGATTTAAACTCAAGAGATACATTGATTACAGAACTTAATGTATTAGCAGATTTTAATCCTATAGTGCCCCAAGAATATAAAAATTCTGATGTGGTTTTATTAGGGAATTTACATCCATTAGTTCAAGCAGGAGTATTAGATCAAATGGCAGAAAAACCTAAACTAATTGTTTTAGATACAATGAATTTTTGGATGGATTGTGCTTTACCAGAATTAAAAAGTGTAATTGAACGTGTTGATGTTATCACAATAAATGACGAAGAAGCTCGTCAATTATCAGGAGAGTATTCATTGGTAAAAGCTGCTGAAAAAATTCACACAATGGGACCTAAATATGTCGTGATTAAAAAAGGAGAACATGGAGCATTATTGTTTCATAAAAAAGAAGTTTTCTTTGCTCCTGCTTTACCACTAGAAGAAGTGTTTGATCCAACAGGAGCTGGAGATACATTTGCAGGAGGATTTGCAGGTTATATCGCTCAAAGTGAAAATATATCATTTGACAATATGAAAAACGGGGTTATTTATGGCTCTAATTTGGCTTCTTTCTGTGTAGAGAAATTTGGTACAGAGAGAATGGAAAATCTAGAAAAAAACGAAGTTATTTCTCGTTTGCAACAATTTAAAGCGCTAACACAATTTGAAATAAAATTAGATTAAATAATTATGCCTCGAAAATCGAGGCATTTTTAATATAAAATTCATTGATTTAACTATATAATAACACACAACACAACAACTTTATGAGCGACGCTATTAAACATGAATGTGGCATTGCCCTTTTACGATTATTAAAACCTTTGGAATATTATAAGGAGAAATACGGATCTTCATTTTATGGAGTGCAAAAGATGTATCTTCTTATGGAAAAACAACACAATAGAGGTCAGGATGGGGCTGGTTTAGCTAGTATAAAGTTAGATGTTGATCCTGGGCAAAGGTATATAAGTAGAATTCGTTCAAATGATTCACAACCTATTAAAGATATTTTTTCGCAGATAAACGAAAGAATTAGCAATGAACTTGATGAGAATCCTGAATATCAAAATAACGTATCATTACAAAAAGAAAACATTCCATATATAGGAGAATTATTTTTAGGACATGTTCGTTATGGAACATTTGGCAAAAACAGTATTGAAAGTGTTCATCCTTTTTTACGTCAAAATAATTGGATGCATCGTAATCTTATTGTTGCAGGTAATTTTAACATGACAAATGTTAAAGAATTATTTCAAGATCTAGTTAATTTGGGTCAACATCCTAAACAATTAGCAGATACAGTTACTGTAATGGAAAAAATAGGACACTTTCTAGATGATGAAGTCACAGCTTTATATCAAGAGTGTAAGAATGAAGGTTTAACAAAACAGGAAGCTTCTCCTGTAATTGCCGAAAGATTAAATATTCCTAGAATTTTAGAACGAGCTTCTAGAAATTGGGATGGAGGATATGCAATGGCTGGTTTACTAGGACATGGTGATTCTTTTGTAATGAGAGACCCTGCCGGAATTCGTCCAACTTTTTATTATCAAGATGATGAAATTGTAGTTGTTGCTTCAGAAAGACCTGTTATACAAACAGTATTTAATGTTTCTTTTGAAAAAGTTAAAGAGTTAAATCCTGGAAATGCAATTATTGTTAAGAAAAACGGATCAGTTTCCATAAATGAAATCAGAACACCTTTAGAAAAGAAAGCGTGTTCTTTTGAAAGAATCTATTTCTCAAGAGGAAGCGATTCTGAAATTTATAGAGAAAGAAAAGAATTAGGAAAATTAGTTTTTCCTTCCATTTTGAAAGCAATTGATAACGATACCGATAATACCGTTTTTTCATTTATTCCTAATACTGCTGAAACATCATTTTACGGAATGGTAGAAGCGGCAAATGATTTCTTAAACCAAAGAAAGATACAAACGATATTAGAGAATAGAGAAAAATTATCCGAAGAAAAATTACAGGAAATACTTTCAGTGAAATTACGATCTGAAAAAGTAGCAATTAAAGATGCGAAATTAAGAACATTTATTACGGAAGATAGTAGTCGAGATGATTTAGTAGCTCATGTTTACGATGTTACTTATGGTGTTGTTAAACCAACAGATAATTTAGTTATTATTGATGATAGTATTGTAAGAGGAACTACTCTAAAACAGAGCATTATTAAAATGATGGATAGGCTGCAACCTAAAAAAATAGTAGTAGTCTCTTCAGCGCCTCAAATTCGTTTCCCAGATTGTTACGGAATTGATATGGCAAAACTAGAAGGACTAGTTGCTTTTAGAGCAGCATTAGAATTATTAAAAGAGCGCAATTTATATCATATTGTTGATGATATTTATAAGAAATCGAAAGCACAAGAAGATTTTAAAGATGCAGATGTAATAAATTATGTAAATGAAATTTACGCTCCATTTACGGATCAGGAAATTTCAGATAAGATTGCTGAAATGCTTACTCCAGAAAATACAAATGCAGAAGTAAAGATTATTTATCAAACCGTTGATAATCTACACAAGGCATGTCCTAAGAATTTAGGAGATTGGTATTTCACAGGAGATTACCCAACAAATGGAGGCAATAGAGTTGTAAATAAGGCATTTATGAATTTTTATGAAGGAAAAGACGCTAGAGCGTATTAGAAGCCTCTTTTTGACGATTTTTTTAACCATTCGACAAATATTTTATGCTAGCATATCAAATCTATACTACTTTAGTACTACCAGAAAATTAGTAGGTTAAGTTTTATGGTAGATTTGGGGCAAAAAGGGTGAAAGTAATATTTCACCTTTTTTATTTTATAAAAGTATTTTTAAAGATTCAAAGAACCTTTAAACGTTTTTTTTAGTTGTTTGACAATTTTTTTATGTATAGAATATATGTTACTATATCTTAGCACTACCAGAAAATTAGTAGGTTAAGTTTTATGGTAAATTTGGGGCAAAAAGGTGAAAATATTTTCACCTTTTTTTATTTAAAAAAAATCACTTGATTTATAAATTGTTCAACTAGAAAATCTAAAAAAGATATTTCAAAAAACAGTCAAATATTTTGTTATATTTGAGATATAGAAACGTTCTTACATTTAGAAACAAAAGAGACTATTTTAGGCTAAAAAAATGTCAAAAAAGACGAGAAAGTGCTATTTTTAGATACTTTTAATCTGGCATTAAGTATCAATATCATTAGTACTTAGCAAGTTTTGACTACTATCCTTTTGGAATGACCTTGCCAGACCTAGACAAACCAAGCTCTGACTACCGTTACGGCTTCCAAGGACAAGAAAAAGATGACGAGTTAAAAGGACTAGGAAATTCTTTAAATTACACCTTTAGAATGCATGATCCTCGAGTGGGTAGGTTTTTTGTTGTGGGTCCTTTGACGCATAAATATCCTCATTATACTCCTTATTAATTTAGTGGAAATAAAGTGATTGCTTTTACTGAATTAGAAGGAATTGAAGAACAAATTGCAATTTATGATGATCAAAAGAAAGAATGGAAATGTAAAATTAAAAGAGATTTTTCTGTAAAAGATTGGACTGATTATCAATACGCTTTACTTAAAATTTTAACAGATGAATATAGTAAAGGAAAGTGTGTGTTTTATGGTTACAGTGATTATACTTCTAAGGTATCAGAAAGTGAAAAACTTATGGTGCCTGAAAATGGAACATTAATGATTGATTTGACAGGAAGTTATCCAGTTTATAAATTTACTTTTTATAATAGTGATTTATTAAAAAATTCTAATGATGATTCGATACAATGGTCAATATATTGGAAAGCAATTAAAACATTTAATTGGATAGCTCCACAAGGAGATCCCTTAATAGATAGATCAGAAAAATACTCAAGTACTGTAAAAAATGTACAAGCTGTTGCTCTCTCATTTGCTGGTCAAGGTTTGGTAACTTTGAATTTAGGCATAAAGGGATTAGCTGCGTTAAAAACTCCTGTTGGTAAAGCCGTTTTTGAAACTGTAGCTCAAATTGCAGTAAAAGGAGATGTTGAAAATGTTGACATTACTGACATCACTGCAACTGTTTTAATTAATAATCAATATGCTAGAGATGTATTAAAATCGTTTCTAGATACATCTGTTGAAAAGGGATTAAATATAAAAGATTTAAATGTAGGTTTGAGAGAATTTGGATTGAGGATCATTATTAATAAAATCAATCCAGTTAATGAAGATCAAAAGGGACAAAGATACGTTATAGATGTGGTTAAAAAAATAGAACTTAATGAGACAAAAGAAATATTAAAAGACGAATAACCTTTAAATATTAATAACAATTTGTTAAGATTTTTAATTTTCCTAAAATACATTAAATAAAGATGAAAAAAACATTAATTGGATTGATTATTATAGTTGTTTTAATCCTTAGTTTAAGAAAAACTTTAATTTTAGACAAGAATAGTAAATTAATAAATTCGAACTATATAGTTACAAAAGCCAATATTATTGATTATTATGAGATTGGTATTTCTAATTATTACTTAACGTATGAATATATAGTTAAAAATGTAAAATACACTAACAAATTTATACCCAAAAATCTTTACAAAGATTGTGAGGATAATCAAAAATGTATTGGTAAGCAAATTTACATAAGATATTATCTAGAAGACTCAAGTATTAGCGAGCCTATATATGATAGCATTCCCTAGCTGGTCCGAGCGTCTCTAAATAATCGGCATCGCTACCGCGAGCTTCTAGCTCGTGGGTACAAAGAATAAAATAACAAAAGCAACTTTTAAAAGAGTTGCTTTTGTTGTTTTAAAAAGTACTATATTTACAACACGTTCTTACAAATAGTTTTGAGTTACAGATGACTACTGTTATGGCTTCCAAGGACAAGAAAAAGATGATGAATATCCTTCTCCTTATTTAAGTATGGGCAATAACCCAATTAGTTTGATTGACCCTGACGGGGGACAAACGAATGATACCTATAAAATGGATAAAAATAGTAATATTAATAGGGTTGATAATAAAAAGTATTATGATGCAAAAGGTAATGAAGTTGATAGATTATATTCAGAATCTGGCAATTTTATTGAAATTTCAGATTTAAAATTAATGACTCAATCTAAAGCCCCGATAGCTGCTTTGAAAAATATTCTGCCTTCAAAAAGTAATCCTAATAAAACAGTGGATTTAAACGCTGCATTAACAAAAAATATAAAAGATGCATATAATTTATTTTACTTTGCAGGAACAGAAACAGATGTTGAATGGAGTTTAACACAACATAAGGGCAGTAAGTTTGTTCTTTCAACAAATCATCATAAAGATTTTACATATACTACAGAAAGCTATAATCACTTTGGGTTAAGCGTAAACACTTTGCAAAAGCATTATCATACTCACCCTGGAGACTATAGAAACGGTCCATCGGCTATGGATGTAACAATTACGAGTAATAATGCAATGTTTAGAATGAAGCATATGGATAAGTCTACTTTGGATTCGAGTGTTCCTGCTAAATATTTTGTATTTCATGGAAGGACTAAGAATAAAACTTTGACCGAGTATAATTATTGATCAAAAAATATAAAAACAACAACTATTAATGGACCTTCAGGTTTGTAATCTAATTTTTTTGAAATGAAAAAATTTATTATATGTTTATTATTAATTTCTTTTTTATCTTGTAATGAAAAAGAAACAGTTTTAAAAAAGGATACTACGCCCTCGTTATCTTTTTTAGGTGTTGAAATGTATGATGGGTTAAGTCCGTATGCTTTTTTTTATTCAATAGATTTTGATAAAGGCAACATCATAAGATATATGATAAATATTGAGTTTATTCATCTTTTACCGCCAAAAGATTATGAAGGTAATTTTAATAAAAGGTTATATGATAAAGATAGTTTAGGTGGAGAATTTTCATTAAAAATAGTTCCTGAAAAAGAAAGAAAAACTAAAATTGTTAAGTTATCAAATGAAGAAAAAGAAAGGCTATTAAAAATTATTTTATCCTTTGACAGGGATGATTTAAAAAGTAGTTTTACTTTAGACGTAGAACCTATAAATCTTTTTATTTGCAAATATCATTTAATTTATGAAGACGGTAAAATAATAGATGTTGAGAGAGAGTTTAACCTTAGAGATAAGCATTTAGAATTAAATGAAGAAATAAACAATCTTTTTTTAAGTTTGAGTCGATAATATTCCCTAGTATTCTATGATAAAAACAAGTAAAAAATGAATTATTATTGTTAATAAAATTAAGCGGCAAACTTCATAGTATCTACATATGGAGTTTGTCTTTTAACAACGGCAAATACCCTTGCAATAAGTTTGTTTCTAATAATATTAACAGTACTCATTTTATTCTTACCTTCAAGAACTCTTTTCTTATAATAGTGTCTCATTTCAGGGTTATGTTGTATAGCAGAAATGGCACACATATTAATAATAGATTTTATTTTTTTGTTGGCTAAATGAGATACTTTAGTTCTTCCTTTAACACTAGTTCCAGATTGATAAGGAAAAGGCGCAACACCACAATAAGAAGCAAATTTTCTCCAGTTTTCAAACTTAGAAAAATTGTCTGTAAAAGCAATCATTATAAGGGCAGTTTGCATACCAATACCTTTTACGCTAGTAACAAGTTTGTAGGTTTCCTTTAGTTTGATATTGTCGTCAATAATAGCCTTCATAGCTCTATTTATTTTATCTATTTCTTTAGATAAATTTGTAATCATTTTTTGTTGTATTTCAAATATGACTTTATAGTCTTTAGTTTTGTATATTGTTCTCTGTTCTTTTAAAGTTGCTTTAAAACCAGCCCTTTGTTTGTTAAGTTTTGTTCTTAATGATAAAAGACTTTTTAAACACAGAATACTGCTATGGTTTAGTTTACAAGGGTTTAGTTCTTCTTTTAGCCTGTAACCATACAATGCAATACGCTTAGAGTCAATTTTGTCATCTTTCCCACGGGCAATTCCTATAGACCTTTTAATTTCCAATCCAGAAGCTATAAAAAAGGATAAGTTTTCTTTAGTTAAAAAGACAGATAATAAATGCGAGTACATACCTGTATGTTCAAACACAAATAATATTTCTTGGTTTGAAAAATTAGTATTGTTTTTAATCCAATTTAGCATTAATCTAAACCCTTTATTAGAATTATCGAATTGAGAAACAATTTGTTTTGTGTGGATACAAACATCAATTAATAATTTGCTGACATCGATTCCAATAATTTCTTTAGTTTTCATAATTTTGTATTTAGAAGTTAAAAAATAGTTACTTAAACTAAGACCTTTAATAAGGGCGGAAACTGAAATTCTATATGGTTCTAAGTAACTTGAAAAAAGAACGGAGACTAATACGGGGGATGGCTCTTAAAAAGCTAGCTGGCCGCGAAAGTTCACTCCGTTCTTTTGTGTTTTTAGTTATCAACAAAATACGAGTTATTAACAAAGAAAAAAAGAAGTAAAAAAAGAAATTTCATCATCATTATCATGATTTTAATTTAAGTGATTATTTCTATTTGCTAATCTAAAGGCTGGTCCGAGCGTCTCTAAATAATCGGCATCGCTACCGCGAGCTTCTAGCTCGTGGACACAAAGAATAAAACAACAAAAGCAACTCTTTTAAAAGTTGCTTTTGTTGTTTTAAAAARCACTATATTTACAACACGTTCTTACAAATAATTTTGAGTTGCACATGACTACCTTTCTTTCGGAATGACCTTGCCAGGCCGCACCAGCACTAGGAATGACTACCGTTACGGCTTCCAAGGACAGGAAAAAGATGACGAGTTAAAAGGACCAGGAAATTCTTTGAATTATACTTTTAGAATGCATGACCCACGAGTGGGTAGGTTTTTTGCTGTTGACCCTTTGACTCCTCAATATCCACATAATAGTCCATATGCATTTAGTGAGAATAGGGTTATTGACGGAGTGGAACTGGAAGGTTTGGAAACTATTCAAATATGGATAAATAATATATACTATGCATTTAAGTACGGAATACCCAAGAAAAAGAGTACTGCTGTTTCAGGTATGAGAAAAGTAATTGAGGGTTCAGGCTATAAAATGGGTGTTCCTAATATTTCCGAAGGTAATATTCAAAACAGACGTACAGCCGAACAAGAAAAAATGTTAATGGTTTTAGATGGAATTTCTGATTTGGCTGAGTTTGCAATTATTCAACCGTTAGAAGCTGGAATGGAAATGATCGGATCGGTACCAGGAGTTGATACTGCTGCTGATCCTATTTTGGCAAGTTATTTTCATATAAGTACACTTTAACTGGAAAACAAGACGATGCAATTAGTGCTAGTTCTTATTCGGTAGCAAGCGTTATCCCTTTTGCAAGTGGAGTAGTAATAAAATATGGTGCTAAAGGTATTTCTAAGTCAGTGAGGCTTTGGATGCCAAAAACCACAGCTTCAGGCGATAAATTCGTTGCAAATCTAGCAAACATAATTGAATTTAGTCACCCTAATAAAATAAAAGCAATAGATGCAGATATTACAAATTTATCTCTAAGATCTAGAACAGACATTGATATAAATATAGCTAATGCTATTTGGATAGAAGTTAAAAAAGGTTCTAAAATAAGTGAATGGCAAGTAAAAAAACAGTTAAAAGCTTCAGAGGAAGAAGGAATGGAATATATTTATTATACAGGAGATAAATTATCAAAGCAACAAATTAAAAATTTAACTGATTGGGGAGTTAAAAAAGAGAATATAATTAATAATACAAAAGATTTAATGGATAAAATTAAATAAATATGTCTGGTTTTACTTTAACTTTAATCGTATGTAACAATAAAATTTCTAGACAGAGTAATTTCTTTTCTGATTTAAATTTTAATAAAGAGAAAATATTTTTCTCATCGTTAAATTGCGAGTTTTTAATAAATGAAAAAATAAGCATCGAAGGGAAGGATATTTATATTAATGACAATTTTTTTGTTGAGTATAATGATCAAATAAAAAATTATGGTTATTCTGAACTTTTTTGGAAAGAAACTCTTACTAGAATTGAAAAACCAAAATGTTCGATAAACATAAGCAGTATGTCAAGAGATTGTGGTAGTCTTTATGTTATACTAAAACATATAGAGCAGTTATTCTTAGAGAATTATCATTTTTATTTGATTACTAATAATTTAGATATAGAATTATTGAAGCAGTTTGAGAAATCTATAGATTTATTGAAGATAAATGAAAATTACTATATAATATCTGAGAAAATAATTGAATATTTAGTTACACATGAATTCTTTGATTTTATAGAATACTAAACCAGCTCCCAGCTAGTCCGAGCGTCTCTAAATAATCGGCATCGCTACCGCGAGCTTCTAGCTCGTGGATACAAAGAATATAAAAAACACAAAGCTACATTATTGTGGCTTTTGTTGTCTTATAACTTATTTAAAAGTTGATGATGACAGATTAAATTAAAGGATTTTAAATTAAAGATTAGTTTAAAACAATTATACCAATTAACAAAATTGCATCTTTTCAATGGTCTGCTAGTACTTCAATTTTTGAAGTGATGAGATTAAACATAAAAAAAATGAAAATAAATTTAGGAACAATTAATAAATTTTCACTTAAGCCTCTATCATCAAGTAAGGATAAGATTCCTTTTTTTGATGATTTAATTCTATACTATACTTTAAATGAATTTATTCCTGAAATTACTATAAATGAAGAATTGGAAATTCTTAAACATGAAAAATATTGGAGAGTTGCATTAAAAATTAATATACTTGAATTTATTAATGTAACTATTCGAGGAGATGTAGATACTTTACTTTTTTCTAAATTAATAAAAGAGAATAAGTTTTATCAAAGAGACATAAAAGATATTTTAAAAAAAGAAAAAGAGACTAAATTTATTACAGAGTGGGAATGTTACAAACTTGAGCAGCCTCTAACGGCAATTCGATTAAAAGAATTGTTTGAAGAAACGATTGACTTTTATAAAGATATTTCTTGTGAAAATATTGTTGAAAATTTTAATTTTGATATACGAACAAATACATTTTATTTTAAAAAAACACAAAAAATCGATTGGGAATCTAATTTTAATGAAAAATTTAAAAAGTTTTAAAAAAAAATCTCTCTTAAATATACAAATATAATGTTTGTTAATGGTTTAGTTTATGATTGGTATATTAATCCAAGCCCTGAATTAGGAATCTAAACCCACAGGCTCACCGAAGAGTTTTAAATAATCGGTAACGCTACCGCAAACTCCTAGCTTGTGGACATAAAGAATAAAAACAATAAAATGCATTCTATAAAAAGGATGCTTTTGTTTTTTTATAGTGTAGTTGTAAAGTTTTACAGATAATCTTTAAAATGTTTTTTAACAACTCAACCTTGCCATTATTTTTTTAAGCTCTATTTTTGCAAAAATGCTTTTAAGTAAAAATTGTGAATTACCAAACCTATTATAAAAACATTACCCTTTCTTTTTCAGATCAAGGAAAAGGAACAGCTATTATTCTATTACATGGTTTTTTAGAAAATAGTAATATGTGGAATGCTTTAGTTCCAGAATTATCTAAAAAAAATAGAGCAATTTGTATCGATTTATTAGGTCATGGTAAAACCGATTCTTTGAGTTATGTACATACTATGGAAGATATGGCAGATGCAGTACACCATGTAGTACATGAACTAAAATTAAGAAAAGTAGTTTTAGCTGGACATTCTATGGGTGGTTATGTTGCTTTAGCTTTTGCAGAATTATACCCTGAAATGGTAAAAGGTTTAGTTTTAATCAATTCTACATCTAAGGAAGATAGTAAAGAACGAAAATCAAATCGTGAAAGGGCTATTTTGGCAGTAAAACAAAATTACAAAGCTGCTATAAGCATGTCTATCGCTAATTTATTTAGTGATGAAAACAGAATGAAATTAACTTCAGAAATTGAATGGGCTAAAAAAGAAGCCTTAAAAACTTCTCTACAAGGCATTATAGCTGCTCAAGAAGGAATGAAAGCAAGAAAAGATAGGGAAATACTTTTACACACAACATTGTTTCCTAAAACCCTTATTTTGGGAAAGAAAGATCCTGTTTTAAATTATGAAGACAATAAAACGCAAATTGAAAATACAAATGTAGAATTAGTCACTTTTGATGATGGACACATGAGTCATTTTGAGAATAAAGATGAGTTAGAAAATGTACTTATAAATTTCTTAAAAAGGGTATGATTATAAGATAATTATCCTTTATACTGTTTAATTTCAACAATATCTGAGGGTAAACTAAATCCGCCTTTCATTAATTCCTGTAATACTTGCTGCATTACTTCAGTTTTTATTCCTGAATGATATGTTTTTGAAGTTGATTTAAACGTATCGATCCAAAACATTACTTTTAAGTTAATCGTACTTGCTGCAAATTCATCTATAACTACTATTGGTTGTTTACTTTCATTAATAACTCCTTCAATTTTTTTAACAGTTTCTAAAATTAAATTGATTGCTTTTTTTATATTGCTTTCATAATCTAAACCAATTATAAATTCATATCGTAAAAATCCATCGATTGTATAATTAAAAAGAGGATTCTTGATTATCTGACCATTAGGAATAAAAACATCTTTGCCATCTAAAGTTTTTATTCTGGTTTCCCTAATAGTTAAATCAACAACATATCCTATAATATTTTCAGTTTCTATGAGATCATTAATTTTGAATGGACTTTTAAAAGCTAATAAGATTCCTGCAAGAAAATTTTCTCCAATATCTTTAAAAGCAAAACCTACAATAAAAGTTAATATTCCAGCTCCAGCTAAAATATTTGATGTTAAATCGCTAAAACCTAAAATCCTAAGAAAAATAATTATACATAATATTTTTATTGAAATGCTAACAAATTGTGAAACAAAAATTGTTGTTAAAGCATTTTCTGAAGTAGGCAATATTTTTCTTTTAATAATTGATTTTATCTTATTTGCAACAAAAAAACCAGCAATTAAAAAGATAGAAGCAAATAAAACCGACGGTAAATTAGCCTCTAGTTTTAAAATTATAACCTGAAAAGTTTCTTGTAATTTTTCCATTTAATTAATTGTTTTAGAGTTCTCTTATATAAATTTATCCTTAGATAAGATATGAAGGATAAATAAGATTAGTAAATTACAATATTTCTTTGAAATCTACATTAGCATTCAAAATCTCATTAATTAATACTATCATTTCAGATTTAAATGCTTCCAAAATCTCATCGGTAATTAATGTTTGAGAAACAACTCCACGTCCTTTTCCTAATCCAAAAGACATAAACCCTGCTTTCATGTTCTTAAATGAAATAATTCCAGCTTCAACGGGATAATCTTTATATTCGTGTTTTTCTCTGAACATTAAAGCATAACACAATAATTGAATTATCTTTTCATTTTTAATATCATTTGTTAAACCATTAAATTCGTTTATTTTCAGCGTGTTGGCTTCTACCTTGCCTGTTTTGTAGTCAATAATTCTAATAGTATTATTTCTTATTTCAATTCTATCTACATTTCCTGAAATTTTAACAGGATATGATAGTTTTCCATCTTGGATAACTACTTCTAATCGTTCTTCAAGAGAAAGAATTTTAACTGTATCACCTTCTTCTATTAATTTCTTCTCAAGTTGGAGAAAATTGAAAATATTCCTTTTTGCAACTTCAAAAGCTAATAAATTTTTCCCTTTTTTAATTTCTCCTTCTTTGTAAACAATTTTAAATTGATCTAATGTTGTATTATCAATTTTTGAGATCATTTCATCAATATCTTGAACAGTTAAAAATTTATCAATATAAGACTTGTATAGAACCTCTAAAGTTTCATGAATAATTGTTCCTAATGTATTAATTGCAATGTTTTCCTCAACTTCATCCATTTCATTTATTCTAAGCACTCTTTGAAAATAAAACTGAATAGGATTTCTAATGTATGTAGTTAATGATGATGGTGAGAATCCTTTAACTGTTGCAATTTCAGCGAGTCTTTCCATCATTTTATCAGATTTTGGAATTCTCATGATGCTATATGCTTTTTCCGGTAAAACGGCATTATATATTTTATGCGTAATATTATGCTTAGGCTGCTTTTCAATCTCTAATTGTGTAATAAATCTACTTTTTTCACCTGCATCAATTCCTTCATTGTCTGTGTTATACAATAAATAAATATTTTGAGCTCTATGTAATAAATGATAGAAATGATAGCTATAAATAGCATCCTTTTCTTTGTATGTAGGCAATCCTAATTCCTTCTTAACATCATAAGGAATAAAGGAGTTTTGTGATTTACCTGATGGAAATTTTCCTTCATTAACAGAAGTAATAATTACATTATCAAAATCTAATACTCTACTTTCTAAAACACCCATAATTTGTAAACCTGTAAGTGGCTCTCCTTCAAAAGAAACTTCTGCAAGATCTATAACTTGCTTATACATTTCATAAAGTGAATCTATAGTGTCAATCCTTTGGTATGTTTCGCAATAATTTATTAGTTTATTAATCACTTTATAAGTAGCATAGACAAATGCTTTTACTACCTTTTCTTCTTCACTATCATTATTTAAAAAAGTTTTTATTTTAAGCAATATAGATCCAATTCTATTGAGAATTTCAATAGTACTCACATCCCACTTTGAAAATAATAAATCAAAATATTCATTTTCTACATCAGGATATTTCTCCTGTTTTAATCGAAATAAGGTGTCAAAAGAGAAAAAAGTAAAATTGTTATTATGAATGGTTTGAATAACTTCATTCACTCCTAAATAGGGCTCTACTAGAGGATGATTTAAAATATCTAAAACTTCTTTATAATAAAAAGTATAATTTGAAGATTTTCTCTTTATGGCGTTTGAATGTAATTTGAAAAGCTTATTTACTAATAATTGCGCAGGATTATTTTTTCCAGAATAACCCATTGTAATATTTAATGCTTCTACAGAATTTGGCAAAGCATATAGAACAGGGATCAATAAATTTTCATCCCCTAATACAATTGCTGTTTTGCTTCCATCTTTCTGATTGGCTTCTAGATCTTCAATAATTTTACCTGCAATTTTTGCTTGTCCAATAGTTTTAGGTGTTCCAATTATATTAATATTTTTCTCTTGCTGAAAATCCTCAGAAATCCACTCAAAAGGTTGGGTAGAATAATTCTTCCATTGTTTTTTAAATCTTCTTATAAATAAACCCGCATCATGATAAGGATTACTAATGAAAAAACTATCTATATCCCAATATATTTTAGCTTGATCACTAGATAGAAGATGTAGAATTATTTTTTCTTCTGCTTGATTTAAAGCATTAAATCCAGCAAAAACAAGCCTTTTATCTTCTAAACTATTCGAGTATGGTATTAAATTTTCTACAGCTTCTCTATATATCAATCCTTGATATCCAATCTTTTTGTTTTTTAAAGATTTATATAGTGAATTATAATATTCTGGTATTTTTCTCCAAAACTCTAAATGATTGTCAATTAATGATGTTGTATCAGATGCTTCTAAATCCCATCTTTTTAATGCTTCAATGTCTTTTAAATAAGAGAAAACATAATTAGGATCTAAAAGGTATCTGTCAATTTCATTAAAATCTTGAAGTAGTGTTTTTGCCCAATTTGAAAAAACATCAAAAGATTGCAAGTTCTCTTTTTTAGTAATTTCGTAATAAACCTCATAAAACTCAAAAAGCAACGCAATAGAGTCTATAGTCCTAATGTCTGATATGTCTTGAATTAAATCTTCAATACTCGTTATTTGAGGCGCAAAAATAGTCTTTGATGTATATTTATTTAAGCTATCTAATAGAAAAACTTTAGCTCTTTTGTTTGGTAATACAATAATTACGCTTTGTAAATTATCATTATACTTTTTGATAATTTCTTTTGAGAGTTTGTCTAAAAAAGATTCATTTTCCATTGCATAAAAATAAAAAAAACGCTCCGATAAATCGAAGCGTTTTAATAATATTATAAGTTAAGGAAAATTATTTTTTTAATTTCACTTCAACTCTTCTATTGTTAGCTCTACCTTTTGCAGTTTTGTTTGAATCAATTGGCATAGTTTCTCCGTAACCTGCAGAAGTTAATCTAGAAGCATCGATACCGTTTTCAATTAAATAAGTTTTAACTGCACCAGCTCTATCTTCAGATAATTTTTGATTTAAAGAATCTGAACCTTGGCTATCTGTATGACCTTCAATACTAAATTTAGAAGAAGGATACTCTTTTAAGATAGCAGTAATTGCTTGTAAAACTGGGTAAGTTTGTTGTTGGAAAGATGATTTTCCTGAATTAAATAAAATTGTTTTTGCATAATCATTTAATTTCTTGATAGCTTCATCAGAAACCTCAGGACAACCGTTATTTGCAACTGTACCAACTACTGTAGGACATTTGTCATCTTTGTCTAATACACCATCTCCGTCAGTATCAGGCCATGGACAACCACCGTTATCTTTAGCTCCTTTAACTGTAGGACATTTGTCATCTTTATCAGCTACACCGTCACCGTCAGCATCTGGACAACCATTCATGATTTTAGTACCAGCTACTTCAGGACATGCATCTTCATTATCAATGATTCCATCACCGTCAGTATCAGGACATCCATTGTGCTCAGGAGTACCAGCTACTTCAGGACATGCATCATCTTTATCAGCGATACCATCTTTATCTGTATCAGGACATCCGTTAAATTCTTTAAGACCTGGCTCATTAATACAAGCATCATCTTTGTCATAAACTCCGTCACCATCTGTATCTTTTCCTCCAAATCTGAAAGTAAGACCAGCAAAGTGTTGGATATGAGTTGGAACATCAGCATCAGCAACTCTATTTTCATCAAATGAGTGCTTATAAGTAGACTGTAATTGAATACCTATTCCTTCTGTAACCCAAAATGTTAATCCTAAACCTCCATTTACTGTACCAGCAGAAGCATCTCCAAAGAAATTATAACCACCACCTACATTAATAGAAGGATCTAACCAAGTAGATTTGATTAAATCTTGAAAGCTATACTTTATAACCGCATCAACTGCATAATAAGATAAATCTCCAGGATTTAATATAGCGTCAGTATTATCAGTTCCAGGAACTCTTTCTAACCATTTGTCGATTTTGTTAACAGATCCTGTTAAACCAACAGAAAAACCATCTCCTACATATCTAGATACGTTTAAATAAGATACTGATGGTAAAATGTTCCAATTGTCTCTAGCGTTAAGTAATTGGATAAATTGTGGGCTAGAATTACCGTCGGCACTTACCTTGGTATCTACCGCATTTGCTCCAAAGGACACTGCCCATGGATTGTCACCGTTTTGTGCTTGCGATGTTAAACCAGCAAACAATAAACCAGCAGCAAATAATTTGTTTAGATGTTTCATACTTTATTTTTTAAATTACAATGCGTTATAATTGGAACAAAAATACTATTTTTTTTTAAATACAAAAAGTTTTGTTAAAAAAAGTAGAGCCTATTTTTATTCTAATTAATAATTTTCAATGATTTCCCAACTTCTGTAAAAGCTTTTATAGCAATATCAAGATGTTCTTTACTATGAGCAGCAGACAACTGGACTCTAATTCTTGCTTTTTCTTTTGGTACTACTGGGAAGAAAAAGCCAATTACATAAATTCCCTTTTTTAGCAATTCTTCAGCCATTGTTTGTGACAATTTAGCATCATAAAGCATAACAGGTACAATTGCAGAGTCTCCATCTATAATATCGAAACCTGCTTTTTTCATTCCGTCTTTAAAATAGTTTGTATTCCACTCTAATTTATCACGTAATGAAGTATCCTTATCTAATAATTCAAAAACTTTTAATGAAGCACCTACGATTGATGGCGCTAATGAATTTGAAAACAAATAAGGTCGTGAACGTTGTCTTAATATTTCGATAATCTCTTTTTTCGCTGTAGTATAACCACCCATTGCACCTCCTAATGCTTTACCGAGCGTCCCTGTGATGATATCAACTCTTCCCATAACACCTTTCGCTTCAAGAGTTCCTTTTCCTGTTGCACCAATAAATCCTGCGGCATGACATTCATCTACCATTACCATTGCATCATATTTATCTGCTAAATCACATATTTTATCTAGTGGAGCTACTAATCCATCCATTGAAAACACTCCGTCAGTAACAATTAATTTAAAACGATGTCCTGCTTCTGTAGCTTTTATTAGTTGTGCTTCTAAATCTTGCATGTTATTATTTTCATATCGATAACGTGCTGCTTTACACAAGCGAACTCCATCAATGATGGATGCATGATTTAAACTATCTGAAATAATACAATCTTGATCTCCAAGTAATGGCTCAAATACACCTCCATTTGCATCAAAAGCTGCTGCATAAAGAATAGTATCTTCTGTTCCGTAAAAATCAGCTATTTTTTGTTCTAATTCTTTATGAATATCTTGTGTTCCACAAATAAAACGTACTGACGACATTCCAAAACCATGCGAATCTAAAGCGTCTTTTGCAGCTTGTACAACTTCAGGATGTGAGGATAACCCTAAATAATTATTAGCACAAAAATTCAGAACAGTTTCTCCTGTAGAAATTTTTATTTCTGCTCCTTGTGGAGACGTTATAATTCGTTCTTTCTTAAACAATCCATTCTCTTGAATAGTGTTTAATTCATCTTGTAAGTGTTGTTTAATTTTACCGTACATTATAATTATTTATATTGTTTTATTATTTTGCTTACAAAAATACTATTTCTATTTTTTCTCCAATGTAAACTAATGCTTTTTTTACAATTTTAAAACCCATTTCTTCAATTACATGAGCATAATCATTAAGTTGAATTTTATATTTATCTATAGTTTCTCCTGTTTTATAATCTAATAAAAAAGCATTTTGTTGTTTAATTACAACTTTATCTGGTTTTGTGTTTCCAAATCCTTTTTTAATTATAGTTTGTTCATTGTAAACAATTCCTTCTCCATCAAAAAAATCAACTAATTCATCACGTGTTACAATTTCTTCTATAACTTCTTTTATATAATCTTTTTGAGAAATAGTAATTAATCCATTTTCTAAAGCAACATCTATTGCCGATTCAACATCTTCTTTTGTTTTTATAAATGCTAAAATTTCATGTAAAAGATTTCCAAATTCAATTGCTTTTTGTTGCTCCGTATTCCACATTAAAGATTCTCGTTGAGCAATTTTAATTTTTTTAGTTTGCAATCTTTCCGAAACAAGTTCTATTGATTTTTGATTTTCTTTAAAATAATTTTCTTTTGATTTTCTATTCGATTCTCCAAATTCGTATTCTAGCTTTCCTTCTTCATACTTACCATTAATCTGTAGGAATTCTATAAAATAAGAAGAGAGATTATTTGGCAATCCTGCTTTTGTAATTAAATGATTTGATATAATATATAATTGTTCTTCCGCTCTAGTTAGCGCAACATACAAAACATTTATAATGTCTAGTATTTCTTCTTGACTTTTTTCTTCATAAATATTTTTAGCATTCTCTCCATAGTTAGTAACATCTTTCTTTTGATTAACTAATGCTTTTGGAAAGTCGATTTTTTCATCATCAYCAAAATCTATCCAAAGTTTATTTCTATTATTTGCAGAAAAATTTTCTTCGGCAAATGGATAAATTACAATTGGAAATTCTAAGCCTTTTGATTTGTGAATTGTCATAATCCTAACAGCATTATTTCCTTCTGGTGATGGAATACTTTTTTTATAGCCTGTTTTATCCCAATAATCTAGAAAATCAGCAATTCCAGATTGTGTTTTATTATCTCTTTCTAAAACTAAATCTAGAAAATATTGAACATAAGATGTGTTTGTTTTTTCTTTTATAAATGTTGAAACAATTATTTCTACTGCTTCATATAATGATTTTTTTCTACAATCTTTAAATGATATTTGTATTTGAACATTATTTAAATAATATTCTAATTCTAGTTCTGACAGGTCTTTTGCTTGAATTATAAAATCGTGTATTTCAATTTTATTTTGATTGTATTTTCCTATAAAATACAACATTCTAGCTTTTGCTTCCTGATCTTTATTGTTTTTTAAATAGCGTAATACATCAATAATTAATTTTACTTCAGTTGCATTTTGTATTAGTAATGTCTCTGATGATAAGATAGGAATATTTTTCTCTGTAAGGAAATTAGCTAAATATACACCATCTAACTTTCGTCTCGTTAACAGAACAATATCTCTATAAGAAAAACCATCTTCTAACACTTTTTGAATGGTTTTTAATGTTGTTTCTAAGTATAATATTACCTTTAACGAGTATTCTTTATCATCAATTTCAGAAATTGAATCTTCTTCAGAAGCATCAATAAAGGATATATTAACATAACCACCTTTTTTATCATTTGCTTTCTGGTAACTATTTTCTAAATAAAGCTCTTTGTAATCTTCATTTTCAAATTTGCTTGACAAAAAGGAGAAAAATGTGTTATTAAATTGAATTACTTGCTCAAAACTTCTATAATTTGTGTCTAATCGTATTGTTTCTTTTTCTTTATTTGAAAAAGGATTAATTTCTGGTTTGCTTAAAGCGATGAATTGTTCTGCTTTTCCTCCTCTCCATCTATATATCGACTGTTTTGGATCACCAACAAGCATTAAACTTCCTCTAATTCCATTATCTTCACTTGACAATGCATTATCGATAAGAGGAATAAGATTTTGCCACTGCATTATGGAAGTATCTTGAAATTCATCTATAAAAAAATGACGATATTTTTCCCCTAATCGTTCATAGATAAAAGGAGCTGGTTGATTTTGAATTTCATTGAAAATAATTTTATTAAAATCTGATATTGATAAAATATTTTGCTCTTTTTGAATTTTCTTGAACTCTAAATTAATGGTATTTAAAAGTGAAAGTGGGTTAATATTTTGTAAAAAAGCTTCGTAAAATGCTATTTTAGAAATATTATAATAAGCTTGTTTCAATAATACTAATAATTCTCCCGATAGACTTTCAATAAGGTCTCTATCTTTTGCAGTTTTGTTTATCGCAATGTCATCAAAATACTGATATTTGTAATTATCTTTTATAGGAAGTGTATTCTGACCTATTTTTTCAATATGATTAGGAAATGTTTTTCTTGAAAAAGAGTTCAAATCTACTCCATTTTCATGTAAAATTTTCTCACATTTTAATGAAATATTATTATTCTCTTGATTAAAAAAAGCTATTTTATTTTTTAATATTTTTTTAATGTTTGAGAAGTCTTCAAAAGATTTTTCTTGAAATTCGTTAATTTCATTCGCATCATTTTCATTAATAAGAAGTTTAGATATTTCTATCAACTCTTTTGAAATATCCCAATTTTTATCTTCATCTGTTTTATCTCTTGTAAAATCAATTAATAATTGGGTTAAATATTCATCTTCTCCTACTTTTGAAATAACAACATCTACAGCTTCTTGAAGAATTGAATCCGTATCTAAAGTGACTTCAAAATTTGGAGGTAAATTTAAATCCTGAGCAAAAGAACGAATTACTTTGTGAGTGAATTTATCAATTGTAGAGATGCCGAAAGCTGCATAATTATGAATTATATTTTTGATAATTGCTTTTGATTTATCTTTTAGTGTACCAATGGTTAAACCTGTTTCTAAACTAATATCTTTTAATATGCCTAATGCTTTTTCTGATGTATCAATTTTAGAGAACTCATATAAACTATCCACAATACGCGATTTCATTTCTTCCACTGCTTTATTTGTAAAAGTAATTGCCAAAATCCTTTTATAAGCATCGTCCGAATTGGCTAAAAATAATATTTTTAAATATTCTTTAGTCAATGTATATGTTTTTCCAGACCCAGCAGAAGCATCATATAGGGTAAAAGCCGCTTTTTTCAAATGTTATATTTGTCTTAATTATGGTTCTATAAGAACAATCTATTTTTTATTCCAAAGTTAAATTTATAAATTTGGAATCACTAATACTAATCATAAAAATAATATCATGGCATTTGAATTACCAAAATTACCATATGCATACGATGCATTGGAACCACATATTGATGCAAGAACAATGGAAATACACCATACAAAACATCATAATGCTTACACAACAAATCTGAATAATGCAATTGCAGGAACAGATTTAGAAGGAAAAACAATTGAGAACATTCTTTTAAATTTAGATTTAAACAACGGAGCTGTTAGAAATAATGGTGGTGGTTTTTATAATCATAATTTATTCTGGACTGTAATGTCTCCTGATGGAGGAGGAAAACCTTCTGGAGAATTAGCTGCTGCAATTGACGAATCTTTTGGGTCTTTTGATGCTTTTAAAGCTGAATTTTCAAAAGCGGCTGCAACTCGTTTTGGATCTGGATGGGCTTGGTTGTGTGTTCATAAAGGAGGAAAGTTAGAAGTGTGTAGTTCTGCAAATCAAGACAATCCCTTAATGACAGGAATAGGGTGTGAAGGAACTCCTATTTTAGGACTTGATGTGTGGGAACATGCTTACTATCTTAATTATCAAAACAGAAGGCCAGACTATGTTGAAGCTTTTTTTAATGTTGTTAATTGGACTGAAGTTACTAGACGATTTGCTGTTGAAAAATAAGATTTTCTTAAAATCAATAGAAAAGCAAAAGCCACATTAATGTGGCTTTTGCTTTTTATATTGTGCTACGAGGTCAGAAAACCTAACTAGTGGTTTGGTGGAGCAGACCATCGTAGAGCGCGTGCGTTTTACTTAGAATTTTTCTGGTAAGCTAGGAAAAAAAATAAAATCTACAATATTAAAACCAAAAACAGAACATCAAACTAAAATGGTATTCTGTTTTTATATTTATAAGCCTTTAGTAAAACGTTTATTATTTAGGTTTATAACTCTGTCGAGTGAAAGATTCGCTGGGAGTGGGAATAAACTTTTACAGCTTTTTCATAAAATACAATATTTAAATCAAGAAGAAATAAATAGTATTAAAACCATGCTTAAAGCTTTTGTCTTTCAAAAAGATATTCAAAAACAGTTTTCTTAAGAACTTACACCTACACTAAAAAACAACAAAAGCCACAATGATGTGGCTTTGTGTTTTTTATATATTTTGTGGGCACAGAATGCAATTCTGCGCTAACGTTTGTGCATATCTGCGCGATCGGGGTAATATTATTAGAAACAAACTTATTGCAAGGGTATTTGCCGTTGTTAAAAGACAAACTCCATATGTAGATACTATGAAGTTTGCCACTTAATTTTATTAACAAAAATAATTCATTTTTTACTTGTTTTTATCATAGAATACTAGGGGAAGCTGGAGTTTAACTTTTCTTTTTCCTCAATTAATTTTAAAATTTTATCAGAAAGTTTAAAAACTTTTTTCCAATCCGAATTATTTCTAATGTACTCTCCATTTCTTTCAAAATCTGAATTGAGTAACTTTATACTCTTTTTCCCTAATTTTATAACTAAAAAATATATTTTTTCATCAATATACTTTTCATTTAATAGGTTATCCATAAATTCATCAGATATAAATGAATAAGCACCTAGTTCTAGTCTCTCAAAAATACACCATTCTATGTATTCATTATCTCTTTCTAAAATAGAACTAGAGCATATTTCTAAAAAATCTTTAAATTCCGTATAAATCATTATTCAAAAATTGTTTGTATTACAGTTGCTTTGTCGTCTGAGCTATGAATGTAATCTTTATTAGTTATCTTGGTTTCTCCACCACCATTTTTAAAACCTTTTATACCCCAATATCTTCCTCCATGTCTACCATTGCTATTAAAATAAATCTGTTGATTAGGATGATTCTTATTGGTGACTTTCCATCCTTGACCACTCTTGCCGTATTTTCCTAAAATCCAATTATTTCCTAATACTTTTTGTATGTCGGATGCACTTCGACCGTATAGAGACCATGGATTATTTGCAAAATCATTAAAAGATTTTGGATTTGGTCTAAAGTTCAAAGAAGACATGTTTGCTAGCAATCCAGTATTTAAACCAAAGTTAATACCTCCAAAAAAGGCACGAGCAACTTTCATAAAATAAGGACTATTATCTACTAATTTAAATTTTGCATTCTCAATATCACTCAATGAAGAAACTTTTGCTGTAAAAACATTATACCTGATAATGTTTTCAGTAAATCTAGAATCTATAAAAGGAATCTTCAAAGTAACATTAAAAGATTCTAGTGTTTCATTAGTACCTGATTTTGGTCCAAATACTTCTTGTGTTTCGGTATTATTGTAAACCACTTCTGAAGTTCCATTAGGTATAGAGATTCCATATTGATTACCTTTAACTAATTCATCTTGAATCCTCACTTTTGTTGTTTTTTCATCATATCCTAAAGTAATTGTAACATCATGAATATGGAGTTTAGTATACAGACCTTCAGAAGTATCGACATCTTTATTATCTGTACTGTAAGGTCCTGAAGTGCCATTTAATAGTTTTACTTCCAATCCTTCTAATTCCACTCCATCAATTACTCTATTCTCACTAAAAGCATACGGACTATTATGAGGATATTTAGCTGCCAAAGGATCCACAGCAAAAAACCTACCCACTCGTGGGTCATGCATTCTAAAAGTATAATTCAAAGAATTTCCTGGTCCTTTTAACTCGTCATCTTTTTCCTGTCCTTGGAAGCCGTAACGGTAGTCATTCCYAGTGCTGGTGCGGCCTGGCAAGGTCATTCCGAAAGAAAGGTAGTCATGTGCAACTCAAAATTATTTGTAAGAACGTGTTGTAAATATAGTGYTTTTTAAAACAACAAAAGCAACTTTTAAAAGAGTTGCTTTTGTTGTTTTATTCTTTGTGTCCACGAGCTAGAAGCTCGCGGTAGCGATGCCGATTATTTAGAGACGCTCGCGCCAGCCTTTAGATTTGTTCTTTGAAAAATTCGTAAATTTAATAACAACCAAAACTGACAAAGTAAACCATTCGCGCCGCAAAGTTTTAAGGCTTATCCCCAGATCAGGACTTTGTCGGTTTTATTGAATCAGCATCAAATAGTTATTCAGTCTTAAAGGACTATTATTAAGGCTTCGATAGAAGATTCAATAGTTTGGTTGCTAACATTAAAATCTTTTTCTATGAGTAAATTTAGTAATTTTCTAGGAATCGATGTGTCAAAAGGATAGTAGTCAAAACTTGCTAAGTACTAATGATATTGATACTTAATGCCAGATTAAAAGTATCTAAAAATAGCACTTTCTCGTCTTTTTTGACATTTTTTWRSCYWAARWWRKYYYYTTTYRTTTCTAAATGTAAGAACGTTTCTATATCTCAAATATAAGAAAATATTTAAATAATTAGAAAATTAAGAATAGAAATAAATTTAGTTTCACAAGAGGTTATAACAAAATAGCGACTCACAATTATAAGTCGCTATTTTTAAATTAATCATTAGAAATCGATTGCTTTTAACTATTCATTATTGATTCAATTTCATCTACTTCAATAGGAATATTGCGCATTAGATTAAAAGGTTCGCCAGAAGATTGAATTACAACATCATCTTCTAAACGGATACCAAAACCTTCTTTCGGAATATAAATACCAGGTTCTACGGTGAAAACCATATTAGCTTGCATTGGTTCATATAATAAACCATAATCGTGTGTATCTAATCCCATGTGGTGAGAAGTTCCATGCATGAAATATTTTTTATAAGCTGGCCAATCTGGATTCTCGTTTTGCACATCAGCTTTGTCTAATAAGCCTAAACTTAATAATTCGGAAGTCATTAGTTTTCCAACTTCAATATGATATTGTTTCCATAATGTACCAGGAACAAGCATTTTTGTAGCTTCATTTTTTACTTTTAAAACAGCATTATAAACAGTTTTTTGTCGGTCATTAAACTTTCCAGAAACAGGAATCGTTCTTGTCATATCACTAGAATAATTAGCATATTCTGCTCCTACATCAAGTAATAACAAATCACCATCATGACATTGCTGATTATTTTCAATATAATGTAAAACATTAGCATTGTTTCCTGAAGCAATAATTGGAGTGTAAGCAAAACCTTTAGAACGGTTTCTTAAAAATTCATGTGCAAATTCGGCTTCAATTTCATATTCCATTACATTTGGTTTTACAAAATTCAAGATTCTTCTAAACCCTTTTTCTGTAAGATCACATGCTTTTTGAATTAAATCTAATTCTTCGCTTTCTTTTATAGAACGAATACGTTGTAGAATAGGATTTGATTTTTCAACCCTATGACCCGGATAATTTTCTTTCCACCATTTTACAAAACGAGCTTCACGAGTTTCAGTCTCAATAGTTGCACGATAATGCTCATTTGTATTAATATACATAGTTTCAGCATAAGCCATAATTTCTTTTAATGTTTTATGGAAATCTTGTAACCAAATTACGGTTTTAATTCCACTAACTTCAAAAGCGCGTTCTTTTGTTAATTTTTCACCTTCCCAAACTGCAATGTGCTCATTTGTTTCTTTTAAGAATAAAATTTCTTTTAAATTTTCGTATGGAGCATCTGGGAAAAGAAGTAAAACACTTTCTTCTTGATCAACACCGCTAAGGTAGAAGATATCTCTGTGTTGGGCAAAAGGAAGTGTACTATCTGCACTTACTGGATAAATATCATTAGAATTAAATATTGCAACACTATTAGGTTTCATTTGTGAAACAAATTTTTTACGATTCTTTATGAATAAATCTCGATCTATTTGATGGTATTTCATGCTAATTTGGTTTTATTATTCTTCAAAATTAAAAACTATTTATATTAAGTGTTATAGCCAAATGGCGCTATTTTATGTTTTTTCGAATTCTACTCATATGACGAGTTGAAATCCCTAAAAAAGAAGCTAAATAGTGTAAAGGAACTTCTTGTAATAGTTTTGTTTCGTTTACTAATAGCTTTTTATAACGCTCTTCGGGAGTTAAAGTTAATAAATCAATTCGGTAATCGTCAATCAAACAAATTTGTTTTTCAATTAATTTGGAATAAAACTGGTTAAACCCTTTGTTATTTTTTACTAAATCGCTAAAAGTTTCAAAATCTATAACCCATAAGTTACAATCTGAAATTGCTTTAATGCTTTTTCGAGAAGGAACTTTATTTAAGAAACTACTTAATGAAGTAGTAACTGAATTTTTTAAAGCCAAATAACTTGTTTTTTCCTCGTCTAAAACGGTAATAGAATGTTGTAAAATACCATTTTCTATAAAACAAAAATAGTTGCAAATATCGTTTTCTTTTACTAAAAAATTATTTTTATTTAATAGGATATTAGAGAATAGAGATGCGGCATTTAAAATGTCTTTTTCAAAAATATCATTATCAATAAACAATTTTATGTAAGATACTAAGCTGTTTGTTGTCTTTTTAATTTTCATTGTAAATGCAGGTAATAAACTTTCAAAATTAAAAAGATAAAAAAAGAAAGATGTTAAAATGAAAATAAAAATTTTGTAACGCTTTTTATATTGAGTATTTTTCAGCAAAAAAATAATCAATGAAGAATAAAATAGTACTCTTGTTTCTTGTTTTCCAAAGTTTTATTTGGGCGCAAACCGATATGTTTTCTGATGTAGAACTCAAAAGTATTGGTCCTACTATAATGAGCGGTAGAATAGTTGACTTAGCTGTGAATCCGGAAAATCCTACTGAGTTTTATGCAGCGTATGCTTCGGGTGGACTATGGTATACTAAAAATAATGGGATGAGTTTTGAACCTGTTATGGATGAAGCATTAACGCAAAATTGTGGATCAGTAACGGTAGATTGGAAAACTGGAACAATTTGGGTTGGAACTGGTGAAGTAAATTCATCTCGTTCGTCTTATGCAGGGATAGGAGTCTTAAAATCAACTGATAAAGGGAAAACATGGACGAATATTGGTTTGCAAGATAGTCATCATATTAGTAGAATTTGGGTTAATCCAAAAAATAATAATGAAATTGTAGTTGCTGCTCTAGGTCATTTATATACTTCAAATGATGAAAGAGGTGTTTTTAAAACCATTGATGGTGGAAAAACTTGGAAAAAAGCATTATTTATTAATAAAGATACTGGAATAATTGACCTTTCAGTAGCTCCAAATAATTCTAATATAATGTATGCAGCAGCTTGGGAAAGAGAGCGTAAAGCATGGAATTTTAAAGGGAATGGAGAAAGTTCTGGAATTTATAAAAGTGAGGATGCTGGAAGCACTTGGAAATTAATTTCAACTAAGGAAAGTGGTTTTCCAAATAACGTGGGTGTTGGTAGAATAGGGCTTGCTGCTTTTAATGAAAATGTTATTTATGCAGTTTTAGATAATCAAAATAACAGACCACAATCGACGATATCTGATAAATCAAAATTGCCAATGCCAGAAATGTTTAGTGCTCCTGGTGAAGTTTTTATTCAAAAATCAAATAAAGAGATTAATGCATACTTAAAAAAGCATGGATTAAGAGAAAAATATAGAGCTCAAACAATTAAAAATTGGGTTGAAAAAGGTGAAATGCAACCATCTGAAGTAAAAAAAGTATTACAAGATGCTAATAAAGCGCTTTTTGAGACAGAAGTTATAGGTTGTGAAATTTATAAATCTATTGATGGAGGAAAGTCATGGAAAAGAACGCATGATGATTTTATAGATGATATGTATTATAGTTATGGGTATTACTTTGGTATTATTTCAGTTGATCCTAGTAATGAAAATAGAATTTACATGGGAGGAGTTCCTTTGCTTTTTTCAGAAGATGGAGGAAAAACGATTGTTAGTATAAATAAAGATAATGTTCATGCAGATCATCATGTAACTTGGGTTAATCCAAAAAATCCAAATCATATTATTAATGGTAATGATGGAGGAATTAATATTAGTTATGATAATGGTGAACATTGGATAAAATGTAATAATAATGCAGTGGGACAGTTTTATGCTGTTAATATAGATTATAATAATTCTTATAATGTTTATGGTGGCTTGCAGGATAATGGTGTTTGGGTAGGAAATAATAATTACTATCCTTCAACTTCTTGGCATCAGGACGGAAAATACCCTTATGAAAGTTTAATGGGAGGAGATGGAATGCAAATACAAATTGATAATAGGAACCCAGATATCGTTTTTACAGGATATCAATTTGGAAACTATTACAGAATTGATAGATCAAAAAATAAAATGGATTTTATCTCTCCAAAAGCAAAAAAAGACGAAAAACCATTAAGATTCAATTGGCAAACACCTATTTTATTATCTTCTCATAATCAAGATATTTTATATATGGGATCTAATTTTTTACACCGATCAATGAATCAAGGAGAAACGTGGGAGAAAATATCACCAGACTTGACGAAAGGTGCTGTTGAAGGAAATGTTGCTTTTGGAACAATTACTTCTTTTTCTGAAAGTAAGTTTCAGTTTGGGTTCTTCTATGTTGGTTCTGATGATGGACTAATACATGTTTCAAAAGATGGTGGTGCAACTTGGCAAAAAACATCAAATAATTTACCACAAAATTTATGGGTTTCAAGAGTAAAAGCTTCTGCCTTTAAAAAAGAAAGGGTATATGTTACTTTAAATGGTTATCGTAATGATGATTTTAAATCGTATGTTTATGTGTCTGATGATTATGGAATAACTTGGCAAGATATAAGCGTTAATTTACCGCAAAGTCCAGTCAATGTAATTTTAGAAGATACAGAAAACGAAAATCTATTGTTTGTAGGTACTGACAATGGGTTGTTTGTTTCTTTAAACAAAGGAAAATCGTGGGAAGATTTTTCTTCTGAAATGCCAAATGTAGCAGTTCATGATTTAGTTATTCAGCCTAAGGCAAAAGAATTAATCGTAGGAACACATGGTCGTTCTTTATATAAAGTTGGAATTGATGAATTACAAAAATTAACATCAGATATTCTTAATAAATCTTTGTTTGTTTATGAAGTACCTTCGATAAAAAAATCAGAACGATGGGGAAATAGTTGGAGTCAATGGGGAAAACCTTACGAGCCTAAAACAGAAATTTGGTTTTATTCTAATTCGAATGAAGAAGTAGAAATGATTATAGAGAATGAAAAAGGAATTGTTGTTTTTTCTAAAAAAATAACAGCAAAAAAAGGATTGAACCTAGTGAATTATGACTATACACTTTCTGATGATGTAATTGCTAAATGGAAGAAAAAAGATAAAAAAGCAGTGTTTGAAAAAGCTAGAAATGGAAAACAATACGTACTTCCTACTAAATATAGTATTCATATAAAGAAAGGTAATGAAACAGTTTTCACGAATTTAGAAGTTGTTGAAAATAAGAAAGCATAACATTTATAATCAATAAAAGGATTTAAACTATTAGTTTAAATCCTTTTTTATTACTTTCTATTTTCTTCATGCCAAGATATATTGCCTATTCTTACACCTAATTCTGCTAAAGACCATAGAAATTCATTACACTTTTGTATCTCAAAATTCAATATCAAATGAATTGATTTATTTAAAAATAGAAGATCGACTATTTCTTTTGCTTCTTTAGTATTAACTTTCGTGTTATTTTTGATAGTTAGCATGATTTTCGTACGATGTATCTTTTCATCACATCCTAATAGTTCTAAATGTTTCATAATTAACGCTTCTAATTATATTATTGAAGAGCTTATTCTAAAGAGACTAAAAACATTTTTAATCCAATAATCATATTTATTTTATAACCTATCCAAAAATAGTTATTTGATATTAAAAATGTCTTGAAAATATACTCATAAAAAATGCCTTGGGAATTTTCCCAAGGCATTTTGTTAAACCAAACTATGCTTAAAAATTAAAATTGCGCTACTTCAGTAGAATCTTTCATTGCTGTAGTCGAAGATCTATTGTTAGTAACGGTATTTTGAACCGCGTCAAAGTAGGTTGTTCCTACAAATCCTTGGTGTTTTACTGCTTTAAAACCATCTTTTTGTAAAGCAAATTCTCTTTCTTGTAATTCAGAATAACCAGCCATTCCTCTCTCTTTATAGGCTTTTGACAATTCAAACATACTTGTATTTAAAGCATGGAAGCCTGCTAAAGTGATAAATTGGAATTTATATCCCATTGCTGCTAAATCTTCTCTAAACGTTTCCATTTCTGCAATGGTTAATTTTGCGGCCCAGTTGAATGAAGGCGAACAATTGTAGGCTAACATTTTTCCTGGATATTTGGCATGAATGGCATCTGCAAATTGTTTTGCATATTTTAAGTCTGGATTACTGGTTTCCATCCAAATTAAATCAGCATAAGGTGCATAGCTTAATCCTCGATCGATTCCTTGTTCAATTCCAGATTTTACATGGAAGAAACCTTCACTTGTTTTTTCGCCTGTAATGAATTTAGCATCTCTAGGGTCAATGTCACTTGTTAGTAAGTTTGCTGCATCAGCATCGGTACGAGCAATAATTAAAGTTGGAGTTCCCATAACGTCTGTCGCTAATCGTGCAGCAATTAATTTGTTAATTGCTTCTTGTGTTGGGACTAATACTTTTCCTCCCAAGTGACCACATTTTTTTGCAGAACTTAATTGGTCTTCAAAATGAACTCCAGAAGCACCTGCTTCAATCATTGATTTCATTAATTCAAAAGCATTTAAATTACCACCAAATCCTGCTTCCGCATCGGCAACAATTGGTACTAAATAGTCTTTTCTGTCTTTTTCAGACACTTGATTTACCACTTGAATTTGATCTGCTCGTAATAAAGCATTATTAATTCTTTTTACCACAAGAGGCACACTGTTCGCGGGATACAAAGATTGATCGGGATACATTTCTCCAGCCACATTGGCATCAGCAGCTACTTGCCAACCACTTAAATATATAGCTTCTAATCCAGCTTCAACTTCTTGAATTGCTTGGTTTCCTGTTAAAGCGCCTAGTCCTGCAACATAATCTTGAGCATTTAGCTTTTTCCAAAGTTTTTCAGCTCCCAATTTTGCTATGCTGTGTTCTATTTTGTAAGAACCTTGAAGTTTAACTACTTCTTCAGCAGTATAAGGACGTTCAATTCCTTTCCATCTTTCGTTTGTTAACCAATCTGTTACTAATTCTTGAATTCTTGTTTCAATTGTTTTCATTTTGTGTTGTAATAAGTTGTGTTAAATATGTTTGTAACCTAAAATTGTTAAAAAGTCTATGAAGTTATAATTCACGACTAAAATATCTAATAGTTGTTCGGCTAATTTGTAATGTTGTTTTTCGTGATTTTCATCACCAACTAGATTTTTAATTTTTTCATATTCTTCCATGGCAATTTTGTCATAATATTTCTCAGTTAATATTTTCCCATTATCTAGAGTTACGCCATTTCGTAGCCATTGCCATAATTGAGAGCGAGAAATTTCTGCTGTTGCTGCGTCTTCCATTAAATGATTTAAAGCTGCTGCACCTTGACCATTTAACCATGAAGCAATGTATAAAACCGAAATATTGATGTTTTTGCGAACACCTTCTTCAGTAATACTTCCTTGAGGTACTTCTAATAAATCAGCTTCAGTAATGTTTAATTCACTTCTTTTCACGTGAATTTGGTTTTTTGTCGGCATGTTTTCATTAAAAACTTTTAGTGCTACTTCAACTAAATCTGGATGTGCTACCCAAGTTCCATCATGTCCATTTTTAACTTCGCGTTCTTTGTCTGTTTTTACTTTATTGAAAGCAATTTCATTCGCTGCATTATCATTTTTAATTGGAATTTGTGCAGCCATTCCTCCAATTGCGTGAATATTTCTCTTATGACATCTTTGAATTACTAATTGGGAATAGGCGTTCATAAAAGGACTTGTCATGGTAACTTGATCTCTGTTTGGTACAATAAATTTTTCATTATTTCTAAACTTTTTGATATAAGAAAAAATATAATCCCAACGACCACAGTTTAACCCAACAATATGGTTTCTTAATTCATAAATAATTTCGTCCAGTTGAAAACTAGCAGTTATGGTTTCAATAAGAACAGTCGCTTTAATTGTTCCGTTTTTAATTCCTAAATATTCTTCTGTAAAGTTGAATACCTCATTCCACCATCTGGCTTCTAAATAATGTTCTAATTTTGGTAAATAGAAGTAAGGGGCTGTGTTGTTTTCTGCTAAAGTCTTGTGATTATGAAAAACATACAAGCCAAAATCTACTAATGAGCCTGAAATTTCTTCATTATTGATTAAGATATGTTTTTCGTTTAAATGAATCCCTCTTGGTCTTACTAATAAAACAGTAGTTTCATTTTTTAATTTATATTCTTTATTTTTCTTTTTGTCAAATAAGTAGATTGTTTTGGCAACAGCATCTTTTAAATTTTGTTGACCATTCATTAGATTGTTCCAAGTTGGAGAAGTACTATCTTCAAAATCAGCCATAAATGTTTTAGCTCCAGAATTTAAGGCGTTAATTACCATTTTTCGATCAACAGGGCCTGTAATTTCAACTCTTCTATCTAGCAACTCTTCTGGTGTTGATGCAGCAATCCATTCGCTTTCTCTAATTTTTTTTGTTTCTATTGGAAAGTTTGGTAGTTCGCCTTCATCAAATTTTTGTTGTTGCTCTTTTCTTTTTTCAAGAAGTGCTATTCTTTTTTTATTGAATTTTTCATGAAGTTCTATTAAAAAAAACATAGCATTTTCGGTTAGAATATCTGGGAACGATTCTTTTGATTCAATTTTAAATTGAAGTCTTTTTTCTTTTGTTTCTATTTGATTTTCCATGATTTAATTGTTTTGATAAGGCAATATTATAAAAAAGTTTTTTACAAAACAAGCGAACGTACGCTAAAATTATAAAAAATTATTTTTTTACTATTTTGAATATTAGCGTATATTTGAAACTATGAATTTAGAAAGAGATTATATTAAGCTGATTTTTGGGTTGAAACTGAAACAGGCAAGAACAAATAGAAACCTATCTTTGTTTGGTTTGGCAAAAATTACTGGTTTGTCAAAATCATATTTGAATGAAATTGAAAAAGGGAAAAAATATCCTAAAACGGATAAAATTATTTTATTGTCTGAAAAATTAGAAGTGCCTTATGATAATATGGTGTCTTTGAAATTGGATAATAATTTGGCTCCAATAGGAGAAATATTAAAATCTGGAATTTTAAAAGAAATACCTTTAGAGTTGTTTGGTATTCAGGAAGATGATTTGATTGATATTATTGCAAATGCTCCTGCAAAAGTAAATGCTTTTATTAGTACAATTATTGAAATTGCTCAGCATTACAATTTGTCAAGAGAAAGTTTCTTTTTGGCTTCATTACGATCTTATCAAGAAACGCAAAATAATTATTTTGAAGATTTAGAGCAGAAAGTAGAACATTTCGCAAAGGCATTTCACGTTGATCTTGATTTGCAAATTTCATTGGATGAATTAAAAGCTATTTTAGTTGAAGAATATAATTATAAGATTATAGAATTAGTATTTTCAGAGCATGAAGAATTAGGAGATTTGCGCTCTATCTTTGTTCCAAAGAGTAAAACATTGCTTATTTCTACTGATGTAGACGAGTTCCAGAAAGCATTTATATTTGCAAAAGAAATTGCTTATAATTATTTAGAAATAAAGGAACGATTGTATACTTTTAGTTGGATTAAATTTGATAATTTCGATCAGGTATTGAATAATTTTTACGCTTCTTATTTTGCTGGCGCGTTGCTTTTGCCAAAGAAAAAGTTAATTGGTAATTTGAATTTATTTGTTTCTAGAGAAGCTCCAAAGCCACAAGAATTTGTTCAATTAATATCTGATTTTAAAGTGTCTCCAGAAACATTTTATCAGCGTTTAACTAATATTTTGCCAAAAGATTTTCAATTGAAGAATTTATTTTTTCTTAGAATGTCTCACAAGATAGGAAGTGGTAATTATAAAATTAAAAAAGAATTACATATCACAAATCAGCAAGAACCTCATGCAAATGAAATGAATGAGCATTATTGTAGACGTTGGGTTTCTGTTAAAACAATAATAGAGTCAATAAAACAGAATAAAAATCATTTTTTTGATGCTCAAATTTCTCGTTATGAAAATAGTAATAATGAATATTTAGTTTTTTCTTCGGCAACACCAGATCCGTTTAAAAAGGATCATATAAGAAGTATTTCTGTTGGAATTTTAATAACACCAACATTGAAAAAGAAATTTAAATTTATTGATAATGAATCGATAATTAAACAAGTAGTAGGTGTTACTTGTGAAACTTGTGCTGTTAAAAATTGCTTAGAAAGAGCTGCTGCTCCAATTCAATTAGAGCGAAAAAGACGTAATGAAAATACAGATTTAATAGTAAATAGTTATATACAAAAATATAGTTAATAATCTTTTTGATTTCGAATTTAAAATTACAATATAATTAGAATGTTGGCGTTAATCTTAGATAGAGCTTTTGTAAATTTGATAAAAAAGAAAAATGAATTGGAAAGTTTTTTTAGGTGTTTTTTTAATGATATTCGTTCTGATTTCGTGTAGTGATCGAGATGATAGTTTGGTCAATAAAGAACCACAATTAATTGTGAAATTTAAATTTGATAAATCTCAAGCCAGATTGAATAACTTAGGACAGCCTTCTGTTGTTTCTACAGGGAACGCATCTCAATCTCCAAAGTTTAATTTTATTAGTGCTCATTATTTTGAGTTAGCCCAAAACGCATATACTCAGTTGGGAGATGGATTGGTTTTGTATCATGGTTCTGAAACAATTGATGGAGGTGATTTAGCAATAGATTTTTCTAGAGCAAAAATTGTGTCAGAAGGAGAGCCTTTTTTGTCAATACCATTAAGTCAAATAAATCAAGGAAATTACGAATATGTGAGAGTTTCTCTGTCTTATCAAAACTATGAAGTGTCTGTTTTTAATAATGGAATTGATTATTTAGGAACATTAGAAAGCTTTGTTGGATTTAATACTTATATTACTTCACATAGTATTGGGAATAATGTTTTTAATGTTAATGTTAATCGCCTTCAAGGATATTGGGCTTTCGCATTGAACGATGCTCCATATGCAACTTCTGGACAAGCTCCACAAGGAAGTACAACTGTTCCAAACCCTATTGCGTCTACATCGGCAATTCAACCAGGATCATGCGTGGTAACTGGTAAATTTGTAGAGAATTTAGTTGTAAATGGAAATGAAACAGACGATATTGTAGTAACATTATCTCTTTCTGTGAATAATAGTTTTGAGTGGGAAGAAGTTAATTTTGATGGGAAATATGAGCCATCAATAGGTGAAAATGTTGTTGATATGGGTTTAAGAGGCTTGATTCCTAGCTATGTAAAGTGATTTTATACTTGGTTTAAGGATAAGGTTTGAAAAGGTATATTTTAAATTCATTATAAATAACAACTAAAAGGTTGTAGTTAAAATTAATATGCAGTATTTTTGTTTGATTTTAAAAACTAGAATAATCAAATAAAATTATGGCAAAATCAGCACTTCTAAAGTCATCTATTGCTAAAAAATACTGGATGGCTCTTACAGGTTTATTTTTATGCTTGTTTTTAGCTGGTCACTTAGCTGGAAATCTTCAGTTATTAGTACCAAATAATGCTTTGAATTTTAATCAGTATGCATTGTTTATGACCACTAATCCTGCAGTAAAATTACTTTCTTATTTAACTTACATTTCTATTATTTTTCATGCAATTGACGGTATTTTGTTGGCTTTTCAAAATAAAGCAGCAAGACCGATTAATTATGCAAAAACGAGTCCTTCGGCAAACAGTAGTTTTGCATCTCGTAATATGGCAGTTTTGGGAACTATCATTTTAGTTTTCATTGTAACACATATGGTGAATTTTTGGGCTAAAATGCATTTTGACAAAAATATTCCATTAGCATCAAAAGAAGTTGTTAGTCAAATGGGAAAAACAAAAATGGCTATTGGAGTTTTAGGTTCTCAGAATCCATTTTTTCCTCTAGATTCTTTAGGGAAACTAGATAAAAATATTCTGGAAAGTAATAAATTACAAGTACTAGATGTTACTAAAGTAATAGCAGTTGAAAATAATAATGATGTTGTTTTTGAAGGATATAAAGACTTGTATAAAATTACGTATGACTTTTTTAGAGATGCAAAATATGGCTTATTATTTACAATTGGTTATGTTTTAGCTATGTTAGCATTAGGATTCCACTTATGGCATGGTTTTCAAAGTGCATTCCAATCGTTGGGTATAAATAATAAGTTTACACTAACAATCAAATTTATTGGAAGAGCTTTTGCAGTAATCGTACCTTTATTATTTGCGATTATTCCTTTATATATACACTTTACTAAATAATCAACATCAGATACAATATGAAGTTAGATTCTAAAATACCAGAAGGGGCATTGGCAAAAAAATGGACCGATTATAAAGATCATTTAAAATTAGTTGCTCCAAACAACCGTCCAAAAATTGACATTATCGTTGTTGGTACAGGTTTGGCAGGTGCTTCAGCAGCTGCTTCTCTTGGAGAAATGGGATATAATGTAAAAGCGTTTTGTTTTCAAGATTCTCCTCGTCGTGCGCATTCAATTGCAGCGCAAGGAGGTATCAATGCAGCAAAAAATTACCAAAATGACGGAGATTCTATCTACCGTTTGTTTTACGATACCATTAAAGGAGGTGACTACCGTGCACGTGAAGCAAACGTTCATCGTTTAGCAGAGGTTTCAGGTAATATTATTGACCAATGTGTAGCTCAAGGAGTTCCTTTTGCTCGTGAGTATGGTGGAATGTTAGATAATCGTTCTTTTGGTGGAGTACAGGTACAACGTACTTTTTATGCTGCTGGACAAACAGGACAACAATTATTATTAGGGGCATATTCAGCTTTATCAAGACAAATCGGATTAGGACGTGTTAAAATGTTCAACCGTCATGAAATGTTAGACTTGGTTAAAATTGATGGAAAAGCACGTGGAATTATTGCTCGTAACTTGGTTACTGGTGAAGTTGAAAGACATTCTGCCCATGCAGTTGTAATCGCTTCTGGAGGTTACGGAAATGTTTATTTCCTTTCTACAAATGCAATGGGAAGTAATGTAACAGCTTCTTGGAAAATTCACAAACAAGGTGCTGCTTTTGCAAATCCATGTTACGTACAAATTCACCCAACTTGTATTCCGGTTCATGGAACAAATCAATCGAAGTTAACGTTAATGTCAGAATCATTACGTAACTCGGGTCGTATTTGGGTACCAAAGAAAAAAGAAGATGCTGAAGCAATTCGTGCAGGTAAATTAAAACCAACGCAAATTGCAGAAGAAGATAGAGATTATTACTTAGAAAGAAGATATCCAGCATTCGGTAACTTAGTACCTCGTGACGTTGCATCTCGTGCAGCTAAAGAGCGTTGTGATGCAGGTTATGGAATTGAAGCAAACGATACGAACGAAGGTGTTTACTTAGATTTCTCTTCTGAAGTGAAGAGTAAAGGTAAAGAGGTAGCGTATGCTCAAGGAAATCACAATCCTTCGGAAGAAGAAATTATTACTTTAGGAAAAAAATGGTTGGAAGAAAAGTATGGTAACCTATTCGAAATGTATGAAAAAATTACTGACGAAAATCCATATGAAACACCAATGAAAATTTATCCAGCAGTTCACTATACAATGGGTGGAGTTTGGGTTGATTATAACTTACAATCATCAATACCTGGATGTTTCGTAGCAGGTGAGGCAAACTTTTCTGATCACGGTGCTAACCGTTTAGGAGCTTCTGCTTTAATGCAAGGTTTAGCGGATGGTTATTTCGTATTGCCTTATACTGTTTCTAACTATTTAGCTGATGAAATACGTACGGGTAAAATTTCTACTGATGCACCAGAATTTGCTGAAGCGGAGAAGAATGTAAGAGATTCTATCAATATGTTCTTGAATAATAACGGAACAAAATCGGTTGACCATTTCCATAAAAAATTAGGACACGTAATGTGGAATAAAGTGGGTATGGCGCGTAACGAACAAGGATTAAAAGAAGCAATTGAAGAAATCGGAAAAATCCGTGAAGAATTCTATAAAGAGGTTTACGTTCCAGGTAGTGCAGATGAAATGAATCCAGAATTAGAAAAAGCACTTCGTGTAGCAGATTTCCTTGAACTAGGACAATTAATGGCTATGGATGCTTTACAACGTAAAGAATCTTGTGGAGGTCACTTTAGAGAAGAGTATCAAGATGCTGAAGGAGAAACTCTTCGTGATGATGTTAACATGGCATTCGTAGGCGCTTGGGAATATAAAGGGCAAGATACTACTAAAGCCGAACTTCACAAAGAAGATTTGAAATACGAGTTCATTAAAATTGCAGCTAGAAACTATAAATAAGAGATTATGAGTACAGCAAAAAATATCAATATAACCTTAAAAATTTGGCGTCAGAAAAATGCTAAAACTAAAGGTGGTATAGAAACGTATAAGTTAGATAATGTTTCTACAGCAAGTTCGTTTTTGGAAATGTTGGACCAATTAAACGAACAATTAGTAAGCGAAAGAAAAGAACCTGTTGCTTTTGATCACGATTGTCGTGAAGGAATTTGCGGTATGTGTTCATTGTATATTAATGGTAGAGCACACGGACCAGAAACAGGAACAACAACATGTCAGTTGCACATGCGTAAGTTTAACGATGGTGATACTATCTACATTGAACCATGGAGAAGTAAAGCTTTCCCTGTAATCAAGGATTTAGTGGTTGATCGTACTTCTTTTGATAGAATTCAGCAAGCAGGTGGTTTCGTGTCGGTTAATACTTCAGGAAATACAATTGATGCTAATTCAATTCCTGTGCCTAAAGCAGATGCAGATAAAGCTTTTGAAGCAGCAGCTTGTATTGGTTGTGGGGCTTGTGTTGCATCTTGTAAAAATGGTTCTGCAATGTTGTTTGTTGGAGCTAAAGTTTCACAATATGCATTATTACCGCAAGGAAAAGTAGAGGCAACACAACGTGTATTAAACATGGTACGCCAAATGGATGAAGAAGGGTTCGGTAATTGTACAAATACTGGTGCTTGTGAAATAGAATGTCCAAAAGGTATTTCTTTAGAGAACATTGCTCGTATGAATAGAGAATATTTGAAAGCAAGTATTATCTAAATTGAGATAGAATATAAATTTTTAAAAACGCATTCATTTAATGAATGCGTTTTTTTATTAGAAAAGTATTTAGGGATTCTTGTAGTAATTTTCTAATATAGTATCTGTGTTCTTTACGACAATATCTACATCTTTTTTTGTAAAAATAATAGGAGGTTTTGTCTTTAAAACATTATCAACAGGACCATCTGTGCTAATTAAAATATTTTTTTCTCTTAATTGATTTTTAATGTATTGTGCTAACTTTGTATCGGGTTCTTTTGTGTCATCTTTAACAATGTCGAAACCTAGAAATAATCCTGAACCTCGAATATCACCTATGCAAGGATATTTTTCTTTGAGATTAACAAACCTTTCTTTGTAATAATCTCCAACTTTTTTTGCGTTTTCTTGTAAATTTTCTTCTTCAATTACTTCTAAAACAGCTAGTCCTATTGCACATGAAACGGGATTTCCTCCAAAAGATGTGAAAAATTCTACACCAGTATTAAAAGAAGATGCTATTTCTTCCGTACAAATTACTGCTGCCATTGGATGTCCATTACCTATTGGTTTGCCAATTACAACCATGTCAGGGATAACTCCTTGTGCTTCAAAACCCCAAAAGTGTTCACCGAGTCTTCCAAATCCTGTTTGTACTTCATCACTAATACAAATACCGCCTTGTGCTCTAATGGCCTCGTAAACGGGCTTTAAATATCCTTTTGCTAATGGAATTTGACCAGCACACCCAACTATTGGTTCAGCAATGAATGCTGCAATTTTATTAGTACTGGCTTTTATGTCGTTTATAGTGTTTTCAGCATATAGTTTGCCAGCTGTACCATCATTTTGTGTATATCGGCCTCTATAAGTATCAGGAATTTCTGTTTTTATAATATATTCTTTTTGACCTTGTCCTTTTGGATTACTAAATTTATAATCGCTAATGTCAATTCCTATTTGAGTATGGCCATGATATCCATGTTCTATAACCATTACATTTGAATTGGATGTATGTTTTTTAGCCATTCTAATAGCTAAATCGTTTGCTTCGCTACCAGAATTGACAAAAAATACTTTATTAAGTGTAGCTGGAAATTTTGATAATAATTTTTCAGCATAAGTATTTAAAATATCGTATAAATATCGAGTATTGGTATTTAATTTTGAAATTTGAATTTGACCTGCTTTTACTACTTTTGGGTGTGAATGACCAACATGAGGGATATTGTTATATGCATCTAAAAATGTGTTTCCGTATGCATCATACATATATTGAAATGCTGCTCGTTCCACATAAATAGGATTGTTGTAACTAATGGATAAAATTTTTGCTAAATGTTCATGACGTTTTTCTTTTATTTTTTCTGCCTCTAAAGGTTTTTTTATCTCAAAACCTAATGATTCTTTAAATGCATTAGTTATAAAAATTGGATTTGTAGCAATTAAATAGTGAAGCATTTTCCATGCTTTTTCTTCACTTATTAGTGTGTGGGTGTTCTTTGGATTTACATTTCTTGCATGTGCAGAATTACATACACTAATTACTAATCTTGCGGCTATGATGTAATATAAAACGTCAATTTCAATTTCTAATAATGGATGTTTTTCATGATACGATTTCGTGATTATTAAAGCATCTGTTAAATAATCTTCTTTGTTATAAGTTGCATATATAATAGCAATAGCTAATTCATTTATTTGAAAAGAATAAGCTAAATCTCCAAAATCAATTAGCCCAGATATCTTATTGTTTTTTACTAAAATGTTCCATTCATTGATGTCATTATGAATAATTGCTTTTCTCAATTCTTCTTTTTTCGGAAGTACTATTTCGTCAAATTGATTAAAAAAATATTCTGCTATTCGTCTGTTTTCAGGATCATTAATATTAACTAAATATTTTTTGTTTAAGTTTAGATTTTCAATATTCCATTCCCAGTTTCTACTTTTGTAGTAATAATTTTTAAAATCTTTTAAATAAAGGTTTAACAAGCCTATTGTTGTTCCGTAAGATGTCATTAAGTCTTTATCATGACTTACTTCTGCTAAAAAATCACCTTGAATAAATGATAATAATCGGAATAATGTTTTATTGTTATTTAGAGATAAAGCTAATATTGTTTCTCCATTATTAAATTTTATTGGAATTGGAGTTTCAATATTTTTAAAATTTTGAAGATGGATTAAAACATGATTTTCCGCTGTTATTAAATCAAGAGTGTCTTCAGTATATGGGTAAGTTTTTAGAACATATTTAGTTTCTGTAGTTTTAATCAAATAATTTGCGTTGTCATAACCACCAAGTTTAGTGATGGATTTAATTTTTGAGGGAATATAGTCTTGAATGAATGTAATCATTAGAAATGGTTTAAAACATAATTATGTAAGTAAAAATATACTTTTTAAGACTGATTTAGAACATTTTTTTCTACTTTTATCAAGTAATATTTCAATTAAAATGAGAGTAGCATTATTTCAAACCAAACTTATTTGGGAACGCCCAAAAGAAAATAGAAGTTTAATTCAAGAGTACATTAATTCATGTGATGATGAGTACGATTTATTAGTATTGCCAGAAATGTTTACGTCTGGGTTTACTATGAATCCAGAGAGGGTTGCAGAGAAAATGGATGGAGAAACTATTGAATGGTTGAAATTAGTAGCTATAGAAAAAAACATAGCGATAACAGGTAGTTTGGTTATTGAAGAAAGTGAAAATTACTATAATCGTCTTGTTTTTGTTTTTCCAAATGGAAATATTCAGTATTATGATAAACGACATTTATTTACTTTAGCAGGAGAGGAAAAAGTATATAAAGCAGGAAAAGAAAAATTAATAGTTGAATATAAAGGATGGAAAATTTGTCCATTTATTTGTTATGATTTACGTTTTCCTGTTTTTAGTAGAAATGTTGAAAATTATGATTTATTGATTTATGTTGCAAATTGGCCTAAACCAAGAATTCAAGCATGGAACTCCCTTTTAAAAGCAAGAGCAATTGAAAATATTTCTTACTTAGTAGGAGTAAATAGAATAGGTGCTGATGATAATGAAATGGAATATGTAGGAAGCTCTCAAGTAGTTGACTATTTAGGAAATGAAAGATTAAATTGTGATGATGAGCAAGGAATATTTATTATTGAGCTTGATAAACAAGAAATGATCGAAACAAGAAATAAACTAAATTTCTTGAACGATAAAGACTCTTTTATAATTCAGTTTTAAAAGGATTGCGGTTTGTTTAACTTAGGAGAATAAAATGCTTACTCTCCTAAATCGAATTCTTGTTCTACGTCCCAATTTGCTCTAACATCTATTCCTTTTGGATAGTAGACGATTTCTTCAGCATATTTTTTATTTAGATAGTCTCCTGTGTCCCAAATATTATTTTTATTATCATCATATATGATTCTTAAAGTATAAATACTTGGTTCAATTGCATCAAAATAAATAATATTTTCGTCATTACTAATTGCAGAAGCAACTACATCTCCTTTGGCAGTTAAAACTTCTAAAATATAAGGGAATCTATTAGCATTTTTAATTATTACTTTCAAGTTTCCATAGTCTGAAAGCAGTTTTGTATTAAATGAAAAGCGTAATGAATCATTAATGGTATTGTAAAAATCAGTAATAGCTCCTGGAAGTAGTTCTATCTGGTATTTTTGATTTTCTTCTTTTTTAAAGTCAAATAGAATTTCTTCCTCATATTCATTATAGCTATACTCAAAAGGGATTACTATAGAATCTTTATTAGTTAGTGTAATTTTGTTTTTATCAATAGAGTTTATTGGTGTTTTAGTTTTTAATGTAAACTTGTCTCTAAAGTTTAGAGTATTTTGAACTGCATTAATTTTTAATGAGTCCGTTAGTTTTAATTCTTTAACTTTAGTTTTAAAATTCTTAATATAATTGTCTTTTTTAATAGATATTTCAAGTGTGTCTAATTTTGAAACAGGAAAAAATAATTGAACAGAATCTTTTCCTTTATCTGGAAATTTCGTCATTTTAACAGGAATTTCTTCTAATCCCATTTTTGCAGTAATCTTTACATCTTTTATGTCACCTTGGTAACCCATAAAAAATTTATTATTTGATTGCTGAATAGGTTTTTCAACTTTAAACTTAGGTTTTTCCTTGAATAATTCTATTTCATATAAAGTATTGTCTACGGGAAGAGTTATGGTTTCATCTAAGAAACCAATTTTATCCGATTTTGGATCATATTTATAGTTGTTGTTTTTGTCTTTTAATGCAATTATTTTATATGTTCCTGCTTTTAAATTTTCTAATGCAAATACTTTTAAGCTATCTAAAGTATTGGTTACATATAAAGGAGTTTCTTTAAAAACCGTTGAATCTTTAAAGGTTGTAGCATCATATAATTGAATGTTGACAAAATTGTCAGGGTTTTGTTCATAAGCATCTTTTATGTTACCCAATAAAGCCAGAGAATCAATATAACTGCCAGTAGAAAAGACGTATTTAAACTGAGAATAAGGATTACCTTCATTGTTGTCAGTAATACTCTGGCCGAAATTAAAACTATAAGTAGTATTTGGTTTTAAATCTTCTAAAATCTTAATCGAAATAAATTTACTAGCGCTTCCTTGTGGAATAATTGTAGGTTGTTTTTCTAATGGAGGAGAAATAATTAATTGCTTATTAATATCTTTTACTTTAATAAGCTCATTAAAATTAATCTTGATCTCTCTTCCTGAAAAATTTGTACTAAAATTATCAGGAAAACTTGATGTGATTCTTGGAGCAATAGTATCTTTTGCACCACCATTTATAGTTCCTCTTTTTGCACAACTAGTTGTAAAAATAAATGTGCTAATAACTATAAAAAGAATTGTCAAATATGTTTTTTTCATCTTTCTAAAAAATGTCACTACAAAATAACAACTATATTTAGTGTAAACATAATTTTTTTATTTTTATTATGATTGTGTGTAAGCTATTGTTATAACACTCACTTTCGCATTTGGTATTTTTAATAAAGCTTTTACACACGATTCTATTGTTGCTCCAGTTGTTATTACATCATCAACAAGTAAAAAATGCTTTCCATGAAATGTTTCATCAAATATAACGTCAAAAAATGATTCGGTATTTTCAAATCTTTCATTTTTATTTTTCCTTGTTTGTGTTTTTGAATTGTTTTTTCGAAATAATATTTCTGAATTATAGGAGATTTGTAATGCTTTAGATAATGTTAAACAAAATGTTTCGACTTGATTATAACCTCGTTTCTTTATTTTTTTAGGATGTAATGGAACGGGAATTATAAGGTCGAACTTATACTTATTATCTATGTCTTTTAAATCTAAAGCATAATTCTCTGCCAAATAGGTGCCAATTTCTTGTTTTCCTTTGTATTTTAATTGATGAATTAGCCTTTGTACAATTCCGTTGTTTTGGAAATAAAGCATTGAAGAAGCAAATTGAATATCAATTATTCCATAAAATTTACCTTTGACATGATTCATTTCAAGTAAATGGTGGTTTGTGTAAGGTAGGTTATGTATACAAGTTGCACATAACATTTTTTCATTATTTAGTAAAAGTGAATTACATCCATAACAAAGTGTCGGAAATAATAATTTTAACAGGTTTTTAAGCATTATGACGATTATAAGTTAGGAAAACATTCAAATTTATTTAATTTATATAAAAATATTGTGAATGGCAACTAACAAAACTAATTTTATAAGAATTTCCTTCGCTTTTTTGGCTGTTTTATTAGCATTATCATTTTTAGGATATTATCATTTTTATTCAGAATATAATATTGTTCTTAAAAAATCTCAAGCAGAAAATAAGTTGTTGCAGAATCAGTTTGATGAGATTCTAAAAAAATATGATTCATTAAGTCTTTCTATTGAAGATGAAGAAGCCCTTGAAGTTAAAGAAGCTATAAAAGATGCAATAGAAAATACGAACGATAATAGTAAAATTAATTTTAGTGACTCTAATAACAAAAGTTTAGAAGATCAGATAAATCAAATAAAAATAGATATAAATAATAATTCTGATGAAATTGTTAGAATTAATGAAAAAATACAAAAAGATAAAAAAACATTAACCCAATTAGAATCACTTAAAAGCAATGATGTAAGAATTAGGCACGATAAATTATCAGCTATAAATGTTACAGTAAGAGGAGTTAAAATTTTATCTGATTTGTATTCAAAAAAGAGAGAAAAAAAAATACAACAAATACGAGTGTGTTTCACACTTCAAGGTAATGAATTTATTAGACAAGGAAATAAAGATATTTATATTCAAGTAGTAAATCCAAAAAACCAAATCATATCTGCGGAAGATACTTCTATTATTTTTAATAATATTAAACTGGTTTATAGTGCAAAAACAGAAGCACTGTATAATCAAAAGGATGTAGATGTTTGTTCTTATGTAAACTTAGAACCAAACAAGACAATCAAAGGCAAATACATCATAAATATTTATAATTCTTTTTCAAAAATTGGTACAACAATTTTTCAATATGATTAATTGTAAATTATTCCGATAATTTCTTTTCTTTATTAAAATCCTATTTTTACTTTTGTGCTATGGCAAAACAGGAAGATATTTTTAAAAACGTAATTTCACATGCAAAAGAATACGGATTCATTTTTCCGTCTAGTGAAATTTATGATGGTTTAAGCGCAGTTTATGATTACGCTCAAAATGGTGTAGAACTAAAGAAAAACATTCGAGAATATTGGTGGAAATCAATGGTTCAAATGCATGATAATATTGTAGGAATTGATGCTTCAATATTTATGCATCCTACAACATGGAAAGCTTCTGGTCACGTAGATGCTTTTAGTGATCCTTTAATTGACAATAAGGATTCTAAAAAAAGATACCGTGCAGATGTTTTAATTGAAGACTATGCTGAAAAAATTAATATAAAAGCACAAAAAGAAATTGAAAAGGCAAAAAACCGTTTTGGTGATGCATTCAATGAAGAAGAATTTGTGACTACAAATGAACGTGTTAAAGGGTATTTAGAGCAAAAAAATCAAATTTTACAGCGTTTAGCTCGTTCATTAGAAAATGATGATCTTGCAGATGTAAAGTCGCTAATTGAAGAATTAGGCATAGCTTGTCCAGATTCGGGTTCTAAAAATTGGACAGAAGTACGTCAATTTAATTTAATGTTTGCTACAAAAATTGGAGCATCTGCTGATACAGCTATGGATCTGTATTTGCGTCCTGAAACAGCTCAAGGTATTTTTGTTAACTTTTTGAATGTTCAAAAAACAGGAAGAATGAAGATTCCTTTTGGAATTGCGCAAACAGGAAAAGCATTTCGTAATGAAATTGTTGCAAGACAGTTTATTTTTAGAATGCGTGAATTTGAACAAATGGAAATGCAATTTTTTGTAAAACCAGGTGAAGAAATGCAATACTATGAATTTTGGAAAGAAACTCGTTTAAAATGGCATCTGTCTTTAGGTTTAGGAAAAGAAAACTATCGTTTTCATGATCATGAGAAATTAGCACATTATGCAAATGCAGCAGCAGATATTGAATTTGATTTTCCTTTTGGGTTTAAAGAATTAGAAGGAATTCATTCTAGAACGGATTTCGATTTGAAGGCTCATGAAGAATATTCAGGTAAGAAATTACAGTTTTTTGATAACGAGACAAATTCTAGTTATGTTCCTTATGTTGTAGAAACTTCTGTTGGTTTAGATAGAATGTTTTTAGCTGTTTTTTCAAAAGCTTTACAAGAAGAAACCTTGGAAGATGGCTCTGTAAGAACAGTTTTACGTTTGCCTTCGGTTTTAGCTCCAACTAAAGCAGCTATTTTACCATTAATTAAAAGAGATGGATTACCAGAAGTAGCAAAAGAAATTATTGAAGAGTTAAAATGGGACTTTAATGTTTCTTATGATGAGAAAGATGCGGTAGGAAGACGTTATAGAAGGCAAGATGCATTAGGAACACCATTTTGTATTACTGTAGACCATCAAACATTAGAAGATAAAACGGTTACTATTCGTCATCGTGATTCTATGCAACAAGATAGAGTTGAAATTACAGAATTAAGAGAAATTATTAATAATGAGGTTTCAATGAGAAACTGGTTAATGAAAATGTAGCAGTTTCAAAAGAAAATATAAAAAGCCCTGATTTGCAATAAATTAGGGCTTTTTTATGAGATATAAATAAATTTATTCTTCACTTAAAGAATTCCATCCTCTTGCTTTTAATGGGATTTTTGTATTTGCTCTCGTGATTAAATGAATACCTTCTTTTTCTTCTGTTATATGTCCAATTACAGTAAAATTTGGGTTAGCTTTAATTTTGTCAAAATCATCCATTTTTATTGTAAAAAGTAATTCATAATCTTCTCCACCACTTAATGCAATGGTTGTAATGTCTATATTAAACTCTTCACAAACATTTATTAATTGTGGATCAGCAGGTATCTTGTCTTCATATAAATTACATCCTACATTGCTTTGCTTACAAATGTGTAGTATTTCAGAAGATAGACCATCAGAAACATCAATCATTGATGTAGGTTTTACTTCTAGTTTTGATAGAAGCTCTTTGATGTCTTTTCTGGCTTCTGGTTTTAATTGACGTTCAATAAGATAAGAATAGTGTTCTAGATCTGGTTGATTGTTCGGATTAACTTGAAAAACTTGTTTTTCTCTTTCTAATACCTGCAAGCCCATATAAGCAGCTCCAATATCACCCGTTACGACTAATAAATCATTTGGTTGTGCTCCATTTCTATATACAATTTCATCAAGATTAGATTCACCAATAGCTGTTATACTAATAATCAAACCTTTTTGAGAAGAAGTAGTATCTCCTCCTATAATATCTACATTATAGGTTTTTGCTGCAAGCTGAATTCCTTCATATAATTCTTCAACAGCTTCAAGAGGAAATCTGTTTGAAATTGCAATCGAAACTGTTATTTGGGTTGCAGTTGCATTCATTGCACAAATGTCAGAAATATTAACAACAACAGCTTTATAACCTAAATGTTTTAATGGCATATAAGCTAAATCAAAATGTACTCCTTCAATTAATAAATCAGTAGAAATAACTACTTTTTTGTTGTTGAAATCAAGAACAGCAGCATCATCACCTATGCTTTTTATTGTAGATTCTTGAGTTATCTGAATATTTTTTGTTAAGTGGTCAATTAAACCAAACTCACCTAGCTCGGCAATGCTTGTTTTTTTTTGATTTTTATCTTCTAACATGGATGTTTTTTTTGCAAAGATACTTTATTGAAAGTATAAGTGAGAATTTAGAAATAAGTATTATTATTTTAATTGTCTAATTCTCTTAGTTTTTCATAGATTAAATGAGATTCATATCCTTTCCTAGATAAAAAATCGACAAACTTTTTATTTTTTTTAGGTCCTTTTCTTTCTTTTATTGTTTCCCAATTTTTTTCAGCAAGTAAATGGAATTTTTCAACATAATTATTTTCATCTATTTCTTTTAAAGCTATTTCAATTAATTTATTAGAAAGGTTTCTAAATTTTAATTCATTTTTAATTCTTATTTTTCCCCAGTTTTTATAATTGAATTTGCCTCTAACAAAGCTTTTGGCAAATCGTTCTTCATTAATGAAATTATTTTCTATTAAATACATAAGCACTTTTTCTTTTTCTAAGTTTGAAGCTTTTAATGAAAATAATTTTTCTTCTACTTCCTTGTAACATCGCTCTTGATAAGAGCAATAATACTCTAGTTTAGACTGTATTTGTTCTAATGTAAAAGTTTTATTTTCCAATTTAATAACAATTTAATAGCTTGTAAAAATAGGATATTATGAAATATTTTGCATATATTTCGTCGCTATTTTTAATTATTAATCAAAATCTAAAAGCTATTAACCATGAAGCTAAGATTACTATTTACCCTTTTAATAGGGTATTGTGCGTTTTCACAAGTCTATCAACATGATTTTGGAACAACGTCTATTAATACACATCCGTATACTAGTGCACCAAACATATTAGATGCTAATTTAGCATCTTCTTCTTGGTCAAATTCTACAGGAAATTGGACAAGTTTTGCTGGCGCAACAGGAGAAGCTATCTCATTAAACAACTCAAGCGGTACGCCTTCAATAACATTAACGTTTAATGTAGCTTCAGGGTATCAATTATCAATTACACAATTTGATTTTTGGAGAAGAAGAAGTAGTACTGGAGCTCAAAATTGGAGTATGTCTATTAATGGAATAAACGTTGGTAGTGGAACTGTTCCTACATCAGGATCTTCAATTGGATTGACAAACGTCTTAAATACAGTTTCAAATCTTACAGGAACAATTTCTGTGGTTATATCTTTATCTGGAGCTAGTGGAACAGGAACATTTAGATTAGATGATTTTACCTTGATAGGTAGTGTTGTGGCTAATTGTGTACCTGCTACAGATCCATCTGGTGTAATTGCAGTAACTCCAAATTGTGGAACATCAACATTAAATTATTCTTTGCCAAGCGCAACAGCATATTGGCAAGCAACAGCAAATGGAATGGATACAAACTTTCCAACTACATCTTCTTATAATGTGTCAACATCAGGGACTTATTACGTGAGAACATTTGATGGAACTTGCTGGTCAACGAATTCCATTTCAAGTATGGTAACAGTTTCCAACCCTGTAAATATAAATACTCAACCAACAGATCAGTTTGCAACAACAGGATTAGGAGCAACTTTTAGTGTTGTGGCAAATAACGCATCGTCATATCAATGGCAAGTATCGACAGATGGAGGTGGTTCATGGATGAATGTTGGAACAAATTCAAGTAGTTACACGACACCATCTGCAACGTTAGCTATGAATGGAAATCAATATCAAGTGATTATTTCTGGGACATCACCATGTACATCAATAACATCTGATTTAGCAACATTATTTGTGACAAATGGAACAACCTTTAGACCTGGAGAGCTTATTTTTACAGGATTTGATGGTCAAATAAATGGGAGTGGAGCAAATGATGAATATTTGATAGCAACTTTAGTTGATATTGTTCCTGGTACTGTATTCTCAATTGTTAATTCTAGATATGAAGCAGGTGCTTTGGCAGGTGTTAGAACAGATAAATGGGGAGGAGGAGGAGATGATCCAAGTGAAGCACCATATGAAGTGGTTATAACATATAATGGTGCAACAAGTATTCCAGCCGGATCAGTATTGCAAATAATAACTAATAACTCGCCAATTTGGTTTGGATCTATTTCTGTGATTACAGGGACAACATCTACAAACAGAACTTCTGATTTTTCGGGGAGTATTATTGGAGGAACACCCAATATTTCAACAAGTTCGCCAGATCAAATGTATTTAATTCAAGGAAGCTTTGTTTCAGATGGGACTATAGATTTAAATGAAGCTAATTATTATTTGACTGGAAAATTATTACATGGTTTAACAAATAGAGCCGCTTGGGTTCCGTTAGCAAATGCATGTAGTGGTTCTAGTTCAACAAGCTCCTCAAATCCAAGAGAATCAAGATTGCCATCTGCGTTAACTTGTTTTAATGTGGAAAGTGTAGATTTAAACGCTGTAAGTGGTTATTATGAGAACGATAAAGAACATGGAATAGCTTCTCTTAATCAAATAATAAATGCAGTTGCAGATGTTTCTAATAATTGGACATTAGGAACAGGAAGATATACTTTAAACCCTTCTAGTAATTTAACAACAAGTGCAGGAAAAACATTTCAAATAGGGGCTAGTAATCCAGCAGGACAATGGGTTGGAGGAATAGATACAAATTGGTTTAATTGTGCAAATTGGGAAGGATTAGCTGTTCCAGATTCAAATACGGATGTAATTATTGATGCTTCAGCTTTAAATGTTGCGCAAATAGATTATTTATCAATATACTCAGATGATTATAATGATTTAGCAGTTAGTAAAAACATTAGTATATTAGGAAGTAAATTGGAAATTTTAGGAAATAGTAATAATGAACTTGAGGTTTTTGGAGACTTATTGATAGATTCTTCAGGAATTTTAGATATGGATGATTCTAATAGTGCAACAATTGATGGACAAATTTATTTAAACGGTAATTGGACAAATAACAGAGATGAGTCTGCATTTGAAGAAGGAAATGGAACTGTCCATTTTAAAGGAAGTAACACACAAATTATAAATTCTGTTCTTCCTGAAGGAACGGAAATTTTTAATCATGTAGTTATTGATAATGATTTTACAACAGCATTATCAAATAATTTAATATCTAAAGGAAATTTAATAGTGACTCCTTCTCATAACCTAGTTGTTTCTACACAAGATTACGTGCAAATTGAGAATGATTTAACGGTTAATGGAGTATTAAATGTTTTAAATAACGGATCATTAATTCAAGTTAATGATTTAGGAATTAATACTGGAAATATTTCTTATGAAAGATCTGCTTTAATGCGAAAAATGGATTATGTCTATTGGTCTTCACCTGTTAGTAATTTTAATGTAAACAATATCTCTATTACAACACCTACAAGCTTGATTTTTAATTGGAACCCTACCATAGCAAATTCAAATTCAGGAATAGGAAATTGGATTAATGCTTCTGGTAATACAATGTCTGCTGGATTAGGTTACATTGTAAGAGGGCCAATAGCATTTACAAATTCATTTCAAACATTTACTGCTACATTTAATAATGGAATACCACATAATGGTGTTATCAATGTTCCTGTATCTAGAGGAACTTATACTGGAGCAGATTATTTAGGAATAAATGGAATGACAATTACTAAATTTGATGATAATTTAAATTTAATAGGAAATCCTTATCCATCTTCGATTAATGCTCTCGATTTTCTTAATTTGAATACAAATATTGAAGGAGCAGTTAGAATTTGGACACATGGAACACTTCCTTCTTCCTCTATTCCTGATCCATTTTATGGTGATTTTGGTTCTAATTACACAATTAACGATTATATCGTACATAATGGTCTAGGAACAATAAGTGGTCCAGGTGGATTTAATGGTTTAATTGCTGGAGCTCAAAGCTTTTTTGTTATTATGAATGATGGAGCAGTGACAACAGAGAATGTTGTTTTTAATAATTCATTGAGAAGCAGAACGTATGATAATAGTCAGTTTTTTAAAACAAGTAATCATGAAAAATTACTAAATAGAAGTGAAGCTGAAAACGAAAAGCATCGTATTTGGTTAGATTTGATAGATGCAGATAATGAATCTGTAAGAACTTTAATTGGATATGTTTCTGGTGCTACAATTTTAAAAGACAGAATGTTTGATGCTATTGCAATAGAATCAACTACTGCAACAATTTATTCTCTTATTAATCAAGATAGAATGTGTATTCAAGGTAGAGGATTGCCATTTGAAGACGAAGACAGAGTTCCTTTAGGAGTTAAAATTATTAAAGCAGGAACAAATGCTATTGCAATACACGCAATCGATGGTCTTTTTGATAATCAAGACATTTTTTTAGAGGATTTATATTTAAATGTTACTCATGACCTGAAGAGTTCTCCTTATAGTTTTCATTCAACATTAGGGAATTTTAATGATAGATTTATTTTAAAATATAAGCAGAATAATCTATCCAATGATAATTTTGATATTGATGAAAACGAAATAATTGTTATATCAGAAGAGGATATACAGATAAAATCACTTAAGGATAAAATAGACTCTGTTGTTATATATGATGTACTTGGAAGGAAAGTATATGATAATAAAAATGTAAACAATGAAATTTTAATCATTGATAGTCTAATGAAAAACCATGTTGCACTTATTATTCAAGTAAAAATTAACAATAAAAATTCGCAAGTAATAAAGAAAATTATTCACTAAAAAGAAGAGATATAAGAACAAAATAATCTTTTTTAAAAGGAGTTGTTATTAATAACAACTCCTTTTTTTTGTGACTATAATATTTTGTAACTTTGAGTCGCAATCTAAAAAAGTATAATGGAAAATATAAAAAAATACGTTCAAGATAATAAAGAACGATTCATAAATGAATTAATTGAATTATTAAAAATACCATCTGTAAGTGCTGATAGTGCTTATGCGCATGATGTAATAATGACAGCAGAAGCAGTAAAAGCTAGTTTAGAAAAAGCAGGATGTGATTTTGTTGAATTATGTGAAACACCAGGCTATCCAATTGTTTATGGAGAAAAAATCATAGATAAGAGTTTGCCAACGGTTTTGGTTTATGGACATTATGATGTGCAACCAGCAGATCCGATTAATTTATGGACCTCTCCTCCTTTTGAGCCTGTTATTAAAACAACGGATATTCATCCAGAAGGAGCAATTTTTGCTCGTGGAGCATGTGATGATAAAGGACAAATGTATATGCATGTAAAGGCTTTTGAATATATGATTGCTTCAAATACATTGCCATGTAATGTGAAATTCATGATTGAAGGAGAGGAAGAAGTTGGATCTAAAAGTCTAGGATGGTTTGTAGAGCGTAATCAAGAAAAATTAGCTAATGATGTTATTCTAATTTCAGATACAGGAATGATTTCAAATACTCAACCATCTATTACAACAGGGTTGAGAGGCTTGAGTTATGTTGAGGTTGAAGTTACAGGGCCAAATCGCGATTTACATTCAGGTTTGTATGGAGGAGCAGTTGCAAATCCAATTAATATATTAACAAAGATGATTGCTTCTCTTCATGATGAGAATAATCATATCACAATTCCTGGTTTTTATGATAATGTAGAAGAACTTTCTTTAGAAGAAAGAGCAGAAATGGCAAAAGCTCCATTTTCATTGGAAGATTATAAAAAAGCTTTAGATATTGATGATATTTATGGTGAAGCAGGATATGTTACAAATGAAAGAAATTCTATTAGACCTACACTGGATGTAAATGGAATTTGGGGAGGTTATACAGGAGAGGGAGCTAAAACCGTTATTGCAAGTAAGGCTTTTGCAAAAATATCAATGCGTTTAGTTCCTAATCAAGATTGGGAAGAAATAACAGCATTATTTAAAAAACATTTTGAAAGTATTGCTCCAAAATCAGTTAAAGTAGTTGTAAAACCACATCATGGAGGTCAAGGATATGTTACTCCAATAGATAGTGTTGGTTATAGAGCTGCAAATAAAGCCTATACAGAAACTTTTGGTGTTCCAGCAATTCCTGTACGTTCAGGAGGAAGTATTCCTATTGTAGCTTTATTTGAAAAAGAATTAAAAAGTAAAACAATATTAATGGGATTTGGTTTGGATAGTGATGCTATTCATTCGCCAAATGAACATTTCGGTGTTTTTAATTACTTAAAAGGAATTGAAACAATTCCACTATTTTATAAATATTTTACTGAAATGAGTAAATAATAATAGAAAGCCATTCTCATTGAATGGCTTTTTTATAATTTTTTATTTGTTTCTCTTATCGCTTTCTCATTTTTATAATCAATCCAGTCTTGTCCTTTTCTTTTTCTCATAAAATTGTCATAATGACGCATAATGAAAAAATTATAAAAAGCTTTCGCTAGATGTAGAGGCCTTTTAGGGAAAGATCTTAAGCTCATTGAAAATCCGGGAGTAACATATTTCATATAATGCCAATATCCTTCAGGCATATATAACATGTCTCCATGATTTAAATTACAAATAAACCCTTTTGCTTTTTTTAGAGCAGGAAATTTTTCAAAATCTGGATTTTCGAAATCGATATCTTCTCTTGATATTAAAGAGTAAGGTACTTTGTAAAGGTTTGGTGTTTGGTCTGGAGAAAATAAAATGCATTGTTTTTTTCCATGAAAATGGAAATGCAAAATGTTTGAGTAATCAATGTCAAAGTGCATGAAAACTTTTGAGTTTTCACCTCCGAAAAACAACATGGGTAACTGTTTTACTAGTTTTAATCCGATTTTTGGCCATTTAAAATCATTTTGAAGAGAAGGTACTTCTTTCATTAGATTGTATAGAAAAATTCTATAATTAGTAGGTTTGGTTTGTAGTAAATCAATATAATCACTCATTTTCATTTTTGAATGAGCTTCATTGAAACCATCTTTATGTGTAACAGGTCTATCATCATAAAGAGGAACAATTTTGTTTCCTGCTATTTTTTTAATATAATTTAGATCCCATTTTGAATAAGCTGGCCAATCTTCCGTAATCTTTTCAATAACTACAGGTTTTTGAGGCTTGACATAATTGGTGTAAAAATCTTCTTTTGAGATAGTTCTTACACGTTCAATTTCTGTTAGTTGTAATTTTGACATATAAAAAAAGCTCTAAGTTTCCTTAGAGCAAATTTATTTAAATGTTTTCTTAATTTTAAAAAATTAAGAAAACTTTATTTTCTTTTAGTCGAAGCTTCTAAATTTCGTTCTATAACATGTCCTGGTCTAGACCATTTTGGTTTTTCACCTAAAGTTTGATATTGAGAGTTTTCAGCTTCAATAGTTTCAGGTTGCATCTTCTTAATAAATGGTTTTTGAGGTTGTAATCCTAATAAATCAAACATCTTCATGTCTTCATTTACATCAGGATTTGGAGTGGTAAGTAATTTGTCTCCAGCAAAAATAGAATTGGCACCAGCAAAAAAGCACATAGCTTGTCCTTCACGACTCATTTCTGTTCTTCCAGCGGAAAGTCTAACTTGAGTTTCTGGCATAACAATACGTGTTGTTGCAACCATTCTAACCATATCCCAAATTTCTACAGGTTTTTCATTTTCCATAGGAGTTCCTTCAACAGCAACTAAAGCATTAATTGGAACAGATTCAGGTTGTGGATTTAATGAAGCTAAAGCAACAAGCATTCCTGCTCTATCTTCTACGCTTTCTCCCATTCCTATAATTCCACCGCTACATACTGTTACATTTGTTTTTCTTACATTGTCAATGGTTTGTAAACGATCTTCATATCCTCTTGTAGATATAACTTCTTTATAATATTCTTCAGACGAATCTAAATTGTGATTATATGCATATAAACCAGCTTCTGCTAAACGTTTTGCTTGATTTTCAGTAATCATACCTAGTGTACAACATACTTCCATATCAAGTTTGTTAATAGTTCTTACCATTTCTAATACTTGGTCAAACTCTGGTCCGTCTTTTACGTTTCTCCATGCAGCACCCATACAAACTCTTGATGAACCTGATGATTTTGCTCTAAGAGCTTGTGCCTTAACTTGAGAAACAGTCATTAAATCATTTCCTTCAATATTTGTATGATAGCGAGCTGCTTGAGGACAGTACCCGCAATCTTCAGGACAACCTCCTGTTTTGATAGAAAGTAATGTAGAAACTTGTACTACATTTGGATTATGAAATAGTCTATGAGCTGAAGCAGCTTCATATAGTAAATCCATTAATGGTTTGTTGTATAGAGCAATTATTTCTTCTTTTGTCCAATTATGTCTAATAGTATTCATGCCAAATTCTTTTATGGCTCAAAAGTAACGAATTAGTTTAGAAGATTAAAAAAATTATGTATTTTCAATTAATATTTGCTTTTATAATAATGTCTTTCCAGTATTGCATTAATACAAATGAACCAATTAAACTTGATGCAACTCCTTCAAAAAATAAAACACTACAATATTTTATCATATTTGTTTTACCAGTGAAAAAGAAAGTGTCAGATAAACGAGATAAATAAGTTTCTCCTCCTTTTATGTAGATAAAAATAATCAATCCTATAATACCAAGTAGAACTCCAATTATGCCTGTTTTGAATCCAGATAATAAGTTTTCTAAATAATCAGAATTATTATGATGGAAATTAAATTTAATTGTTTTGTTTATGCCGTAAAGAACAATAAAAGCATTAAAGAATCTTAAATAGTTTTTGTCTGCTAAGCCTAGCAAGTCCATTAATAGGAAGAATAAACCAACTCCTAAAAATATCAGGAAGCCGTTTTTGATTTCAACTGAATTTTTCATAGTATTTAAAGTTTAAGATAATAAAGATACTTATAAAAATGTAAATAATTGAAAATCAATATTTAAAAATTAGTTAATTATTCTAATTTAATCCATTCGTTATGTGTGAAATAATTCCATTTAGCTTTTGCCATATCATAATTTGGGTCAATGAAAGGTTTGTAGTTTTTCCTATTAATGGCATTTTCACAATTGATAAAAATAGAAATATCTTTTTCTTTATACTTTTCTTTTATTAGCTGACAATATTGCCAAATAAAATCGGGCTTTGTTGCTACTTGTCTAATTTGTTTTGATGATAAATCTTTGTGGTAATCATGATAGATAGATTGACCTGTTTTGTTATTTACTACTTTGAAACTGATATGTCCATTCCGTTCTCTAAGCATCATTCTCCAACTTAATCGATGGCCTTCTTCTGTCCATAAAACATCTCCTTTAATGAAATAATGTCGAATGGGTAATAAAAGTTGAACGATTAAAAATGGAATAAATAAATAGTAAACAAGTTTTTTATTGTGTATATGTGATTCTTCTACATTAGGATAATATTCTTTGTTTTTAAAAAATACTTTTCGAATAGTATTATTTGGATAAAAAAATAATCCAAAACTTAATGCAAAAAAAGGAAAAATTCCTATTTGTAAAAAAACAGCATTAAATAAATGGAAAATTAAAGAGGCTACAAGAGCAAGTGTTCTAGTTCTTCTTATTAGTAATAAAGGAATAATTAATAAGTCATATAAAATTCCAGTATATGCGATAAATAAATAGAACCATTTTTTAGAAAAGAGATTTGAAATAGATGGATTTGTTGAAACACTTTGCAAAAGATTTCGTGTAAATGTTCCGTCAAGCCAATCAGGATATAATTTTGCAATTGAAGCATAAAAATAGACTATAGCAATTTGTACAATGAAGATCAAATTAACCCAATAAGGCATTTTTAAAGACTCTTTTGTATATCCTAATTTAACATCTAATGATTTATACTTATTAGCAGGTAAAAAAATCATCATAAAACTTATAATCATCAATAAGTAATAATGATTGTTATAAGATGTCTTTTGCATAAAATAGACACTAGCCCATAAAATAGTATATAAGGATATTGATAAAATATATCTGTAACCTATCATAATTAGAATACCTAAAATTCCCATTATGCTAAAATAGAAATACATGCCATTTCCTTTTAATGGTTGAAGCCATTCAAAACCGATAAATGCAAAAGTAAACTGAGGATCAATTAATACTCTTTTTACCCAGCCAGTTGCAATTGCACCAAAACTTTCACAAGCAATTAAGAATCCAAAAAAGATTCTGAATACAATTAATGGTGAGTTATCAACTGATTTGGATAAGAAAGGAATCATTTATATTGCTCTATTTTTTCGATAGATAGAGTTTTGTCTTTTTCAAGTTGAATTTTTAGATCTTCAAGTGAGTCAAATTTTCTTTCATCTCGTATTCTCTCTAAAAATGATATTTTTATTTCTTTATCATAAATAGACTTATTAAAATCAAATAGATGTACTTCTATGCTTTGATTTCCTTCAGAAATAGTTGGATTTGTTCCGATATTCATCATTCCAAAATACTCATCATTATCTATGTTAGCAGATACAACGTAAACACCATTTTTTGGGATTAATTTGTAATTTTCAGATACTTTAATGTTTGCAGTAGGAAAATTGATTGTTCTTCCTATTTTTTTTCCTTCAATTACTGCTCCTGTTAAATTATATTTATATCCTAAGAAAGTATTAGCTGTTTTTATATCACCTTCAAGTAGTGCTGTTCTAATTTTAGTTGAACTAATTGAAATTTCATCAATTTCTTTTGCAGTTATTTGTTCTACTTCAAAATTATATTTTTCTCCAAAAGCTATTAAATCTTCAATTGTTGCAGTTCTATTTCTTCCAAAACGATGATCGTAGCCAATGATTATCTTACAAAGATTTAATTGGTTCACTAAAATTGTTTTTACAAAATCTTCAGCAGTAAGTCTAGAAAATTTTGCGTCAAAAGGATGAATAATAAGATTATCTATTCCAAAAGAAGATATTAATTCTTTTTTTTCTTCTATAGTATTTAAGAGCTTGATGTCTAAATCTTGTTGAAGAATCATTCTAGGGTGTGGGAAAAAAGTAAGTAAAACGCTTTCTGCTTCTCTCACAATAGCAGCATTTTTTAGTTTAGTTAATACTTTTTGATGACCTAGATGCACACCGTCAAAAGTACCAATAGTGACTATGGTTTTGCCTTTAGCTTGAAATAAATTAATATTGTTATGAATGTTCAAAATGAAAATGTTTATGGCAAAAATAAGTATTTTTAAGTTGAGGTATAAAAAAGAGGATTGATAAATTTATCAATCCTCTTAAAAATATTCTTTAAAAATAAATTACTGTTTGATGAATTTCAGAGTTTTTGAAGCTCCATCTTTTTCAATTCGAATAAAATAAATACCATCGCTAAAGTTTGATGTGTTTATTTTTAAATCTGACTGAGTAGTGATTTTTGAAGATTTTATAGTTTGACCAATACTATTATATATAGCGTATCTAGTTGTTGAAGAAAAATTACCAGATAGGTTTATATTTAATTCATTACTAGTTGGATTTGGATAAATACTAACAGTTTCTATAATTTCAAAATTTGAAGAGCCTAAAGTTGAATCAACTCCGAAATAGTAAATACCTTCAATTCCATTTACAGATGTTCCGGTAAGAGTCACATCAGAGCCAAAAGATCCAATAGTTGTTGGTAGCGTAACTGAATTTCCGTCTTGTATAACTTTTAATAAGTTTCTGTTGTTTCCAGTTTCAGTTTCCCATGCTGCTATTTCTGCCTCAGAGAAATAGAACATAATATCTACATTTTCATTTAGGCTGTTAGCTGTAGTTATAGTAAATGTTTTAGCCATCACTTTTAGGTTAGTAGCTGTATTTGAACCATAGTTAACCGATCCGCTACCAACAGAAGTTTGACTTCTATTTACATAAACATTAGTGCAACCATAATTTGCATCTGCATTGTTAATTATACTAGACATGATTTTTCCTGTAGAAGAATCAGTGGCATGAGTTGTTCCTGTAGAAGGGATTAAGGCTTGGTAAGATGTTGCTGTGTTAATTTCAGTTTGTGTATCAGTTGAAATAGTTGAGTTTATGTCAACATTATCTAATACTAATATACCGTTTCCAGCTGTATTGTGGTGTCTAAATACAATATAACCAGTTTGTCCGATAAATGCTGATAAATCATGAGATCTTTCCTCGGTGTTTTTTGCGGGGATTTCTCTGTTATTTTCTAAAACTGTTCCTGCTAAAATTGAACCAATTGTACTTGTATTAGTTGTAAAATATACAGAGTAATGTTCTTGATATGGATTTGTACCTAATGAATAAGCACCAATTGTGTAATTAACTTCAGCGGCTGTTGAGCCAGCAGCTATTGTGAATTGAGGACTGATAATATAGTTGTTTGGGTTTGTGGTTCCAGTACCTCCTACAATTGTTAAATCAGTTTCTGAAAAAGCACATACTCCAACTATTCCTCCAAATCCATCTAATCCATTAACTGTACCCCAGTTTTCTCCGTCTCCATCTCCATCAATAATACCCCATCCAGTAGCATCTTCAAAGTCTTCAGTAATTAAGGTTGTTATTTGAGTTGCTGAAGGAGTGTTATCATCATTAACAATTGTAATTGTGATTGTTTTAGCATTTTCATTTAATGTGGTATTACCTCCATTAGCATTTAATGTTAAAGTAATTTCAATAGTTTCGTCATTTTCGACTAATCCATCATTATAAATGCGAATAGTTAAGTTTTGATTTGCAGTTGTCCCTGTTGGAAAGGTAACAGATGAATTAACAATTGAGTAATCAGTATTTAAAATTGCTGTCCCTCCTGTAACATTAAATGTAACTGTTGCATCTGATGTTGCTGCTTTGCCTAATAATACAGGGAAAGTGAAATCAGTAAAATTACAATTAGTATTTTCGTTAACTGAACCTGTTGGGTTTTGAAATCTAATTATTGGAGTTGGAGTTTGACAAGCACTAGAAGCATTTAATGTGCTTCTTCTAGGAGAGTTAGTCATTACTGCAATCATTCTATTTTTTTGATCTTGTGTAAAGGTGTCCATACAGGCATCATTAGTATAGTCCATATAGTTTTGAACCATATCATTTCCTGGGGCTGGACAAGAATTAGCAGTTAGATCACATGTGAAATTTGGTTGTCTTGTGTTAGGAGTATCAAGACAATAATCGTCTACTGTGCATCCATCTACTCCTAGATTTGTGTTGGGATCACCCCATAAATGTCTTAAGCCTAGCCAGTGACCAACTTCATGTGTCATAGTTCTTCCTCTATTGTATGATGGGTTTAAAATAAATGTTCCGTCATTTTCGTCAATTGTTCCAAAAGTATCGAAGCTAGCTACAACTCCATCAGTATTAGCAAGTCCACCGTTGTTGTTTAATCCTCCTAATCCAGAATTACTAGGGAATTGCGCATAACCTAAAATACCATCAAGTCCGCCTTGATCTGCTGGTAATCCTCCAAAGCGAACTGTCCACATATTTAAATAATTATCAGGATTCCAAATGGTGTTTTGTTTTAGCAACTCTACATCTGCTCTTTTTTCCCAGTCAGCTCCTCCTGGTCCATTTGCTACGTCATTAGCATATGGAGCTATATTGTGTCTTACAATTCCTGAAGTTGGATTCCCATTAGGATCAGTTTGAGCAATACAGAAATTAATTTCACAATCAACAGCTAATCCAGTAGAATTAGCTCCTCCGGGTGTGTTAATTAATTTTCTGTAATCTTCATTCATGACTTGGATTTGAGATAAAGCTTGAGCATCTGTAATGTTTTCACCTGTTCCTATTGCGTCACCATTGTGTACAATATGGATTACTACAGGAATATTGTATACTTGCTGGATATTTTTACCAGCGGCTCTGTCGGCTTTTATTTGAGCTATTTTGGGAGCTAGCCAGTTTTCAAATTCTGTATTAGTACTTCTGTTTGGGTATTGTGTTTTTAAATAAGCCTCGTTTTCATCAGTATAACATCTGATATGACCACTAGGAGTGAGTGCTTGTTCAGTTATTTGGATAGGTCTTCCAAATTTTTGAGGAACTCCTTTTTTTTGTAAGGTTTGGGCATTTACAGTGAAAGATAATAAACTAAAGACTGTGAATGCTATACCTTTTAAGGTATTTTTTTTCATAAAATATAAAATTATTGAATAGGTCTGCAATTTAATTTTTTTTATGGTATTTTATGTTAATTTTTTAAATAAAAACTATAATTAATGCTTTTTAATTTTTTTTTAAAAAAATAATATATTAATGTTTTATATGGATTGTTTTTTATGAATTTATATTTTTTTATGATTTTATTTAAATTATTTGTTATTTTTGACTTCTAAATAAGTAAATAATTTAAATAAAATGAAAAAAATACTATTAACAATGTTTGCTGTGTTATTTTTTAGTAATATATATTGTCAAAAATTGGTATGGAAAAAAACTTCTTTAGATAAAGTGGAATCACTTCAAAAAGCAGAAAGAATATCAATGCCTTTCAAATATGAACTCTATTCATTAGAGATGCAAAACTTAAAATCAAGTTTAATGCTCGCTCCAAATGATTTAAGTGGCGTTTTTTCAAATATCATTGTTGCTTTTCCTAATTCTAATGGGAGTTTAGAAAACTATAGAATTTATGAATCTTTGATTATGGAAAAAGAGTTGGCTGAAAAATTTCCTGAAATGAAAACTTATTTAGGAAAAGGAATTAATGATTCAACTGCAACTATTCGATTTAGTATAACTCAATTTGGATTTCATGGAATGATTTTGTCAGGAAAAACAGGAACAACTTTTATAGATACTTACACTACGGATTTAAACAATTATATTGTTTATGATAAATCTAATATGTCAAATGTAAGAAATTTTAGTTGTGATTTTGATGAAATAAACCATGAAGTGTTAAAAAATGTGTCAAGTGAGAGTTTTCAAAGAACAGGGGATGGTAACTTTAGAACATATAGATTAGCAATGGCTTGTACTGGAGAATATGCTGCTTTTCATGGAGGTACCGTTGCAGGGGCTTTAGCTGCAATAGTTGTAACTGTAAATAGAGTTAATGCTATCTATGAGAGAGATTTATCAGCAAGATTGGTTTTGGTAGCAAATAATAATTTAATAATTTACACAAATGCAGGAACTGATCCTTATACAAATAATAATGGAGGAACTATGTTGGGGCAAAATCAAACTAATGTGACCACAGTTATTGGGAGTGCAAATTACGATATTGGTCATGTTGTGAGTACAGGAGGAGGAGGTGTTGCTGGATTAGGGGTTGTGTGTAATAATTCTCAAAAAGCGAGAGGTGTTACAGGAGCAAATGCACCAGTTGGAGATCCTTTTGATATTGATTATGTAGCTCATGAGATAGGGCACCAGTTTGGATGTAATCATACTTTTAATAATTCATGTAGTGGTAATAGAAATTCAAGTACAGCAGTAGAGCCAGGAAGTGGGTCTACTATTATGGCGTACGCAGGAATTTGCTCTCCTAATGTTCAAAGTAATTCAGATGCTCATTTTAGTTTTATTAGTATTGCTGAGGCTAATACTAGAACGTTCTTAGGGACTTCTTGCGCAGTTGTAACACCTAATGGCAATATTGCTCCAGTAGTTAATGCAGGTCCAGATTATATTATTCCAAAAGGTACGGCATTTGTTTTAAAAGGTGCAGCTACAGATGCTAATGGTGATGCTTTGACCTATTGTTGGGAGCAAACAAATAATGAGATTTCTACGCAGGCTCCTTTACAAACAGCTACTAATGGTCCAAATTTCAGATCTAGACCACCTGTTGCTTCTCCTGATAGGTATATGCCAAGAATACAGGATGTGATTAATAATAATTTGGCTCCAACTTGGGAAGTTGTGCCTAATGTTGTTAGAACAATGAATTTTGCACTTACTGTTAGGGATAATAGAAGTCCTAATGGAGGACAAACAGGAAGAGATGATATGGTTGTTACTACAGCATCAGTGGGTCCTTTTTTAGTAAATACTCCAAATACAGCAGTTTCGTGGGTGGCGGGAACAAATCAAAATGTTACTTGGGATGTGGCTGGAACTACGGAAAATGGGATTAACGCATCTTTTGTTGATATTTTACTTTCTACAGATGGAGGATTTACTTATCCTATATTTTTAGCCAGTAAAGTGCCAAATGATGGTTCTGAAATAATTACAGTGCCAAATAATCCAGGTTCTCAAAATAGAATTATGGTAAGAGGTTATAGCCATATTTTTTATGATATATCAAACACAAACTTTACTATTTCTTCTGCTCCTTCTTCTTTTTCAGTTTCTTTTTCAGGTATTGAAGAGACGCAGAATACTTCAATTTGTTCTTCAAATACAGTTGATTATATAATAAATTATTCTGCTTTAGGAGGATTTGGTGCAAGTACATCTTTTACTGCTACTGGTAATCCTTCAGGGTCAACGGTAAGTTTTAACCCTAGCCAAATTAGTTCTACAGGGACAGTTGTTTTGACTTTAGGTAATTTAACTTCTGTTGCAAGTGGAGATTATCAAATATTAGTTAATGCTACTTCTGGTGCTGTTACAAAAACGGTTCCTTTCTATTTGTCTGTTGGTCTTAGCCCTGTAGTTTTGACTGCTCCTGTTAATAATGCAATTGGTCAAAATACTACTTTAAATTTGACTTGGGACTTAAATCCTAATGCAACGTCTTATGATGTTCAGGTAGCTACAGATAATACTTTTAGTACTGTTGTAAGTTCTGGAAATGTGACTTCAAATTCATATAGTGTTTCTGGATTAAGTGAAGGGACAAATTACTTTTGGAGAGTGTTGCCAAAAAGTGCTACTTGTACTGGCGTTTACGGGAGTTCTTATAGGTTTACAACAGGAAGTATCTCTTGTACAACAACTTCATCGAGTAATGTGCCAATTGTTATTTCTGCCTCTGGAACACCAACAATTAATTCGACCTTGAATATTCCTTCTGGAGGGTCAATAGCTGATATAAATGTGACAATGAATATAACGCATACTTGGATAAATGATTTAACAGCTACATTAACAAGTCCGTCAGGGACAATTGTGCAGCTATTCTCTAATGAATGTAATCCAAACGCAAGTATAGAAAATATAGTAGCTACATTTGATGATTCAGGTTCAGCATTAGTTTGTGGTAATAATCCAGGGATATCTGGAACGGTATTACCAGAACAAGTATTGTCAGTGTTTAATGGTGAGGATTCTGCAGGAACATGGGTTTTAACAGTTTCAGATGCTTTTAATCAAGATGGAGGAGTTTTAAATAGTTGGAGTTTAAATGTTTGTATTGTTCAGCCACTAGGAAATGACTTGTTTGATTTTGAGGAGCTTACATTATATCCTAATCCTAATAAAGGAAGTTTTACTGTGACATTTTTGTCTAATTCATCAAATGATATTGATGTACATGTTTTTGATATTCGTGGAAGAGAGGTGTATAAAGAGACATTTTCTAATACAGGGAGTTTTAATCAAAATATAAACTTAGAAGATGTTCAAACAGGTATTTATTTGGTTTCAATAATTGATGGAGCTAAAAAGGTAATGAAGAAAATAATTATTGAATAATTTAATTGTTAAAAACTTAATACCTCCTTTTTTAAAGGGGGTTTTTATTTAAAAGAAACTTTAATCGTATTAATTATTTGAGGAACTTCAAGAACAATAAAATCTAAATCTAAATTATATTTTTCATTTTCTTTATTAAAATTGAGATTCCCTTTGGATACTAAGTAATATCCTGCTTGACCTTTACAGAAACAATGTCTTCCAAAAAGCATTTTTGTGTTTTGTAACTCAGTATCAGTTAATGCTAAATTAGAATTGGAATTGTTTATTTGGAAAATAATTTCTTCAACATAATTCGTATCTTGAATTTCTTTTTCAGTGTTTTTTGTATAGCTATATTTAATAATTGAATATTCAGAATTGCTTTCTGTTTGATAATAAATGCTATTTATTTCATCTTTTTTTATAATTAAACTTCTGTTTTTTATAATTTCAATTGTGCAAATACCGTCATGAGGACAAGAAGGATTTAATTTGCCCGAAATTATCGTGGATTTATTTATTTCTTCTAATTTATCTGTATTTTTTATTGAACTACAAGAAGCTAATAAAGTTAAAGTAAATGCAAAGGCTATTTTTTCCATGTCTTAAAAAGCTGATTTTAATTAAAGATAGAAAAAACAAACCAAATTATTTACCATTAAATAAATTCATTGTGTTATTTAAGCCAGCTAAAGCAAATGATTTTATAATTTCAGTTGAAACTTCAAGTCTTTCTTTTAGTTTTTCTTTTTCATCATCAGTCCATTCACCTAAGACATAGTTTGCTTGCTGCCCTTTTTTGAATTCATCACTTATTCCAAAACGAAATCTTGGGTACTCTGAGGTGTTTAGTGTTTGTTGTATGTTTTTTAATCCATTATGACCTCCGTCACTTCCTTTTGTTTTAATTCGAATAGTGCCAAATGAAAGATTAAGATCGTCTGTAATCACAAGAATGTTTTCTTTTTCTATATTTTCTTTCTCCATCCAGTATTTAACAGCTTTTCCGCTTAAATTCATATAAGTATTTGGTTTTAGTAAAAGAATTGTTCTTCCTTTTATTCTTATCTCAGCGAGATCACCAAACTTAACTGTTTGAAAATTTATGTTTTCTTTATTAGCAAAAAAATCAACTATTTTAAAGCCTATATTGTGTCTGGTATTGACATACTCTGTTCCAATATTGCCTAGTCCAATAACTAAAAATTTTTTCATTTTAAGGGTTTCTTTTTTTCTAAATAAATGAGTAATCCAATTCATGTTGCAAACATATGAATTTAATTTATTTTAAAAATGAGGTGGTAGTTTATAAAAAAAGCACCAGTAGTAGTCTGGTGCTTTAAATAATCAATAAATAATGATATTATTTTTTCTTTGCTGGAGCAGCTTTTGCAGCTTTTGCAGCTTCTTGAGCAGCTTTCATTGCAGCACGAGAAATTCTTACCTGACATACTACAGTATTGTCTGGGTGCATTAATTTAAAGTTGTTTGTCTCTAATTTTGTAACATACAATTTATTACCCATTTCTAAAGGAGTAATGTTTGCTTCAACAAAATCAGGAAGGTTTTTAGGTAAAGCTTTAACTTTTAAACGACGTTGGTTTAAACGTAAAACACCACCAGCCATAACACCTGGAGATTTTCCAGTAACTTTTACAGGAACTTCCATTATGATTTCTTTCTCTTCGTTTAATTGGAAAAAGTCAATATGTAAAATTTTGTCTGAAACTGGATGAAATTGAATATCTTGTAAGATTGCTTCAATTTTTTTACCTTCTTCTAATTCAATTACAACAGTGTGAGCGTTTGGAGTGTATACCAAGTTCTTAAATGCTCTTTCATCTGCTGCAAAATGTACTGGTTGATTTCCTCCGTAAATAACGCAAGGAACCATTCCAGCATCACGTACGGCTTTAGTTGCCTTTTTGCCTACGTTTTCTCTTTCTGATCCTTTAATCGTAATTGATTTCATTGTTAAAATATATAATTAATAAAAAAATAATTCTTAATCTGTTTTTTTAAATGTTCTGTTTACATTAAAAATTTTCCACTTATGGAGTTGTTGTTTTGTACCATGTGCATTACTTCTGCAAATAAATCGGCACATGTTACAACTTTTATTTTATTAGATTCTTTCCTTAAAGGAATAGAATCGGTAACTATTAGCTCTAGTAATTTAGAGTTTTCAATTTTTTCGTATGCTTCTCCAGATAAAATAGGATGAGTGCAAATTGCTCTAACGCTTAAAGCTCCTTTTTCCATCATTACATCTGCTGCTTTAGCAAGAGTTCCTCCTGTATCTATCATATCATCTACAAGAATAACATTTCTTCCTGTAACATCTCCAATTAGTTCCATTGTGTCAATTACATTTGCTTTTTTTCTTTGCTTGTAACAAACGACAACATCAGATTCTAAAAACTTAGAATAAGCATAAGCCCTTTTTGATCCACCCATATCTGGTGAAGCAATTGTTAGGTTTTCTAAATTTAAACTTTTTACATATGGTAAAAAGATAGTAGAAGCAAATAAATGATCTACAGGTTTTTCGAAAAAACCTTGGATTTGATCAGCGTGTAAATCCATAGTCATAATTCGAGTTGCTCCTGCAGCTTCTAATAGTTTTGCAACTAATTTTGCTCCTATTGGGACTCTTGGTTTGTCTTTTCTGTCTTGTCTCGCCCATCCAAAATATGGTATTACTGCTGTAATATGACGTGCTGATGCTCTTTTTGCTGCATCAATCATAAGTAATAATTCCATCAAATTGTCAGAACTTGGGAAAGTTGAGCAAACTAGAAATACTCTTAAACCTCTAATTGATTCTTCAAAAGAAGGTTGAAATTCTCCATCACTATATTTTGAGAACGTAATTTTACCTAGCGACATTCCATAGCTCTTTGCTATTTTTTCAGCCAAGTACACACTCTGAGAACATGCAAAAATCTTTGCTTCAGGCTCGTTGTATGACATCTTAATTTATTGTTTAGTAGTTGATTAGTGTTGTGTTGTGTAAACGAGGTGCAAATTTAGAAATAAATTTTAACTCTGAAAGTAATTTTTAAAGTATTTTTAGTGTGATTTTTTTAAAAAATAATTACATTTGCACTCTCAAAAGGAATAAAAGGTTTTTTATTTCTTTATATTTTGCCTTGGTGGCGGAATTGGTAGACGCGCACGACTCAAACTCGTGTTCTTCGGAGTGTGGGTTCGATTCCCACCCAAGGTACATACAAAAACCCTAACTTATTTAATGTTAAATAAGTTAGGGTTTTTTATTTTTTGTTGACTAATTACTGAAATCTGTTTTTAATTCTTTTAAGCGATGGTTGTAGTAATGAGAAAAAAATTAAGGGATTTACTCAAGAAGATACATGTTAGTAATAATCATTGAAATGATATGGGAGAATCGCTTGTTGATCTAGATATTTATAATATTAAACCAAAACGTAAAAAACCCTCTCATTGCTGAAAGGGTTTTCTTTAGTAGCGGGAACAGGACTCGAACCTGTGACACTTCTGACTTAATTATCAACTATTTACAAGATTAATAATTTTTTGTATGCCTAAAAGTATGCCTTGACCATCTCAAAACCACTAAGGTTGTTACTCAACATTTGAGCAAAATTAGTAAATGTTTTTGAATAAATCTTGGCTTACCATAAATTACTATTATTTGTTTCTTTTTAGGATTATAGCTTGAAAAGTACATAATCCTCCATACTTTAAATTTTGAACTCAATTCATAAACTTGAATCTGTTTAGATGCATTTTGTATCAGGAATTGATTGATAATATACAAATCCTCTACATCAGTTTTTTTGATTGTTAGAATTACTGCTGTTAAATAATCTCCATTAAATATCAGTTCAGTTTTATGTGTAATAAAGTTCAGAAAATAATTAAGTTGTTTACCTATATATTTATAGCTGTGATAACCACTTAACCTATCATCTAAAGCATCTAATTCAAACTCCCAATTTTCATATTGTTTGTCTATTTTAAAAGGTAAATTAAGCTGTTTCATTTAATTCTTGGTATAAAAAAACCACTCTTTAAAGTGGTTTGATTGTTTATAATTCATCTTTAGGTAATTGTATTTTAGAAAATAACTCTTCCCATTCCTTTATTTTTTCTGGATACAATTTTTTATTTTCATATAATTCATAATAGACATCATAAAATTTCAATGAATTTTTAAAATCCTCTTCCCTAATATCAATGCCAAAAGATTCATCTGGAGTTTCAGCAATATGTAATATTTTTACATTCTTTTCATTAAATTTTAAATAGAGATAAAAGTATCCACCTATTTTATAATAAATATCATAATGCTTAATAACCCAATCTCTTAAATCCTCATTAATACAATTAAGTGTCATGTATTCATCAATAGCCATATTGCATCTATCTTCAAGTTTATGAAGTTCTGTTACAATATCTAAATCATTGTAAAATTTTATAAATTCTTCAAATTCTGTTTTTTTATTACAATAATCAGGCTTTGCATGACAGTTAATAGGATTGTTTTCTTCTTTTAATTTTAAACATTCATCACAAAGCAAGTTTTGGCTATTTACAACAGATTTATACAAATCACGATATTTTAGTAACCACCAATTAATTTGGTCTATGGAATAAATAAATTTATTTCCAATGTTTTTTAAATCAACCATTGAAAAGGTGATAGTATTCTTCATAAATTACTTCAATACTTTGTCAATAAAAAATAAACAAATAAACCCTATGATAATAACCAAATAACAGATAATTCCTATTCTGTCTTTTAATTTTTTATATTTACTCAATTCATCATAACCTAAATCATCTTGATTTAAAAACAGAATTAGTACAGCAAGTAATACTAATAGAGAAACAATAATTTTTATAAAAATCAACATAACCTTAGTAACAAATAATATTTGAAAAAATCTCCATATTAGAGTTTGGAACTATATATTCTGATGTTCCATTTCCATCAATACTACTTACTACTTTTTCATTATCATCATAATTAATTATTTTTAAGATTTCATATTCTCTATCAGAACAATTAATATTAATTAGTGTCATGGAATATTCATTTTTCTTGTAATCAACCCAGTTCCCACTCTTATTTTTCACTCTTTTAACTTTATAAGTTGATTTAATCCAAAATCTTTTTCCAAATGAATTTTCATTATCAAATTTTACACTATATATCATTTCTTCATCTATTGTAGCAATAACAAATATTTTTTTTGACAATTCTCTTAGCTTCTCAATTTGATAATCTACACTTTGACTTTCATTTGCTGTGTCAATATTGTTTTGTGAATACACTGTATTCAAAACAGATAGTGTTATTAGTATAAATATTCTTTTCATTTTTTTAATTATAAGGTTTAGTAATAATACAAATATACATTGTTATCAAATTTGACAACTTTTGATAATTAATAATCTTAAGTTGACTAAAAAAGAATTTCAAATAGCATTAGGTAAGAGAATTAGACAGTTAAGAGAAGAGAAAAACATCTCTCAAACTGAGTTAGGCAACCTATGTGATATTGAAAGGTCAAATATGAGTAGGATTGAATCAGGAAATACAAATCCTTCAAGTTATTTACTTTATTTACTTGCTGAAAGATTAGGTGTTGAAGCATCTGATTTTTTAAATTTCAAACCCCTTGATAATTAAAGTTTTGGCTATTAATACTATCTAAAAGAAAATAGACCAATTAAAAATTTATCAAAAACAAGTACTTTTAACCACATTCACACTTTAGAGCATTAAAAAAAATACATTTTTTCCATTTCTATATACAAGGTATTGGAAAAAGTATAATTTATAAATTACCAGAATCACAAAAGCTGTAATAATTCTCTCTTGAAATTATTAAATGGTCTAATAGTCTAATTTCTAATAATTCACAAGCCTGTTTTAATTTTCTTGTTATTTGTTTATCAGATTCACTGGGTGTTAAATTTCCACTTGGATGATTATGAACCAGGACAATACCAGAAGCATGACATTTTAAAGCTACACTTACAACAATTTTAATATCAACAACTGTACCTGAAATTCCACCTTTAGATAAATCATAAATACCTAAAACAATATTAGCTTTATTTACTAAAACTAATTTGCACTCTTCTTGAAACTCTATTATATCCATATTCCATTTACTTAAAAGGAATTTAAAAAGAATATTACTATCAGTAAGTTTTAGTTTAACTGATTGAATATTTGAGTAGGACACTTTTATTTCTGCTACTTTCATAAAATTATTATTAATAAAGAAGACCTGCAATTTTAAAACAGGTCTTTCTATAATTGTTAAGCATTTGCCATTTCATGTTTATCATTCAAAGAGAATGTTTCAACAGATGGTTTAAAATTATCATAAGTTGATTTAGACCTTTCATTTTCTTCTGGCACATAACAATACCTGTGAGTTAGTGTGATTATTTCACCTGTTTCTTTTACTGTGTACTCATAAGGCTCACATGCCTCTTTTTCAATACTTCCCTGCATTTGAGTTCCAATTAATGCTTGACAAGTCATTGCATCAAAAGTAGAAGGCAAATAAGCCTTTTTTGCAGTAGCATAAAAATTACCTGTTATTTTACTTTGTACCATTTCAATACCACCTTGCACTTCTAAAACAAAAAATGAAGTTCCATCTTCTTTGTTTCTTTCTTTAAAATTGATAATTGTTACCATTGTTTTTGAGTTTTGATTTGAATTATATTCAATACTTATCTGTCATGAGAAATTCAGCTTTCATCTTAAATAATACCTTAATCAACAAGTATTGATGCAATGACCATCATTGCTAAGTATAAGTGAGGGTTTTTAAGATGGTTGGCTTATGTAAAATATTTAAAATGAACTGTTATTTATTCACAAACACTTGAAAAAAAACCAGGAATTGAAAAAATCATATTTTGTTTGATTCCTGGTGTTTTTACAACCTTGAACAAAAATAAGTTTGAAACAATCTTTGTGTTAAAATTTATCCTTCAAAAAAATTACTTTTTTAATATCCTGGTCAAAAAAAGTCTATTTATATAACTTGGACAGGGGAGTTTTCTTTCTGAACAAGTGGGGGTGCTTTTATTAGGGTAGTTTGTGTGTGTAAAAATTTTAAAAAAAATTTTAAAAGGGTTATATTTACTAAAATTCATTTAAATGAAGATAAATAAAAATACACCTTGTCCATGTGGTAGTGGTAAAATATTTAAAAAGTGTTGTGCTAATATTAAAAAAGAAGATAGAGTTTTTAATGATGAATTTGTCAATTTTATTAAAAACAATAATTCAATTGAAATTTTAGAGTTTATTTCTTATTTACAATTAATCCCTGAAAACAGTTCTAAAATAATAAGATTAGAAGAAATTCAACATTTAATTATTGATAATTTACATAGTAATTTTCAAGAGAAAAAAATTGATTATAAAATCCTTAAAGAAATTATAATTAAGAAATTTCCCTATGATAGAAATGAAGACCCATCTGAATCTTGTTTTTCAGAAAATTTGATGTTTAAAAATGGAAATAATATAGTTTTTCCTGGTATAGCTCATGATAGTACAGATATAAATCAATTAATGATAAATTCAATTTTTTTAAGTTCAAATGAAATATCTGATAAATGTAAACTTGAAATTGATGAAGGCATAACTTTAATACTTTTTTTATTTAAAAAGATAACCAGAAAAATTAAAAGATATGAATTTATTGATGATTATAGAGGAAATATAACTTTTCCAAAAAAAATAAATGAAAGCGATTTTAAAAACCTGTTTACTTTTACTAAGGGTGAATTACAAAGATTAATTACAAAACTTAAACTTGAATATAATTGCATTAACGATATTTCAATTTATTATAAAGACGTTAATAGATTAAATATAAATGAATCAAACTTATTAAAGAAGCCATTTATTGTTTTAAATGATGAGAAATATTATTTAGCGTTACCTTCTTCACAAATGTATTGTTTAAATATATTTATTAATGATAAATTGAAAGAAAATAATAATGAATATGAGTTCAAAAAATCATTTTTTAGAATGTCAAAATATGAAGGAGATTTGATATTTAAGAAAATGGGATGGAGAATTGCTTCAGAATATCAATCCAAAATTGATTTTGATATTGAAATTTGGAGTTTTGATAGTAATAAGTTTGCAATAGTTTACTATATCCTACAAACTGAAAATGACAAGTCATTATTTGATAAAATCTCAACTTTTGTCAATAGTATAAAAGGTAATGAAGAATCATTTATATTAATTGGTGTTTCTTCTTATTTTAATTTAGAATTTCAATATCACTCTATCAGACAACCAGATTTATCAGAATTTAAATATCAAATGATAATAGGTCTGTATGACCTTAAGAGATTAATTGTAAATTGGAATTTAAATAAAAGAGATTTATGGAAATATTTAAAGGCAGAAAAAAGAGCAAATGACAAAGGATTAAATTTATTCCCAGCTTTTTCAATTTTAACTTATTTTTCTTATTATAAACAAAATGAAAATTCTTTTTTTCATAGTGATGACCCAACTCCTAATTATTTACACTTCTCTTATGATATTCAAGGGAATAAAGTTATTGAATCATTACAAAAAGAAGACAAACATCTTGTTGCCTTTATTGATGAATCTGGAGTTCCAGGGTATTTGCCTGTAACTAAATATGATATTTTGCAATATGCTCCAATTTATTTAGCTGATACTTATATAAATGGAGAGATAAAAGTTGTTTTAACAAAATATACAATTCCATTTTGGATAACAGGTGAAAAAAGTTTTGATTTGGAAGCTAAGAATTTTATTGATGCAATAGCATATTGGTTGCATGAATTTTATGAAACTTTAAATTTATTCTTAGAAGACCTTCAATCAGTTCCTATTAATATTGAAGTATCACTTGAAGAAGGTTTTTATAATTACACAACTGTTGACTTAAAGAATAATAGTAAAGAAACAGTTCAAATTAATTATACAATTAATCAGATTTGCAATAAACTAACTATAATAGTTCCTTCTAATATTCATAATATGCTTAAAAGAAACGATAATTATGGGGAACAATGCATTATGGAAACAGTTTTAAAAGGCATCTTAGAATTACTACGATTAAATTATAATTATAATTTGGAAGAAGTAATAATTGAAAACATTATAAATAATCATATGCCTTTAAATATGGCAAAAATGATTATTGCAGGTAATACAATTGAGGACTTAAAACTTGAAAAGAGATTTTTATTAAATAAAGTAGAAAGATTAAATAAAGCAGACTCATCAATAGTTCTTGAAGATATGTTAGATTGGATGAGTTTAGATATACCTGAAAGCATCCTTAATAAAGAAGCCAAAATAAATGTTTGTGTAAAAGGCATAGATACTATCATTTCAAAAATAAGGGAAATAATTAGAAATTTTAATTCTATTGAATTATTAAAAAATGTTCTTCTTAGAAATGAAACATTATTAAGTGATAGTGCATTTAAACAATTAAGAGCTGTAACATATTTTGAATGTTTTAAAAAATATGGCGATGCTGTTAAAGAATATATTGAAGAAGATTCAAGTAATGTAAGAACCTCTTTAAGCATTAGGTGTTTAGTAGAATTTATTGTTGCAGAACCTTATTATGGACAAAAAAAAATAAATGATGATGATGTCGATTTTTTAATTGCATTAGTTGATGAATTAATTTTTTTAGGCACAACTAAGGATTTATTAAGTTTTGACCTGGATAATCCTGAAATGGGCAAATTGCCATCAGGAAGATTGGGTATTAATAAAGAATATTTTGATAAAATTAACTCTTTTTCAATTGAGTCTAAGAAGGATGAACATTTTGAATTTATTGAAAATTACAATTCTAATGATATAGACAAAGATGACAATCAAATTGAAAATGAAAAATATTATGATAAAATTGATTCTGTCTTTAAAGATGAATTTGGTATTGAGATGTTTAAATTAAGACAATTAATGTATGAACTTGCACATTTTTGTTTTGAGAATGAGACATCTTATATGATTTTTGAAGATGAAGAACTTGAACAATTATTGAAAAATGAATTTAAGTTAACTAAAATAGAAATTGATTCATTCTTAAATAATTTTATTTTAAATTCTAGAGGTAACATTAGCAATCCTCCAAAAGACTATGAATATCAAGATATATTTCCATGGAGATATAATAGAAGATTATCATTTTTATCAAGACCTATTCTTAGAGTTAAAGATGAAAATGAAATTCATAGAAATATTATTAGTGCCAGACATTTAGTTTCTTCTGTTGATAATTTCTTCGCACTATTTTTTAATGGTAGTTTAAAAGTTAATAAAGAATTAAAAGGAATTAATTCATTGCTTGCTGAAAGAAATAATATTAAAGGGAAAAAATTCAGGAATGAAGTTTGTGATTGGCTAAGTAACAATACACTTTTGGAAGTAATACCTTATGAATTTAAAATTCCTGTAAAAGGTAATGATAAGAACTATGGAGATGTAGATATTTTAGCTTTTGATAAGAGAGCTAAAATTATTTATTCAATTGAGTGTAAAAACACAAAGCAAGCTAAAATTATTTATGAGTTTCAGAGAGATGCTAAAAACTATATTGAAAAGCAGTTACCTAAACACAGAAATAGAACCTTATGGTTGAGAAATAATTTAACTTTTATTAGTGAAAGATTTAAATTTGATTTTTCAGAATTCAGGGTTAAACCATATTTAATTTCTTCATATTCATTACCAATAAAACTAATTAAAAGCATTGAGGATATAGAAATTTTTTCAATAAGTGAGGTTAAAAGAAAGAAAATTTTTTAGTTGGATAAAATAGAACTTATACAGAAGAAAAGATGTGAAAGGAGTATTCTATGATAGAAACATTTAGAAGCTAATTAATAATTTTTAATCTTTTTAAATATCTATTATAAATTGGTTTTAATTCAGGTATTTCATTTCTGTTATACAACCATTTCCAAATATCATTATTATCTCTATATTCTTTAGTTGTATTCTTTTTATATATTTTATTTAATTGTATTGCAACACTTCTTGTAACTCCTGCTGATATTAATTGAATAACCATTGGTTCTTGTGTACCAAGTTCTAAAAAAGTTGGTAAACTCAATGTTAGCTTATATTCTTCCTTTTGTTTATCGCTTAAAATAACTTCTAAAATATCAGCTAATACTTTTGTGTATTTTGGAATAAGATGAGTTGTAATTGAAGAATTGTATTTTATTGTATCATTAATGATTGAATTAATATCCTTAAGACTATCTTGATTTTTTCTGAATTCTTCCTTAACTTTTTCAGAACATTGATATTTTATGTTTTCCTGAATTATTTGACCAATGGGTAAACTTGCTAACCATTTCTTTGCTTGAACACTCAGTGAATTAGGAGTAACCCATCTATTGTGCTTGATTAATGCTTCACTTTTTATATCAAATATTGAATCTAATCTTTCAATAAGATTTATAAATTGCCAATAAAATGGTTTTTCACTATTTGGCATTAAGCTAACTTCATTAGAATCAAGGTATTCATTGTAATTACTGTTTTTATTAATAACCCAATCAGTTATGTTGGAATTTAAAATTGCAATATATAATTCATTTTGAAGTATTGGGTCAATAGTTGGATTTTTCTTTAATACATCATAAGATAAATTAATATTAGATAAACTCTTGTCTAATACAGATAATACTTCATCTATTTTATTCAAAGAAAACCCCTTCTTAGTTAAAAATTTTTCTACAAAACTTTTATCCTTTAAATACTTTAATCTTAAAAAAACACAAAACTGTCTGACTTTATTTGTTTTTGACTTATCACTTTTATTTATATCCTTTATAGCAACTTTTAAATCATCTATTTCAAAATCTGAAAAGGCATTAGATGAGAAAATTTCTATTTCTTTTTCATATTCAACATTTAAGTATTCTGAAGCTTTAATTTTGTCATCATATCTTTCTAAATAATAAACTGTACCATATAATGAAGAGTTTAATCTACCAGCTCTTCCAATAAGGTTTCCAAATTCAAATTTAGTTAATGGAGAATTATCCTTCTTAGGTTGAAATGTAAATAGGTTATTTGCTGGTAAATTAACTCCTTCTAGAAGTGTTGAAGTACAAAATAATGTTTTTATCTTTTCATTTATATATAGTGTCTCTATTTCTTTTCTAACTATATCAGGTAAACTACCATGATGATATGCAATTCCTTTTTTTAGACATTCAATCAAAAAATATTTTTTATGTATATCCTCTTTTAAAAAGTCTATTAGTTCTTGTACTTCATAATCTAATTTAAACTCTGATTTTTTTACTTCTGCATACTTTATTGACCATTGTTGAGCCAAATCACCATCACTAACATAAATTATATTAAAATCATCTGGAGCAACTTTGTCTACTAAATGAGCCATTTGGTCTCCAAGTGATTTTAGCTTTGAAAAATCAAAATTAAAATCATGTCTAAATGATTGATTTTTATTTATGTCATTTTGAACTATTACTTCAAAAATTCCTTTTTCAATATTTTTTAAAGTAAGTTTTACTTGAAAAACTGGAGATAATTTTGTTGAAATTGGAGAACTTTCTCTTTCAAAAATTTCTAAGAATGTCTTTTCAGGTTTAGTTATATTAGGTCCAGCTGTTACAATTTTTGTTTTTGGATACTTACTAGAAATTTCATTAAAAACATACTCAAATGTTTGACCTCTTCCTCCAATATCCTCTATGCCTTGTATTTCATCTATGAAAACAAAATCTATTTCTAAATCACTTGATAATATTTTTATACACCTTTCTGGGGTTAATATGTAAATTTCTTTATCAAATATTTCATTTTCTTCTACATAAGTAGTTTTAATGTGTATTTCATTGTTAATTTCAGAAATAAAATCCTCACTTACTTGATTTATTAAAGCTCTAGATGGTACAATATAAAGTACCCTATATTTTTTTTCATTAAAAAGTTTATCTACTAAAAATTTTTTAATTATGAATGATTTACCTGAAGATGTTGGTGCAGATATTGAAATTTCACTATTTAATTTTAGACCTTGCCAAAGCTCTTTTTGGAATTCTGTTATTAGATAAGATTTATTCTGTGATTCTATTATTTTTTTTTCTCTCTCATAAATTAATTCCTTTGTCAAAAAATCTCCAAAATCATACTTTGATTTTAATTCAATTGGATCTGATTCATCATGATCATATAAATGTTTTAAAAATTTTGTAGCTGTTAAATTACCTAGTCTTGAAAATATGATATAACAAACCTTAAGGATTTCTATATTTTCTTGATTATTCAAAAAAAGCAATGAGGTAAATAGTTGAGCTTTTCTTTGATATATTTGGTTTTCACTATTTGCTAGTATTGAAACAAGCCAAACACCTTTTTTTAATTCATCTTCATCTATGTTTATATTGACTACAGAGCTAAATGTTTTTGATAATAATTTTAGAGTTAAATTATAAATTAGTTTATCTAAAATAGCATGTTTAAAAGCTTGAGTTGTAAGATTACTTTTTTCCATCAGTTTAATTTAAATCAATTCATCCATTGTTTGATTAAAACTTTTCACACTATTTGTTGGTATTAATATGAAGTCTAAATATATTTTTTCAAGCTCAGAATACTCTTTTACTTTATTTTTTATACCATCTAATGTTTTATCTAATTTAGATTGAACATCATTATTTATTAAATTTATTAATTCCTCATTGTTTGCAGCTTTTACCATCAAGTTATTATAACCTTTAGTGTCATACATTATTAATATTGGATGAACAGCTATTTGTTTTTTAAATAATTCTGATTTAGGGTCAAGCCTGTCATAAAGTTCATCTATATCAATGTTATCAGAATCAAAGACTTTGTTTATATCTTTTTTTGCTATAAAAAACTCTAATGAGTTAAATGTTGATTGAACTTTTGGATCATAAAATCTATTAATTGAATCTAAAGCATCTTTTTTAGCACCTGAATAACTTTGCCATACCTTTGATTCTCCAATTAGATAAGCTGTATTTTTAATACCAGATGCTAAAGTATATTCCCCCATAAAAATACCATCTCCACCTTTAATTTCATCATGAACATTTGTCAAATTGGTAATTTTATGAGCTATCATTTTACAATTCAATAATGCTTCAACTATGCCAAATAATAATAGCTCACCATACTTTCCACTTTTTGAATCTGCACTTTTAGTTTTAAAAAAATTACTTGCTTGTCTATATGTCCTAACAGATACATTTTTTAAGGCAATTTCTCTCTGTTCAATATCAGTTGCTGTAGTATAATCATCAATTGTTTTATCTATTTCTCTTTGTATTTCTTTTTCAATTTCATATTTAGATTTAAAATAATCTGGCAAAATGTCAAAAAGAGATTCAGCTAGTGAGTTACTATTAACTATAGTTCCAGATGGTTTAATTGTATATAAACGTACTTTTAATTTATCATTTATATTTTTAGTATAATGATGATTAAAGTCTTTATTAAACCATTTTTTGTTAATAGAAATTAAATCACTAAAATTTATAGACATAAACCAACTGCTTAAGATATATTAACAAAAATATTAAATAAATTGAGAATCTTAAAAAAAACAATAAAACCCAGACAATAATCTTTATTGACTGGGTTCTTAATTAACTCAAAAACCAATTGTAATCTCCATTACCAATCAGTGCTTTCTGAATACCATTTGTAAAATCATAGGCATTCACATTTCTGTCAAGAAAAGTATCTATATAAGAAGATTTATTGGCTTGTGTAAAGAGATTATAAACATTCCAAAGGTTTATATCCCCTTGCTCATTTCTACAAAAGCTATCATCTTCAAAATAATCTTTTACAATGGTATTAATATGACCATCTGTAAAGTTTAAATTTGGAATCAATGCTTTATCCTTTTTTGGTAAATGTTGATATAATCTTGTTCTACCTATTAATTGAGCAAACTGAGTTTCTGTTAATGAATGTTTAGCAAACTCTTTCATTCCTAACAAATGCTTTTCAGCATTATAATTTTGGAATTACTTCTATAATTTTAGTTTGTAATTCTTGGTATGAACTTACTTTCATATCATCTACAAAACCATCACTCCAAACACATAAATTGCAGCATACTTTATTCTGAAATCCAATAAAGAACTTAAATTTTTCAAAAGTCTTTTTATTGTACAAGTTTTCTAAATTATAACTTCTAACCCCACCTATTGTAAGAGCAATCTCATTACCATTGATATTATCTACAATACTTGGAATCCTAATTATAAAAGCCATTCTTTCAAAATATTGAGTTCTTTCATGGTCTAACAAATCTTTTACATTTTTATGTATTGCTTCTGGGGTTCTGCCTTTAATTTGATGACTTACTCTGATTTCAGGTTTCTCAAAAGTATGGTGTGGAAATACTTTTAAAACTGCTTCTTGTGCAATTTCAATAAATTCCTGGTGTGAAATAGTCCTTTCATTATCCTTGCTAAACACAGGAATTATACAATCATTTTTTAAATTGTATAAATTGATTTCTTGTGTGTTAGCTTCAATAAAAGGTTTGTTTGGAAACTTTGAAATACCAGGAGTTATAACATTACCTGTTTGCGTAGTACCAGGATTTATAATATTATTAGTTTGCTTTACAGGAATTAATTTATGTGATTCCTGGTTTATTTTGGATTCAATGATGACTTGTGCTTCCATTTGTGCTGAATGATTTTGGGTTTAACAATATTTCTTTTGAATTAATAGTGTCCTTCTGAACTTTGAAGTCATATTCTAAAAGTTCTCTCCAATTGCTATATTGATTGTACAATACTTTTAATTCATCAAGATTTTTAGTGCTTTTAATCTTTTCTCTGGCATCTTGCAGATTTGTACCACTATTACACCATTCTAAAATTTTTCTTCCTGTAGCAGAATTTATGATGAATTCAGGTTTGCCCATAAACAAGCCTGTTCTGTCTTTTGAACTGACAGCAAAATGTTTAATATCTACATCAAATACAATAGTGAATTCATAATCTAACCCATCTTTTTGTACTGCTTTCAATCCTACTTTTTCAGGAATATATTTACCATCTTTTTGATTTAAAACATAATCTTGTTTGGTTCTCATTGTGGCAATTATATGAGCATCAGACTGTAAAATTTTATCTGTAAATGCTTTTTGCAATGGAGTAATTTTTGCCCAATTTGTAAATGAGTTTCCAGCTAATGAACTGTGATAATCTAAAAGATAATCCCAACAATGACTAATGCTATCTATAATTATCACTTCAATACCTGCTTTCTCACAAACATCAATTGCTTTAATATAATTGTCTGGTGTAAATGGTGGAGTTAATGTTAGTACATTATAATTACCCAAATGAGCATATAAATCAGCACTTCCATTTTCTGTATCAATAATGGCTATTTTACTAAAATCACCATTTGTCAATCCATGTGCAAGTAGTAAACTTGAATAAGTCTTACCTGAACCTGCTGAACCTTGTAAAGCCATTTTTATCTTGGCTTTCTTCCTTTCTGATTGTCTTAATTGCATAGTTTGTAAATTTTTTGGTTAAAAGTTCTTTTAATTTCCTGGTTTTAAATAGAAATAAAAAAAGCCAATCCTATTTTATTAGGATTGGCTCTGATTTTGGTCTCCATTGGAGAAAAACCTTCAATAAAAGTAACATGTTTGTTTTTTTAGATATTTAACATCCCTGGAATTTCTCCAATGAAAATCTATTGTATTTTTTTAGTAATGTGTTTTTTTTCATTAAGAACAGGCATCAAATATTTTATCATTTTAGCTTCTAAACCATTATCATCTTTTTCTTTATATATATCTGGTAATAAATCTATAATTTTATCAGGGATTAAATTGTAATAATTAATTTGCATTGGTCTATTGTCAATAAAGCTCTTTTTTAGTTCTTTTGAAACAATCCCCAGTTTTATAAATTTTCCCAAAATTTTAGTTGACCTGTCTTTTTTAATACCCACTTCTTCTAAAATCTTTTCTTTTGACCAATAGAAGGCTTTATAATCAAAGCTTTTGAACTTTATAAGTAATGCTTCAAACATAATTCTTTCATCAACTAAAAAGAAATTACTATTATAATTCTTAAACGATAATAAATTATAACTAAAAAAAGCATCATAATTAACAGGAACAAAAATCAAATCGCCATATTTCTCTACTTTTTCAATATCAATTACACATTTACTTAATGAAGTTGGTAAAAAATAATCATTAGTGCCAATCATTAAGCCATCATCTTTTGTCACTTTGTTTAAAAGATACTTTACTGACTTTCCAGATTTAAAGTTTTCTTCAAATGTCTTATTTTCATCATAAACCTCAATTTCTTCAAACCCTTCTGGAAGTCGAATATCATCCCTTTTAATCTTGTTTTTTTCTTTTTTTCTGATATGCTCAAGAGAAGTTTGCATAGCAATATCATCATTAGTCATAGAAGGATTTATACTTAAAAAATACTTTTTTAAAAACTCTGGTTCAGACTCACAAATAATATCATAGTAGTCCTCTTTGGTTGGATTTTGTTTTTTGAAGTTATCCATAACTTCTTCTTCTGAAATTAAGAAAATGTTTTCCATATAGTATAACATTTAAAATTAGTGAAGGCTGAATAACCTTCAAGGTAAATTCTAAAAAACTCGATTATAGAAAACTCAGAAGTTCAGTATTATTAATTTGGAAAGGTGGTTTTCCTTTAACTGAACCTCTGCAAAGGTAAAACTAAAATGGAAATATTTTAAATTATTTTAGTTTTTTTTGAAGTAAACCTATTTGCTCACTAACTTTTTTCTGAATTACTTTAGCATAGTGTTCTTGTGTAGTAGATATTTTTGAATGCCCTAAAAGTTCTGAAACAACTTCTATTGGAACATCATTGTAAAGCAATACAGTTGTAGCAAAAGTTTTCCTTGCAATGTGATGAGTTAATTTCTTTTCAATACCTATAATCTCAGCTATTTCTTTCAAATAAGAATTGAATTTTTGATTACTAATTACAGGTAATAGTCTTTTATCATCCTGGTATTTTTCAATTATTGAAATGGCTTTAGGTAGTAATGGAATTGAAAATTGCCTTTTTGTCTTTTGTCTGAACATATCTATCCAGAGTTTACCATCAAACTTATTTACCAAATGCTTTTGATTTAAAACAGACATTTCTTGATAAGGCAAGCCAGTATAACAACAGAATACAAACATATCTCTAACTTGCTCTAATCTCTTCTGTGAAAACTTATGATTTTCTAATTTATAAAGTTCCTTAGAAGTTAAATAGGTTATTGTATTGATTACTTTTTTAGGTTTATAAAGTAAAAATGGGTCAGTGACAATAAAACCTTTTGAAATAGCCAATTTAATTATTTTCCTAACTCTTTGAATGCTTTTATTGATTGTAATCTGCTTAAACTTCTTTTCTGTTTTTAAGTAATAATCAAAATCATTTAGAAACTTTAATGAAATATCTTCTAAAAGAATATTTTTCTTTTTTAATTTAAAGAATAGAAAATCAATTATATGCTGTTTAGCTTCAACAAATTTTGAGAATGTAGATTTTGTGTATTCAATACCAATTAATTTTTCCATCCTTGAATTATGTAAATCAAAAGTTTCAATTAAGGTTTTAGATGGTTTAATATCTTCCCCTTTGTATTTTAAATAAATATCTTCTACATCAAATTGTTCTTTTTGAACTTGTAGAAATAAAAAAGCCTGATTAATTTCTTGTTTAATCAGGCTCAATTGAGTATTTATTTGCTTGTGCTTAGTGTCATTTGGAATTGCTTTTTGTAATGAGCTTTCCCAATTTTCAGGATTTATAAATAATCCAGTAGAGAAAACTTTCCTAATTCCATTAAAAGTGATTCTACACCTAATAGGTGCTTCATCTTTTGTATTAATCCTGGTCTTATTTAATAAAAACAGAATTTTAATTACTGTTGAACTTTTCATAGATATTGGATTTATGTGTGCCTGATGTTTTGTTAATATGTACCCAATTGTGTACCTGGCTAAAAAATGAGTAATCCTATAAGTGTACCCAAATAATAAAAATGTGTACCTTATTGTAACCTCAAAAATTGAAAAATTGAAATTGTAATAGAGATACAGATTTATTGTAAATCCTTATATAATAGGTAAGTTAACCACATAAAAAAAGAGAACCAATTTCTTGATTCTCTTACCTTGTAGCGGGAACAGGACTCGAACCTGTGACCTTCGGGTTATGAGCCCGACGAGCTGCCTACTGCTCTATCCCGCGATTTGTGAGTGCAAATTTACAATGTTTATTGGAATAAACAAGTCTTTTTTAAAAAATAATAATGATTTATTTCTTCTGTTCTGCCTTTTACAAAATAAATGATACATAAAGACAGCTTTTAAATATTTACAATAAAACTACATTAATGGGCGCTCTTGCTCTAGTGTGCGTGTTAAAGAGCTTGATTTTTAAATCTTAATTATCTTTTTTATAAAAGTTGTTTAGTTTTAAAATGAGTTAATTAAAGAATTTATTGAGTGTTACAATAATAAAAGATCAAAAAAATCAGTGAAATTTTATCTACTGGTTTATTGTAAAAATTGTCAATCTATTTTTAAGATGACTCAAAAATTTCTTTATTTACTCTGCCAGAAGCAATCCATGAGGATGTTATGCCAAGTGAGATAATAGTTAATACAACTATAATTATGTTTTCTATTTTAAATAAAACAGGATAGGCAATGCTTTGAGATATCATTAAAAGTGAAAATTCTTGTTGAATGATGATTAGGATGCTGCCAATTAATATGCCGAAAAAAAGACCAAAAGAGGTGATAATTATTCCTTGAATGAAGAATATTTTTCTAATTTCTTTAAAAGTTAAGCCTATGTTGTATAAAGTATATATGTTTTCTTTTTTGTCGATAATAATCATTACGATAGCTCCAGCTAAACAAAATAAAGTTAAAATCACTACAAGGGTGCTAAATAAATAGATGAATAAATTTTCAGAATTTAACATTTTGTATAAAGAATCGTTTAATTGTGCTTTGGTTTTTATTTTCACATTGTTTTTGAAAATAACATTTAATTCTTCAATTATTTTTTCTTCTGGAATATTTTTGGATGCTTTTAGTTCTATGCTAGTGATTTGGTTTTGTTTGAATCCAAATAAATTTTGCGCAACTAGAATATCGCAATAAACATATTTACTGTCAACATCTTCGTTTATGTTGAAAATTCCTGTTGGTTGAAGTTTGGAAATATTAAAAGCATTTTCGTTATTTTCAATTAATCCTTTACCAGGTTTTGGTGAATAAATATCTAAGGAGTTTGTGAAATCAAATAGTCCTAAAGATAATCTTCTTGATATTTCTGCTCCGACAATTGCTTGATTTGTATTTGGTTCTAGCCAGTTTCCTACATATAGATATTTGTCTATAGAGCTTACTTTTGTAAATATGCTATCAACTCCTTTTATTGTGGCTATTTGTTCTTTGTTGCTATAGCTGAATAATACTCGGTCTTGAACTATTTTGCTGTAATTTGTGATTGAATTGCTTTCTTTTAATTTAAGTTCTTCTTCTTGAGTGATGAAAAAAGATTTTCCGTTTATGGCTTCAATTGTAAAATCGGGATCTGAAGAATTACTATAGCTGAGTGTGAATTCTTTTAAGCCACTAAATACGGAAAGAAAAATAAATAGTGCCATTGCGCTAGCAATAATAGCTACTGTTGCTATTATGGTTATGATGTTTATTGTAGAGTTTTTGCTAAAACTTACTGCGTATCTTTTTGCTATGTAGAATGGGAAATTCAATGATTTATGATTTCTTTCTCTTGTCTAGTAAATCAGGGTTTAAGACAGGGTTTTCTTTTCCGCTTAGGGCGTCGTCGATTTTTTCAATATAATCTAAGCTATCATCAATGTAGAAAATTAGATTTGGAACTTTTCTTAATTGATTTTTTACGCGTTGGGATAGATCATGCTTAATTAAAGGTGTGTTTGTTTTTATTGCATTTAAGATTTCTCCTGCTTTTTCCGTTGGGAAAACACTTAAAAAAACTTTAGCTATAGATAAATCTGAAGTTACATTAACTTTTGAAACTGAAATCACTAAATTACTTACTCCGTTTTTTCTTATTTCTCCTTGAAGAATGTCAACAAGGTCTTTTTGTAATAATGTGCCTATTTTTTTTTGTCTGTTCGTTTCCATTTTGCAAAAATACGTAATAATGTTATAAACTAAATAGAATTATTTTTTTAGAGTAAAACTTTTTGTTATTTTGTGTTTAATTAAGTTTTTAATGTTTCTAAAACAGAAATAATGCGAAAAATTGAACATATAGGTATAGCTGTAAAAGACTTGGAAGTCTCTAATTTGATTTTTGAAAAGCTTCTAGGGGTATCGTCATATAAAGAAGAAGTGGTAGAAGGGGAAGGGGTTAAAACTTCTTTTTTTGAGAATGGACCTAATAAAATCGAATTGTTACAAGCGATTAGAGAGGATAGTCCAATAGCTAAATTTATTGAAAAAAAAGGAGAAGGGATTCATCATATAGCTTTTGATGTTGAAAATATTTTACTCGAAATTGAAAGATTGAAAAAAGAAGGATTTGTTGTTTTGAATGAATTGCCGAAGAAAGGTGCTGATAATAAGTTGGTTGCTTTTCTTCATCCTAAAAGTACAAATGGAGTTTTGATAGAACTTTGTCAAGAAATAAAATAAAAACATAAAAAATGTTGCATTGAATAAAAAATAGTAGTAATATTGCAACCTCAAAACTGGTCCTATAGCTCAGTTGGTTAGAGCACCTGACTCATAATCAGGTGGTCCCTGGTTCGAGCCCAGGTGGGACCACTAGGAAAATAAAAGCCTCACAGAGATGTGAGGCTTTTTTTTATGTACTTGGGTTAAACATAGGTTAAACATTTTTACTTTCTTTGTATTTCTTTGTATTTCTAAAACCGTTTTATGCAATCTAAAAGCACACCTCTTTCATTCTATTTTGACATGTTATTTGTCAACAATATTCAATCTGTAAAAGACACTTTTATTGGTAATGCAACTTTACAGAAAAATGGATATTCTTACATTCAAGAACATGGTTATTTTATGAAAGAAGAAATGGTAGAAGATGATGGAAATATGCCAATTTTTGTAACTGATATTATTGAAAGAAAAGATTTTTTAGAACAGTTATTAAATTTTGAGAATACCTTCATTTATAAAAAAATCCAAGATGAAATTTTAGAAGTAGTAGCTGAACAAGAAAAAGCTACTTATTTAATAAATGTTTACAATGACATACAAGTACTTTTAAAACGTGTGCTGAAACTTGAAGATGGTGATGTAAAGTTAGTTGAAGAAAAACTTATTGAAATTATAAGTAATTTAAAAGACAGATATTCTCAACTTATAACGTATCACAATGCTTTTAGGTATCTAATAAATGAATCAGATGCAACATTCTTTAAAAGCAAAAATTTAAAGTATTCTTTTTATAAAGAATTGTATGAGTTGGCTTATACGTTATATTTGATCGATGATGTTGAAATTGATGAGCAAGATTTTATAGAGGCTTTCATTTCTCCAACGCCCAAAATACTTGAAAATAAAATTAGATTCACTGAGAGTAATTATCTTGTAGCTTACTTTTTAGAATCTTTAAAACCGTTTTTTAATGGTTTTACTCATTCTGCTATTGAAAAAAGTGAAGTATTCTTAAACAAGCAAAACAAACCACTAAAAAGCAATGACATTTATGCTTCTTTATCAAGAGGAAAAAATAAAAATGAATCTGAAAAATCCAAAATTGACAAACACATTTTAAAACTTAAAAACGAGTATTTAGAATAACCTTACATTATACCTTACACTTTACCTTAACCCTTTGTTACACTATGGAAACAAAGGGTTTTTTGTTGCTTTTCTTTGTCTCATTATTAACAAGGATAGTCGACTATCCATAACATTTAAAGTTATGGAATTTATCCAAAATGAATTAAAAGAGATTAAAGAATTGCTGAAAAAACAAATTATTCAGCAGAAAGAATTTTTAACAGTTGGTGAAACAGCATATTTTTTAGGTGTTTCTCCTTCTAGAGTTCACAAAATTACGAGTAATAAAGAAATTGCTCATCACAAGCCTGGTGGCAAGGTAATTTATTTTAAACGTAAAGATTTAGAAGATTGGATTCTTAGTGGTAGGGTTGCATCTATTAATGATATAGATGATGAGTTGGATAACTACTTAGGTAGAACTAACAAAAAAGTCTAGTCATGATAGATTATGTTAGACAATACTACCTAGATAAAGACAAGATTGAATCTTTTGTTACTGATAAAGAAAATTTTGAGGAATTGTACACTGTTTTAGAATACCATTCAGGAGAAATTAGCTATCCATTTACTGCAAACATTGGTAGTATGGAAATTAGAATCAATGATAAATTGGTGTCTGTTATGAATTCTATACACAAGTTGTACAATGAGTTAAAAGAAAATAAAAGTCATAACCATAATGATTTTTCCTATTCAGCAATTTGTGAAACAATAGATTACTTGGGAAGCAAGCTAGTAGATTTAAGAAAAACACGATTAACACAGTTAGAGTTTGGTTTAAATATCAGATTACCAATGCCAGCAGAATTTGTTATTAAGGAGAATATCAGTTTACACAAGCTAGAAATTCATAATCATAATGAGCAATTTAATGGTAGAGGTGAGTACAAACAGTTTAACCATTATAACTACTATTTCAAGATTTACGACAAAGCAAAGCAATTCAATCTAAATGAAAATGTTATCAGATTTGAGATTAAGTATAAGCGGAATAAAGGTTTTAACCCATTAGGTGCTTTTAATATTTATGATTTAAAAAACAAACAAGTATTAAAAGCTCTGTTTGGAGATATGTTGAAAAGGTTTGATGAGCTTACCATCATAGACAACATACCTTCAGACTCAACAATATCTGTTGAAGATAGAAAAAGCCTAGAAAGTTATTTAAGTTTTAATTTCTGGGACAAACTTTCACTTAGAGGGAATAGAAATATAAAAAGTATAGAAGTAAAAAAGTTTGAAAAATTGTTGGTTAAAAACGATTTACTAAAAACAAAGACTTTTTTAAGAGCAAGTTTAATCAAAAAGTTTAATGAATTACTAGATAGTTAACAAAAAAGGAATGACAAATTCCTTAGTTATTATATCAGGAATTTGTCATTAACCATAAATACAGAAAACATGGCAAGTATAAAAATATTATTAAGAAATAAACCCAATAAGGAAGGTCAGTACCCTGTGGTTTTAAAAATCATTAAGGAAAGACAAATTAAGGTAATTACGCTAGGAATTAGTTGTTTGAAAAAAGATTGGGATGCAGCAAATAGTCAGTTTAAAAAAAGCGAAAAAAATCACATTCAAAGAAATAGAGTCTTACTTAAAAAGAAGGAAGAAGCTTTAAAGATAATTGATAATTTCTATTTAGATGAAATTGACTTTACACTAAATCAATTTGAAGAAAAGTTTAGAGGTAGAAAATCATCAAAAATTACAGTTTCACAATTTTGGTTAGAAAAAATTGATGATTTTAATACTGCTGGAAGAACAAGTAATGCAAAGGTGTACAAAGATGTTTACAATTCATTTTACAAGTTTAGTAAAAATAAGAGTTTAGTTTTTAGAGAGATAACACCTAATTCTTTAGATAAATATGAAACTTTTTTAAGAGGAAATAATAATTCTAATGGAGGTATTGGAATAAAAATGAGAACCATTAGAGCACTTTACAATTATGCTATAAAAAGCGGAATTGTAGATGTAAAATATTATCCATTTAATGATTTTAAAATTTCAAAATTTAAAGCAAAAGGAATAAAAAAGGCATTAAGAAGAGAAGATATGAGACTTATGGAAAATGTTGATACTACTAAATATCCACATTTAACCAATACTAGAAACTACTTGGTTTTTAGCTACTACATGGGTGGTATGAACTTTATAGACATAATGAAGTTAAAATGGAGCAATATAGAAGGAGAGGTAATTCATTACACGCGTTCTAAAACTAAAGGAAGATTTAAAGTTAAAATGCTAGAGCCAGTCAAGCAGATTATAAACTACTATAAAAATCAAAACAGAGCATCAGACTATGTTTTTCCCATTTTACTAAAAGATGAATTAACACCAATGCAGATAGAAAACAGGAAGCATAAAACCTTGAGAAGATACAATAAACAATTAAAAGAAATTGCGAAAATTCAAGGTCTGAGTGAGAATGTTACCTCTTATGTAATCAGACATAGTTTTGCAACCAATTTAAAATTTGCAGGTATTTCATCTGACCTTATTGGTCAATCAATGGGACATACAGATGTTAGTATTACCAATTCTTATCTAAAAGAGTTTGATGATGAGGTTATTGATAACGCAATGAAAAAACTTTTAGAAGAACCACAATTTCAATATGCTTCTTAAATCGTACTGTAAAATGAAGCTATTCACATAAATATTAACTATTAAACATAAAAACGATGAATTTAAGACAATCAGAAAGAAAGAAGGCTAAGATAAAACTAGCTTTACAAGGTTCAGCAGGCTCAGGTAAAACCTATTCAAGTTTACTATTAGCACAAGGATTAACCAATAACAATTTGGCTAAAGTTGCAATTATTGACACAGAAAATGGAAGTGCTGATTTGTATGCTCATTTAGGTAATTACAATGTACTTTCATTAACTCCACCTTTTACACCTCAAAAATTTGTAGAAGCTATTGAGGTATGTGAAAAAGCAGGAATGGAGTGCATCATATTAGACAGCATAAGCCATTGTTGGGATTACTTGTTAGATTACCACAGTTCTTTAGCGGGAAATTCATTTACAAATTGGGCTAAAATCAAACCTTTAGAAAAGCTATTTGTAGATAAAATACTCCAATCTCCAACTCATATTATAGCAACTATGAGAACAAAACAAGATTATGTTTTGCAACAAAAAGATGGAAAATTCATACCAGAAAAAGTAGGGTTAAAAGCAGTACAAAGAGATGGAATGGATTACGAATTTACTCTAGTTTTTGATATAGATATTAAGCATTACGCAGTTTCAAGCAAAGACAGAACAGGCTTGTTTATGGATAAGCCAGAGTTTAAAATTGCAGCTCATACAGGGAAAAAGATTTTAGATTGGTGTAATTCTGGAAGTACAGAAACTCAAATGAATGCAAGAGAAATGTCAGATAAAATAAATTGTGCTTTGTCGGTTTCAGAACTTACAAAATTGTACAATGATAATCCAACATTTCAAGAAGCTTTTAAACCTCAATTTCATACTAAAAAATTACAATTAGAAGCATTAATTAACCCTCAAAATTTCTCAACAAATGGAAAGCATCATTAAACCAGCAACACCAGAAGAAGCTTTTGAATTAGAGCTTAAACCTGTATTTTCTACTACTGTAATAAGTAATGAAGATGATAATGTAATTAACATTATTGAGCCTACTCAACACATAGAATTAGAAAGTAAGTTAAATACAGAAACTTCAACGTATGAAGCCAAACCTTTTATTGTTGCAAATACCCAAGAAGTTGCTTTAAGGCAGTTAAAAAATGATTGCATTATTCCTGTTTTTAGCAAGGATAATGAAAAGACTATAGCACACCAAGAGTTTATAGAATTAGCCCAAGATTGTGTTTCAAAAGTGTTTCCACATCAAATTATTGCAAGTCCAGAAATTAGAGTTTCTCATCAAATTAAAGGCAGAACTCCAGATGCCATTTACAAAAATGCAAAAGAACTGTTAGACCATGAAAAAACCCAGTATTTTGAGAGAATGGCATTTGTAATTAAAATTCCAAGCATTACAGATACAATAAATGGTAATACAGTTGCTCTTACTATTGGAGGAGTTAGGAGCTACAATTTAGAAAACCTCTATAATAAAAAATCTATGGAAAAGTTTAAATTTTTTGTGGGTTTCCAAAACCAAGTATGTATGAATTTATGTGTTTGGAGTGATGGATTTGTAGATGACTTGCGTGTGAGTTCCTACCATGAATTACAGGATAAAATGATGCAAGTGTTACAAAATTATGATGCAGAGAATCATCTTAATAGCATGAAGGTATTGGCTAATCATAGCATTACAGAACAACAATTTGCACAAATTTTAGGTAAAACAAGGTTGTACCAACATTTGCCAAAAAGTGAAAAATTAAGAATTCCACAAATGCAGTTTAATGATAGTCATATTAACACTATTGCTAAAGATTATTATGAAGATGAAAGCTTTAGTAGAGATGAACAAGGCAACATTAACCTTTGGCAACTGTATAACTTATTTACACAAGCTAATAAAAGCAGTTATATAGATACTTTTCTTGACAGGAATGTGAATGCTTTTGATTTTACACAAGGTATTCAGAAAGCACTAATTGGTAATGGAGATTACCATTGGTTTTTGGGTTGAGAAGAACCCAGCCTCTTTAATTAGGGGTTGGGTTTATTTTAGCTTTATTATAAAAGAGGTTTTATTACAAACCAAAATGATAAAGCTCCCCAAAGAATTAGGCTTAGTATTCTAATACCTATATTTTTAAAATCATAACACAATTTTTTGTCTTTACCTTCAAAAGGAACAAAAAGGACAATAAATTGATTGATAAAAAGTATGACGAGTAGTTTTCCCCAAAAGCCTGTTTTAACAAAGTAATTTGATAGAAAAGATTCATCTAAATTTAGAATTTTATAAAAGAAATGAACAAAAATTATTATTAAAATTGAAATTAAATATCCTATTTGAATCTTCGAAAATATTCTTTGTTTTTTTGCTTCTTTTTCAATTTTCTTTTTTATTGAAGGAATATAAGTTAAATTAAGATTTACAATATTTTTAGCATTTAAAACAAAAATATCACCTGGTACTTTTAACCTATTTCTAGATTGAGTAGGGTTTTCATCTTTAATTTCAACCCCTTCTTTATCAATATTTTTTTCTTTCTTTTTATATCTATGCGTGTCAATTAAATAGACTTTGTCTAACTGAGTGATGTCATCACTTTTTAAGTCATAATCAACGACATAACCAGTGTAAAGCTCTTTTCTGTCATTTTGTTCACTGACAGAAACTAAAATATCTGCATAAGTCATCAGAGTGTCTTGTTCTTGTCCTTTATTGTTTTTGAAAGATACATTATGAGCATCTTCAAATTTTTTCATATTAAGAACCTCACCACTAAAGATATAATACCATTGATTGTTATACCGAAATAGTTTATATTTTTTATCCCATTTTAAAGTTCTAATTAGTCTACTGCAAAGCCAACCAGAGAATGAGGCAAAAGCAAATACTCCAAGAGAATAAAGAAAGAAAGTTATTATGTCATTATTAATGAAATTTTTGGTAGCTGTTTGTGTACCATTTGCACCATCTGAAGTTATGTCTCTAAAAATAGTAAAGACATCAAGATAGCTTGTTTCAAACCCAAGTGATAAATTATAAATTATAAAAGCGATAATTTGAATTACAATGCCAGGTATTATGCTAAAAAAAACGGAATGTAATACAGGGTCTTTAGTGTTAAATTGTTTAGAAAATTCGCCATAGAAAAAGAATCTTCTAAATAAGATGCCAGGGATTACTATAGATATAAAAAAGGCTATAAAACCTAAAGTAAGATTCATATAGCCTAAAAATTATAAAATTGACTCTAATTTTGTTTTACTCCACTCACCTGTATCATGATAATCATCTACAGCTTCTCTAAGTTTATCAGCAGTTTCAGGGTTTTGTATAGCTTTTAATGCATCATCAGAAATCACATTGGTTTCTGTGTCTGTTTTCAATGCATTGTAAACATCATGAACAATAATCAAAAGAGATAAAACTCCAAGAAATCCCAAAATGCTATCGAAAGTATTTTTATTGTTTTCCATATTGATTAGTTGATTTGTTATTGCAAAATTATCTATTTAGTTAACGATAAAAAAATGTTTTAGTATATATTTCACATTAATAACATTCAAACAGCGTGCCTTTTTTCTTCATTATTAATCAGAAAAGCTACAATTTAAATAATTCTATTGCCTTTTCTACTAACATATCAGTTCTGTTTTCTATGTCTGTTTTAGTCCACATTGAAGCGTCCTTTAGTTGCTCATTTAAAAACAACCCATTCCTAAAGCCTACATTTTTTCCATCTTTCTTTTTTTCTTGCTTATCTTTTAAAGGTTTATTACTTAATTGAGAGTTGTAGCCTGTTAAAGTTAAGTTACCTAATTTATGCACATACTCTTTTCTAATTTCATCAGCGTCTTTATTATCTCCATTTGCGACCATATCTACCCAATGTTGAGGAATGTTTTCTCCTTGTGGAAAAACATGTTCAATAGTCCAAACAAATTTCTTTTTATCTCTTGAATAAAAATTAGAGTATACTTCTCTTGTTTCTGTTTCTGATAATTCTATTGAAGAAAGAATGTACCTAGTTGCTCCTACATTTTCATCATATAAGTTTCCTTTCAATTTCTCTTCAAATAAGACATCTGATGCAGGTTTCCCTTTTTCTATAATGAATTCTCTGATTTTACTATAAGAATATGAATCTATTTTATTGATTTCGTCTATAATGTCCATGAAGTAATTAGTAATATCTCTTGTAGGGGGTGTGTCGGTAACATTTCTTCTTATAGAATAATTACATAATAAATTTATTAATTCTATCTTTTCTAACTCAGTAATTTCAAATTTAGTATCTACAAAAAGCAGTAACATAAAACCATCAATACCATTTACATTTTCTAAATTTCTTAGCGCCCTAATCATCTTTTCTGAATGTTCATGTTCATCTAATTCATATTGAATATGTTTAGAATATATTAAAGATGCAGACTCTAATCTGTCAAAAAATTTGTTTACATCTTTATTGATTAGTTCTTCATAAATGGTAATTAAATTTGACCTTAATGCTTTTGGTTTTTTTTCAACCTTTATAAATGAATCTAAATGAAATGCATTGTAAAATTGTCTTAAAAACCTTTCTTGTACTTTATACTCATCTGTTAAGTTATTGATTAAAGCATTCCATCTATCAAAATTATCATCTAATGAAGTGGTTTTGTCTATCTTTTCAAGATGTCCTAGAAGTTTGTTTTTAATTAAGTCTATAGCAGACAAAGGAACACCTCTGTTGTTTAGGGTTTCAAATAAAGTAAAAGCATCAGCATGTGTAGCAACATCTATTTTAACTAATGTTGCACTATTGAGCTTTGTTAACAATGTTTTTACAGATTCAAAAGTGTATTTAGGGTTTTTGTATTCATCATCACTAATTTCTGTAAGTCTTTTATAAAAATAATTATAAGCTCTGGCTATTTGCCTTAGGCCTAGAAAACGTGGTTTTTTAGAAGCTTTTATTTCTTTTATAACTTCAGAAAAAATCCATTTATAGTCATCAAAATTATGATTTGAATAAGAAGGTGTTAGTCTTAATTCATTTTTACGAAGTGTTATTTTTTTCTTTAGAGAACTTAGTTCTACTAAAATATCCATATCATCAACATCTGGATTGTTTTCTAATAAAAATTGATAGATAGCTAAGTAAAACAAACTTATTGTAGTCATTCTTTGTTGACCATCTACTAATTCTAATTCTCCAGGCTTTAAACTATCACTTTGGGTATTTATACAAATTATAGAACCAAGAAAATGCCCTCCATCACTTTCTTCAATATCATCAAACATTGATTCCCAATTATTTTTTCCCCAAACATATTCTCTTTGATATTTTGGTATGTAATAACTTATTTCATTGTCAGTGCTAAATAATTCTGAAAGCGGTTTGTTTGCTGTATTTTGTATCATAATTTAATTTCTAATTTTAGAAAGAAATGAGGTTTTGCTTCAATTCTCTAATTACCTCAATTACACTTCTATCTGTATAAGTGTTTTTAGTTTGTTTGTGCTTAATAATGTTACTTTTTCTACTCAATATTAATTTAAATAGTTATTCAAAGTTTTAGCTTCTCATTTTAGTAAAATTTGAAATTCTTATATTTCAAAACCACCACTAATAATAAATTCTTGAAGTAAGTCCTCAATCTTTATGTTAACCCTAAATGGAGGAATTGATTTGCCTTCTATTTTTTCAAAATATTCTTTTGCTTTGTCTTTATCAACTGTACTTTTTAAATCATCAAAACGACCATACTCATTTATGTTTTTCTCCGTTATGTTTGAGTCCATCATGTTACGAAGTTTTGACTCATCTAAATCTAGTATTTCCGAAATTCTAAATATCTGGTCATTTTTAGCATTGAAAAGGTACTCTGTAATGTATTCTCTAAAGGTCTTACCGCTTTGAATACTTATGATGCCACTTTGAATATCATGTATAAAAATGTTAGCGTATTTTTGTTCTTCTTGAGTTAATGATGCAAATGACTTATGTAATTCGTCTAAAGTATGTTGTAGTTGTTCGCTATCAATATCATCCCCTTTGAGTTCTTTAAGATATTTATCAAAACGAGAATTCATGTAATCTGCATCAATTTTGTCTGTATCAATCTCTGTTAAATGCCCTTCAATTTCAAAAGGAACCTCAGTTGTTCCAATTCCACCACCATCACCACTAAATAACTCTCTATAACGTAAAGCTAAAATTAAGTATGTATTTTCGTTAAAATTCATTTCAACCACAGACTTTTTTTTCCCTTTGCTAAAAAGGTATTTTAATTGACTCCAATTAAAGCCTTGAATTTTTGCTGCTTCTAAAAAGTTATTTAAATCTTTGAAAAGTGAAGCAAACCTTCCTCGTTCTGGAATACTTTCAGGTAGCCTTTCAAAATTTTGAACACCTGCGGAAATAAATAATTGAGAAATTTCATTAAAAACAAAGTTTAATGAATTTAAATTTTGTTCTAATCGATCAACAAATAAATCAACTGGTTTATCTCCAGAGTATAATTCTATAGCTCTGTTTATATGCTGTTCCATAGTGTGTGGAAACCGATAATAACGTATTGTTCCAAAAGGCTTGTCTGGTCCAAAAAGACGATTTGTTCTAGAAAATGCTTGAATAATGTTTTCGTACTTAATAACTTTGTCCAAGTATAAAGTATTAATCCATTTAGAATCAAAACCTGTAAGCATTTGGTCTACAACAATTAATAAATCAATTTGTTTTTCTTGTGTAGTTTCAATTCTTAGATAAGGTTCTTTGTGTGCAAGTCTTGCAGCAATATCTTTTTTAAATTTTGAGTGCGTTGCTAAGGTGTAATCTTGTTCATACCTATGGTTATAATCTTCAAGTATTTCAACTAACCCATCTTCTTTATATGCAGCATTGCCAATATTTTCAATAGTAGAATCAAATAATGCGGTTATTTTTAGTTCAGGATTTAATCTTTTTATCAACCTGTAATAGTCAATAGCTTCATTTATACTGCTTGTTGCAAAAATGGAATGAAACTTATTGTTCTGACTTAATACTATCCAATTTTCTATAATGTCTTCAACCACCTTTTCTTGATGGGTATCAATTTCATATTGAGACTTAGGTACAAAATCTTCTATACCTCGAACATAATTTCCAGATGGCTCATAATAGCCAGCCATTCTCACATCATTCATATACCTATTGAAGATTTCTCTCTTTGCTGGGTCAGAAAGTGCTTCTGCTTCATCAACAGCTCTAGCTTTTTCAAGGGCTATTTCTCTTCTTAAATCACGATCTTTATAGGTTAGAATTTTATATGGGTCAAAACCTAATACATTTTTGTCTCTTATACCATCTGCAATACTGTATCTATGTAACTCGTCACCAAAAACTGTTGAAGTTGTATTCATTTTCTTCTGGTTTTCATCAAGTATTGGTGTACCTGTAAACCCAAAGAAAATAGCTGATGAAAACGTGTTTTTTATGTCAATTAGCATATCTCCAAAAGTAGAACGATGTGCTTCATCTACAATAAACACTGTTCTTTTACCATTCATTATCTCGATGTCTCTAGCATTTAAACCACCATCTTCATCTTTAATATTACTCATCTTCTGAATAGAAGTAACAATTAATGTATTGATAGGGTCTGTACTTTTTAGTTTTGTGACTAAAACACCTGTATTTTCAGTGGCTTGTACATCTTCATTTTCATCTGAAAAACCTCGATACTCTTTTAAAGATTGTGTGCCTAGTTCAATTCTATCCATTAAAAAGATAACTTTATCAGCATCTTTAGAGTTTGCAATGAGTTGAGCCGATTTAAAACTGGTCATAGTTTTGCCAGAACCTGTAGTATGCCAAATATAACCACCAAGAGCATGCTTACTTTTCCAATCTGTTTTGGCAACCTTATCTGAAATAGCATTTGCTGCATAATACTGATAGCTACGCATAACTTTTAGAACACCATCATTATTATCTGGTACAGTATAAAAACCAATTAATTGATGTGCCATTGGAATGGAAAGCAAAGAGGAGGCAATGTTTCCCCAATCATTTATAGGTTCATTATTAAAGTCTGCCCAATGAAAATAAAAATCTTTATTGAACTTTCCATCTGGTCCAGGATTTGCAAAATAAACAGTTTCTTTAGGTTCCATAGCCACAAATACCTGAACTAAAGAAAACAGACCACTAAAGATACCAGAGCGAGAATAATTTTCTATTTGATGATAAGCTTGACTAACAGATACACCACTTCTTTTTAACTCAATATGAATTAGTGGCATACCATTAATTAAAAGCAGTATATCTCCACGTCTATCATTTAGTATTTTAGATTTGGTTGGAAACTTTGGTTGCTGTACAATTTGATACCTACTTTGTCCTGCTGCTATTTCGTGCCTATCATATATCTTTAGACTTACTTCTTTGCCAAAATGTAATTTATCTTCAGGATTATCACGTTTTATTGCAACAGTTTTACCATTTATGAAACCGTTTAATTTAAGTGGTGTTCTTAATTCAGTAATTTGCTCTAGTATTTGTTGCATTTCACCATGGGTTAATGGTGTGTCATTTAAGCGGTCTATACCTCTGTTATTATCAAAAAGAATATTTGCCCAGTTGTTAAGCAAGTCTTCTTCTGTTGGGTTTTTAATAACCTCATTTTCCCAGCCTTTTTTACTAAGTGCTAGTATTAAGGCTTCTTCAAATTCAGATTCTTTGGTAAATGTCATTTTCTTTAATTTTATATAACCAGTAACTTACTCTTGTGTGACTAACATTTTTGAAAAACAGGCTTTTTTAATGTTTTTTAGTTTTTTTAATTCTTTTTTATGTTGGGATATTAATACGTCAATGTGTTTGAAATAATCACTTATGTTTTTTTGTTCTTGTGGACTAGGTAATAGAAAGATGAAATTATTTATAGGATCCTTTTGGATATTTGGCAAGCCAGAACCAACTCTTAAACTCATAATTTTAATTTGTTCAGATTTTAATATTTGGTAAAGAAATTCAGGGATTACTTCATTTGAAATTTTTCCTAGACTATAGCAGTGTCCTCCAGACCAGAATTTTGTTTTAATAAAGTTAACGAAACCACAAGAATTGCCACCCTCACTAATGGTTATTGTGTTTTCAATTGTATTCCAATTTTCAGTATATCCAGAAGGAGTTATGCCTCCATTAATTACTGGATATGTTCCTTCTTCCTTTAATTCAACTTTATTAATTTGTGCTCCTTTTGAAATGTCAGAAATCTTACCAAGTGTCTTTTCGTTCCAATTATCGGTAAATCCTTTAAAACGAATTTCAGGTATTAAAGCACCATTTTTAGGAAACATTTTATCAAGCATCGCTTTTTTAAGAATAACTAGCTTATCATATTTTTTTTGATGATGATTAATTAAATCCTCAATGTAATCGAATAGTTTCCCTATTTTTTTCTGTTCATTAAGTGAAGATGATATGCCTACTTTTAAAGATAAAAGATTTTCAGGGCTAACAGATTGTCTTTTTACAACAGTTCCTTCCTCATACTGTAAAGCTCTTAATTTGAACTTTTCGCTTTTAACAATCAATTCTATAAATGAAGGTTCTTCTTCTGTAGTGAAGGTTACATATATAGGCGATATAACACCTCTACCATGTTTGTTTCTATCTATGGCTCCATATTTAAGATTTGAAGGATTGTAAACTATATCGTTAAGTTCTGTTAGTTTATAAACCTTGTTTTCTTGGTCTAAAGTTAAATGGTCTCTGTTATTGGATTTTCTTTCGCTTCTATCTATAACACCTTGTCCTGAAGCAAATGCTAAAATTGGTGCATCTTCAGATATTTTCTGCATTGTTTTACGTTCTGTAAGTACTTTCCCTAATTCTAGGTGTTTCCAATCTTCTGTAAACCCTTTAAAACGAACTTCAGGATTTTTATTTTTATTAGCCATATTAATTTTCACTATTTAATAAAACCTTCAATTCATTCAATCCTTTCATGTCAAACTCATTACCTGTAAGGTCTTCTATTAATTTAGATAAAGAGTTTTCTGCTACTTTAATTTCTTTGGCAACATCTGAGTATGTAGTGCTGTACTTTTCAGAAAGTTTAATTATTCTGCTTGTTAATTCATCAATAATAGTTTTGGGTAAATTGTTTAAAGAGGTTACAATTGGTTGTACCCATTTTAGCTCTAATAACTCATATACTTGTTCATTAGGTAGGTTTTCAATAGTGTATTTTGTTGCTAAGTGTAGTTTAGCTTTTTCTACTTTAACTAGTTTTTTAAGTTCTTTTTCTTCTTCTAAAAGCTTACCTGTTTTTACTATTTTACTTTCATAAGAATCTTCAGGAAATGTAAATGTAGATTGTAATGCAAATAAATGCTTGTTTACATTGGCTTTGCTAAAAGTACCATCTTTACTAGCTTCTATTTTAGCCCATTGTACCTGCTTGTTAGTGTTTATAAAATCAATTTTTTCAGGCTTCTTAGCTTTGTTGACTAACAAATCTAGATAAGTTTTTAAGGTGTTTATTTCTTCCGACTCTACATCAGCAAAAATATCTTGAAGAGCGAGACCAACTTCTTTAGTTACAAAAGCATCATTGCTATCATTTAATACAGGAGAATCTTTTTCTTCTTCGGATAAAGAATCAATAATTTCTTCATATTCTGAAGCAATTTCTAAAAGACGATTTTCTTTCTTTTGTAAGCTATCTAATTCCTCTTTTAAATATGTTTTTTGAACCAATTCAAAAGGCATGATGCGACCTTTCCAACCCTCTTGAACTTCTACATCTTTACCATCTTTCTTTTTCATTACCATATTTGGCTCTACTACTTTAGCAGATTCAAAACCTTCAGTTTGAATAATTTCTAAATCTATCTTTATAGCTTCCCATTCATTGTCCAACAATTGATATGCCTCATATTTATCTATCAAATCTATTGTTTCAAGTCTTTTAAAAATATCATTACTTAATACTGTTTTTTCTCGTGGAACATTAACGGTTTCCATATTCGTTAATAATTCCTGTTTTAAATAAGTATCTAAATCACTAAATGAAGTGTCAAACTTTTCTTTAAATACTTTCACACTTGCTTGTTCTTTAATAGCATTATTAATTTCTTTAACCTTTAATTCGGCATTAACTTCTGAAGTTTTAGAAAATAAGGCTTCTCTCAAATTAGGGAAGGCTTGCCAATATTTTTCAAGTTCATCTATTTCTTTTACAGGAATACCACCAAACATAGAAGCATAAATATCCCAACTTTCTGGATTCTCTGAAGAATCTACATATCTAGGAATATTTAAATTGTATTCATTTTCTCTAATGTAATCTCTTTCTACTACTTTAGAAAATTTAGGTTTGGTTTGTCTATCACGAATTATATCTGCAATTTTTTTAATATCCGAAGCTCTTAACTTATTGTTTTTACCTTCTTTTATAAATCCTTTTGATGCATCTATAATTAATACATCTGTATTTACTCGTTTTTGTTTTAAAACAATAACAACTGTTGGTATTCCTGTACCAAAGAAAATACTTGGAGGCAAACCAATGATAGTGTCAATATGATTTGCTTCAATTAACCTTTTACGGATTGTACCCTCTTCACCACCTCTAAACAAAACACCATGCGGCAACACTATGGTCATAATTCCGTCTGGTTTAATGTGGAATAAATCGTGTAGAAGAAAAGCAAAGTCGGCCTTAGATTTTGGAGCCAATCCAAATCTTGAATATCTTGGGTCTGAATCTTTATTAGTTGGGTCCCATTTTTGAGAATAAGGGGGATTAGAAACTACTGCGTCTACATAAAGTGTATTGTAAGTTTGTACAGCATCATTTTCATCAAAATAAGGCCAATCATCTTCTAAAGTATCTCCATTGCGAGTTACAATGTTGTTTGGTAAAATATCACGCATAACCAAGTTCATTCTGGTAAGGTTATATGTGTTCTTTTTTAGTTCTTGTGCGTAGTATTTAATGTTGTTTTTATCATCAATGTGTTTTGCGACACTATTACCAATGTTAATAAGCAAAGAACCTGAGCCACTACAGGAATCGTAAATTTGAATTTCTTTTCTGTCTTTTAAATGGTTGGAAACAATTTCCGATAACAACACTGAAACTTCATGAGGCGTATAAAATTCTCCTGCTTTTTTACCTGCATTGGCAGCAAATTTTTCAATAAGATATTCGTAAATAAAACCAAGCACATCATATCCTTGCTTGCTATCCATAGGGATGTCTTTAATCAAGTGTAACAGGTCACTGATTGCCTTAGTTTGTTTTGGGGCAGTATCTCCTAACTTACTTAAACCAGTTTGTAGAGTGTCAAAAATTTCATCAAATAGCTTTTTATGAGCAGGACTAATTAAGCGATTAAATGCAGACAATCCTGTTCTTACGTTGTCAACACTAAAGTCTTTTCCTAAATCAATCCAAGTGGTAAACAAATCATCATAGGCAATAAAATAACCTATATTTTTTTTTATGTAATTTACTGTTTCTTCATCTTCTTCTGAAAGTGCTTTTATATCTTCTTCAGTGAAATCTGCTTTTTTACAGAATTGTATTTCTTTGTCTGAAAGGTACTTGTAAAAAATGAAACCTAATATGTAATCTTTATATTCGTTAGCCTCAATTTTAGATCGCATTTGGTTTGCAGATTCCCAAATCTTAGCTGCTAATTGTTGTTTATTCATATTTATTATTGTTTGAAACTATTTATTTTTTTATAAATTTCTACCATAGCCAGAGTATCCAGTTTGCAGTAAGCTAATAAGTTTTCCCTTGTTTGGCTTATATCTTCATTAAAATTTGGGTCAGTTACCATTCTTCCCCAAGTATCAAGAGCCATTGTCCCGTCTTTAACTTCTAAATCAGAATATGAAAATTGAGGGCATAAAATAGGCAACACTTTTTTAATAGATGTTGATCCGTGAAACCTATAATCAACATAGTCTGTTTTAAAAATGCTCATTAAGTCGAACATATTCGTATTCATATAGTTTAAGTAATCTGTAAATTGCGGAACCCAAAACAACATATCCTTGTTTCTACTTATCTCAAAAGAAGCATTCCATGATATAAAAGTACCTGTAAAACTTGTGAAATCTCGCATTTGTTTTAGCATCTCAATAGGTTGTTCTAGTTTGCACCCTAACCACTCAAAATGAGTTGTCTCATTGTTTTCCTGCATTGTGTGTATAGACACTTGAAAAACAAGGTGGTTGTGAGGTCTCATGTTGTCTAATTTTGGAATTGCTGTTGGGAAAGTTTCATAATCAACAAAGTGTAATGGAAATTTGAGGTTTTTTAGAGTTTTCTCAATTTTGGATTTATTAATTACAACAAGTTCCTTTCTTGCAGACTCTACTTGGGCTTGTTGAATTTCGCTTAACTCAAAATCAAGAGGAATATCTAAAATTCCTAATTGATTATTATCTGCCAATAGACCAATTTTTTTAGCTGAAATTCTTGCAATTTCGTAAATACTAAAATCAGGAACATCTTTATTAAAGTGTTTAAAGCTATCACAATGGTTTGCCTTAGTCTTGAATCTACTCGAACATTGATTTTCGTTAATTGCTTTCTTATTAATAAAATTAAAAGCTGCATTAATATCATTAACAACAGTAGCATATATGTTATTTATTTGTTCGTTTACATTAGTAATTTCTAATAATTCAAATGGATTAATTACTCCTCGTTTAACATAGTTTTTGTTGAGATGGATAATGGAAACTTTTGAAACAGTAAAGCCACATTCCTCTAATACATGTTTCTGAAAACAGGCATCTTCAAGCTTGTCTTTTTTAACACTTGAAGCAGACTTAATTTCATAAATATGGTACTTATTATTATTTAATTTTTCTAAAACATCAATTCTTGCAAATAAACCTTTTTGTGTTAAAAATGTGGGTTGAAAGAATATGGTGTTTTTTGATTCTAATTGTTGTTTTGTATAATTGGGGGAAGTATGTTCTGGTAAGTTAATACCTTTAGGAAATAATAATTTAGCATACTCTTCTACTTCATAGCCTTCTTTGATAAGTTTTTCTAAAAACAGGGAAAATTTACCTTTTGGGTAATCCGTAGGTTTGTTTTTTAAAAGCCATAATGATTCAGGGCAATTACGATATTGTGTAAAATCTGTTTTAGTTAGTTGATGCATTTATTCTTCTTCTGAAGTTAATCTTTTTAAAGCTAATTTTACAGCTGTTATCCCTAATTCTTCGCCTTTTACATCATCATATACTTTTTCGCTTAACCATAATTTTAATAGTTTTGGGTAATCAATATCTAGTGCAATTGCAAGTTTTTCTACTTGTTCCCTAGTAGGTTTTCTATCTCCTTTTTCTATTTTACTTATTAAAGCAGTATCTACATTAATCATAGAAGCTACTTCACGAAGTAATAGGTTTTTAGTTTCTCGTTTAGTTTTTAGTAATTCTGATAGTATCATTTGGTAGTCAAATTATATCTTGTCAAAGATTGTCTAAAATTAGTCAGAAATTTGGATTAAAAAAATTTCAGAAAAATTATTTTTTTGGAAGCTTTGTGAGAGAGTGAGCTACCTTACTCGAAACCCCCACCCATTTTTGGGGAAGGAAACATCCCCACCACATTATATATGAAAGAAAACTTTCTGGCAGGATAAATAAATTCAAGGTGATAGTTGTAATTTATATACTGTAGAATGTTGATTTGTTATGTGGTATTGTACAACCCAAAAACTCAAAAAAAATGGTAAGAATTATTGGTTACAAAGAACGACAAAAGGAGAACGGAGATTCCTTTTTTGTTTTGGAACTTCAAGGTGGAATTGAAATGGTAATGAGCAAAATTACAGGAAGCTTTTACGCAACTGCTAAACGTGCTTTTTTACCTTCAACATTTGATGAACAAACTTGTACTGCTTTAATTGGTACAGAAATGGCAGGAAGCATTACTAAAGAAGCTTGTGAGCCATTTGAATATGTGGTAAAAGAAACGGGTGAAGAAATCACGATGAATCACAGGTGGGTGTATGTTACAGATGAAGCTGTACAGCAAAAGAAAGAAGCTGTTAAGTATGAGCAGAATGTAATTGCAAATGAAAATGTGTTTTCCAAAAATGGAATTTTAGCACATGCAGAGTAAAAAGCAAAAGCAACCTAGTCAATTAGATTAGGTTGCTTTTTTAAAAAGTGTAAAATACCCTTACAATTTAATTCTAGGTTTATACAAACCTTCAAAAATTAAAGAGTGTCAGTTTATGCTTTTTGTAAACGGTATAACAAGGCTATATTTATTATCATGAAGGTAAGTGTAAATAGGTTTTAAATCTGCTTAAGAAAGAAAAAGAACCAAAAAGAAAGAAACTTTGGTTTTTCCCTTTTCCACTATACTTATAAAAGTTTGATAAAGAATTTCTCGGAAGTGTTTCAGAAAGAAACTTTCTTTGAGCAAAGTTATATAAAATAAATGACATAGTCAATAGATTTTAATAGAAAAAAGCATGGAAATATCAGAAATAAGTGTCTCATATTCAAACAGTAAGAAAGAGAAACTAAAAGCAAAAGACAGMAAACAATGTTATGCGCTTTTTTTAGATTCTTGGAATAAAAACACCATAGAATTACAAGAAGAATTCAAAATTTTGCTGTTAAATAGAGCAAATAACGTTTTAGGAATTTATAATTTATCCAGAGGAGGCACAACTGGCACTGTAGTAGATGCAAAATTAGTGTTTAGCGTAGCTTTAAAATGTAATGCAAGTAGTATTATAATTGCACACAATCACCCAAGTGGTAATCTTACACCAAGTGAAGCAGACAAAACAATTACTAATAAATTAAAGCAAGCAGGAAAACTTTTAGATATTGCTTTGCTAGACCATTTAATTGTAACTAAAGAAAACTTTTATAGTTTTTTAGATGAAGGATTGCTGTAGCTATTAATTTCCAATTTATCTTTTATCTATTTGCAAAGGAGCAAGAGAACAGGCTTTTTGAGCTAATTTTAGAAGTTTACTATCTTACTATATAGGTATTAATAGCTAAATTTTAAAATTAAGCTTCTAAGTTTACTAATTCAGAAAGACTAATATCTAGGTTTTCGGCAATCTTTTTTAAAGTGTAAATAGTAGGGTTGGTTCCACCAGCTTCTAAACGGCTAAAATTTGATTTTTCAATGTTGCATTTAGCAGCTAAATCTTGTTGAGGTATATTTCTATCTTCTCTTAATGTTTTAACTCGTTTACCAATTGCTAGTTGAAGTTTTGTCTTATCATCCATTATAACCCTGTATTGTTTAGTTATCAAAAATGACAATTAAGCATGCTGTTTTGGTTATCATAAATGATAAAATAAGTATGTTTGTAAAATAAAATTTATTTAAAATATGAATTCAGAACAAGAAGAACCATTTCTAAAACTAGTAGAAGTAATCAAAGTAAAGATTTCTGATATGGAAGAAAGAGAGGGAGTTAAGCCAACTTTTGAAGACTATGTTAATGAAATGATTGAAGATGGTATTATCTCTATGGATAACCTAGAAAGTCAAATGAGAGCACATGCTCTAGCTTGGAGTGGGGCTAAACTTGGCAGGAGTGATTGGAAAAAAATCTATAATGAAATTAACAATAATATAGAGGTAGTCGATAAGTTTACTGCGAACTCAAAAGTTGAGGTAAATGAAAGTAAAAAAACTAGAAATACAGCTTTAGAAAATAAGTTAGGTTTAGTTGATAATTTTACAGCTTCTCTATTTAAAAGAATAGATAATGAACTAGTCAGACTAATAAAAAGTTTGGGTTCCTTCTCAATATTAATATTGTTGACAACATTTTATGTAACAAAGTATTTACTAATTGAATATGGAAGTTTTTTTACTTATCAAGATATTGAAAGTGAAATTTACACTTTATATGTCATATTGATTATAATTTCATCGTTGTACCTTTTTGCTACAAATGATGAAATGAAGATTAATGTTTTGGCATTCATTAGAAATTTTATAATCCCTAATTTAATGGTTTATTTAGTTATTGTGGGACTTATCTTTGCTGTTAGTAACTTATATAATTGGGTTATTGAATTTTTAAACTAGCGAGATTATGAACAAAATTTATGAAGAATTAGAAAATTTATCAGATAACGGTTTTTACACAAAAGACAAGATTGTTTGGTGGTTAGACAAACATAAATTAAGGTTTGAAAAACTAAAGAAAGATATTGATGCTTTGGCGAATGAGTTTCAAGATGATTATGTAAGGAGTCATAAAGGACTTCAAAAGGAAGCTCAATTTTTAGACACTTATGAAGTGCTGCAAGAAGTTTTAGAGTGCTATAAGAATGAACTTTATTACAAAGGGCAAATAGAATACTATAATAAAGTAAAAGATGATGAGTTTGAAGTAAACTCTTGGTTACAGCTACATAAATTAGATGAAGGCGAAATACAAACCAAGTTTAAAATGATGTTTCAAAACACATCTATTGCATCAGGTTATGAGTTTGTAATTCGTTATCCATTTTCGTTGCCTGTAACCATAAAGTTTAATGAATCAGACTTTTGCCATACAATACAATTGATAAACCTGCTAAAAAACTAACTATGGAGATAATAGGAAAAATAAAAGTTTTAAATGAAACTCAAACAATAGGAGATAGTGGTTTTAGAAAGCGAGAAGTTGTAGTTACTACGCAGGAACAATATCCACAGCATATTTTGGTAGAATTTACACAAGATAAATGTGAATTGCTAAACGGTTTTAATTTAGAACAAAAAGTAAAAATAAATATCAATTTAAGAGGTAGGGAATGGGTCAATCCAGAAGGAATTATTAAATACTTTAATTCAATACAAGGTTGGAGAATTGAACGATTAGAGAGCCAACAACCTACAACAACTTTCACAGAACAAGAACAAGTAAGTTTTATCGACAATCCAGATAATGACTTACCATTTTAAAAACAAATAAATAATTAAATTATGAAGAATACATTTTTAGCATTAATAGCCCTTTTAGCATTTACAGGTTGTTCAAAAGATGATGATGACAAACAAGAACAACAATTTAGTCAATCTCATGTTGTGGAATTTACAACAGGAACATTACAAGATTGGGTTTCAGTTTATGCAACTACAACATTAACATTGGAAGATGGTTCAGAGTCGACAATAAATTCAGATTTTGACTATACAGCAAATAAGCTTACGGTTTTAATTCCAGAAAATACAGCGAGTTTTGAATTAGAGTTTTATATAGAAGATTCTTCTCAAGCAGAAATGCGATTTTATGGAGCAATAAATAACAATACAGTTCATCAGGAAACTATCAATCAGCAAACCTATCAATATCAGTACACTTTTAATTAAGTTTATGAATACGGTAAATTTCAAAAAGTCACTCAAAAGGTGGCTTTTAGTGTTTAGAGGAATATTTATTTGTCCTGAAGGTAAGAGTAAAACTTTGCGATTTAAGATAGGGGAAGAATATGAGTTGCATGAATTTGATTTAATTCCTTTGGGAGAAGTTAAGTCAGAGAATAGTTTTGCGTATGAAGTTTACAAGCATAGAAGTAAAGAGCACAATGTTTACTTGTTTTATAATTGTGATATTTTGAGTGCGTATTGTTTTGTAAATGAAGAAGGTAAAATGATGAGGTTTAAAGCTAAAAAGAACTTGAAAAAAGAAGAAGTGGAAAAAATTATTAGTAGTATTTTAAAAAATAAGTTTTGAAAAATAGAATTTTATAATACATTTGCACTCGGAAACACAAGGCTTCAAAAGATGACAATTTGGTTTTGGGTTAAACATAGGTTAAACATTTTTGCTAAAAGAGGTAAAAATCTGAAAACATCTGCAAACATTAAAAAATGCAACTCATTTGTTTTCAAGTATTTGCAAATAAAAGCAAACATTTGTTAACTAAAAGTTAAGGACTCATAATCAGGTGGTCCCTGGTTCGAGCCCAGGTGGGACCACAAAAAAAATTAGCCAGAAATGGCTATTTTTTTTGTTTAGTTAAGAAAATTTTAAGTTTTTTTTAAAAATGATTGTTTAGTGCAAAAATATTCTTATTTTAGTACTCGGTTAATTAATTTTTTTGACTAAATAATAATTAAAACATTAACAAGGGATTTTTCTTCTTGCAAGAAAGGGAAAATTTATATTTTTATAACCATGAAGTTAGTAATAAATAGAATAGTTTTCATAGTTGCATTTTTGATGAGTTTTTATAATGGGTTCTCTCAAGAAACYCCTCCTCCTCCAACTCCTCCTCCTGGTGATCCTGTGCCTATAGATGGTGGAATAGTGCTAATGTTTTTTGTAGCAATACTGTTTGGATATTATATTTCAAGATATTTTTATAATAAAAAAAGCTCTATATAGAGCTTTTTTTATTTTTGTAATTCCTGAATTCTTTTTATATACTTGCCGAGTACGTCGAATTCTAAATTAATAATGGTTCCAACTTTGTAATGCTTGAAGTTTGTATTCTCGTAAGTATAAGGTATTATAGCAACACTGAATTCGTTTCGTTTTGAGTTTACAACTGTTAAACTTGTGCCGTTAATTGTTATAGATCCTTTTTCTATAGTTATATTGTTACTTGCTTCGTCGTATTTAAAAGTAAAATACCAGCTTCCGTTTGTTTCGGTTATTTCTTTACATATGCCTATTTGGTCTACATGGCCTTGAACTATGTGTCCGTCAAGTCTGTCTCCGAGTTTCATTGCTCGCTCAAGATTAATGACGTCGTTCTCTTTCCAAGAAGAAATGTTTGTTTTTTCAATGGTTTCTTTTATTGCAGTAACGGTGTATTCGCTGTCTTTTATTGCAACTACAGTTAAGCAAATTCCATTATGAGCAACACTTTGGTCAATTTTTAATTCATTTGTAATATTTGAATTTAATTTGATGTGAAGGTTTTCTTTGTCTTTGGTAATTTCTTTTATTGTTCCTAATGTTTCAATGATTCCGGTAAACATAACTAATTTTATTTTACTAAATTTGCAATTCAAAAGTAAGTAATTAATAGGAACTTATTATGGTAAAAAGAACAGAAAATATAATTGTAGGAATATCTATAGGTGATTTGAATGGAATTGGTCCTGAAGTAGTGCTTAAAACATTTGAAGATAATAGGATGCTAGAATTATGTACGCCTGTTATTTTTGCAAATATTAAAATAGTTTCTTTTTTAAAGAAAAATTTGGGATTAGATTCTAGTTTGCATGGTATTGATAATCTAGGTCAGATGGTTTTAGGGAAAATAAATGTTTTAAATGTTTGGAAAGAAGGAGTTAATATAGAGTACGGGAAGAATGATGAGGTCGTAGGGAAATATTCTATTAAATCATTTCAGTCAGCGACTAAAGCTTTAAAGGAGGGGCTTGTAGATGTTTTAGTTACGGCTCCTATAAATAAATATAATATTCAATCCGAAGAATTTAAGTTTCCAGGACATACGGATTATTTAAATAGTCAATTAAATGGAGATGCTTTAATGTTGATGGTTCATGATAAATTTCGTGTGGGTTTATTGACAGATCATATTCCTGTTAATGAAGTTTCTAAGCATTTAACGGAAGATTTGTTGGTTGAAAAAATAAATACAATTATAAAATCACTTGAGCAAGATTTTGGAGTTGTTAAGCCTAAAGTGGCTTTGCTAGGACTTAATCCTCATAGTGGTGATAATGGAGTTATTGGTGATGAAGAAGAGAAAGTTATAAAACCTGTAGTTAAAAAAATGTTTGATTCTGGTAAAATGGTTTTTGGACCGTATTCATCAGATAGTTTTTTTGGGTCATATCAATATGAAAAATATGATGCCATTCTAGCTATGTATCATGATCAAGGACTTATTCCATTTAAAACATTATCGTTTGGAAAAGGAGTAAATTATACAGCAGGATTAGATAAAATACGAACATCGCCAGATCATGGAACTGCTTATGAAATAGCAGGAAAAAGGTTGGCGAATTATGATTCTTTTAAAGAAGCTGTTTATTTAGCAATTGACGTTTTTAATAAAAGAAAAGAATATCAAGAATTAACTAAAAAGCCTTTGAAGGTTAGGTAAATATAGTTGTAAACAAAAAAATGTTTATAACTGGTTTTAATTTATAATAATTTTATATCTTTGCATCCCATTAATGATGGGTTGACTGTTGTTATGAAAAAATTAAAAGAATATTTGATTCAGTTTGCTGGATTGAAATTGGGGAAGCATCAGTTTGAATATCAATTAGATAATTCGTTCTTTGAGTGCTTTGATTATAGCGAGTTTAATGCTGTTGATATCAAAGTAGATTTGATTTTAGAGAAGAAGAATACGATGCTTGAGCTCGATTTCAAATATAAAGGAATTGTAAATGTACCTTGTGATTTAACAAATGAAATGTTTGATTTGCCAATTAAAGGAAAATTAAAATTGATTGTTAATTTTGGAAATACATTTAATAATGAAAATGAAGAATTACTTGTTTTACCTCATGGTGAGTTTCAAGTAGATGTTTCTCAATATATTTATGAAGGAATTGTGCTTTCTGTTCCTGTTAAGAGAATTCATCCAGGAATAAAGGATGGAACATTGAAAACAGATGCACTAGAAACATTAGAGAAACTTTCTCCAAAAGAAGAACAAGAAGAACAAGAAAATATTGACCCAAGATGGGAAAATTTAAAAAAACTATTAACGGATAAATAATATAGTAAAATGGCACATCCTAAGAGAAAAATCTCCAAAACAAGAAGAGATAAAAGAAGAACACATTACAAAGCATCTGTACCTCAAATTGCTACATGTCCTACAACAGGAGAAGCACATTTGTATCACAGAGCTTATTGGCATGAAGGTAAAATGTATTACAGAGGTCAAGTTGTAATTGATAAAGCAGAAGCAGTTGCTTAATGCTTTTAAAAAATAGAGAAAAACTCTCACAGTGTGAGAGTTTTTTTGTTAATAAGATTTTTACTTATTCAAACTGACTCTATTTTTTACAGGTTTGATTTTTTTTTTGTAATTTCCACCACTCTTTAAGAAGTTTTTATTTTATAGAGGAAAAATTATTTTTATGAATAAAATTACAGCCGCAATTACAGCAATTGGCTCTTATGTTCCTGACTATGTTCTTTCTAATAAAGTATTAGAAGAAATGGTTGAAACCAATGATGAATGGATAACCAGTAGAACTGGAATAAAGGAACGAAGAATTTTAAAAGAAGAAGGTCAAGGAACTTCTTTTTTAGCAATTAAAGCTGCTCAAAATTTAATTGAGAAAGCTCAAATTGATCCAAAAGAGATTGATTTAGTTATTATGGCAACCGCAACGCCAGATATGCCTGTTGCTTCAACAGGGGTATACGTAGCAACACAAATAGGGGCTACAAATGCATTCGCATACGATTTACAAGCCGCTTGTTCAAGTTTTTTATATGGAATTTCTACAGCTTCTGCCTATATAGAATCTGGAAGATATAAAAAAGTACTATTGATCGGAGCTGATAAAATGTCTTCAATTATAGATTATACAGATAGAGCAACATGTATCATTTTTGGTGATGGTGCTGGTGCTGTTTTATTTGAGCCTAATAATGAAGGATTAGGGCTTCAAGATGAATTATTGAAAAGTGATGGAATTGGAAGAGAATTTCTAAAAATAGATGCGGGAGGTTCAATTTTGCCAGCTTCTGAACAAACAATAAAGAATAAACAACATTTTGTTTTTCAAGATGGAAAAACAGTGTTTAAATATGCTGTTTCTGGAATGGCTGATGTCAGTGAGAAAATTATGCAACGTAATAATCTTTCACATGATGATGTAAACTGGTTAGTTGCGCATCAAGCAAACAAGAGAATTATTGATGCCACAGCAAATAGAATGGGATTGGATGAAAACAAAGTCTTAGTAAATATCCATCGTTATGGTAATACTACTTCTGCAACACTACCTTTGTTGTTGGCTGATTTTGAAAGTCAACTTAAAAAAGGAGATAATATTATTTTTGCCGCATTTGGAGGAGGATTCACTTGGGGAGCTATTTATCTAAAATGGGCATATAACAAAAATTAACAAACTAAACCAAATTTCAAATAGTATGGATATTAGAGAAATTCAAAACCTAATTAAATTCGTAGCAAAATCTGGAGCTACTGAAGTAAAGTTGGAAATGGATGATTTTAAAATCACCATAAAAACAACAAATGAAGAAGCAGAATCAACTACAACTTATGTTCAACAAGTTCCTGTTTCTACAGCGTTGCCACAAGCTTCAGCTCCTCAGCCAGTTGCACCAACTGCACCAGTTGCACCAACTGCAGCACCTGAAGTAGACGAAAATGCTAAATATATTACAGTTAAGTCACCTATAATAGGTACATTTTATAGAAAACCAGCACCTGATAAACCAGTTTTTGTTGAAGTTGGTTCAACAATTTCAAAAGGAGATGTGGTTTGTGTAATAGAAGCAATGAAATTATTTAACGAAATTGAATCAGAAATATCAGGTAAAATCGTTAAAGTATTAGTTGATGATTCATCACCAGTAGAGTTTGATCAACCATTATTTTTAGTAGATCCATCTTAAGTAAGAAATTATAAATTGTAAGTGAATGTTTATTCATGATTTAAATGATTTAAGTTTCAAAAATTTAAAATTTCCGAAAGATGTTTAAAAAAATATTAATAGCAAATAGAGGGGAAATTGCACTTCGTGTGATTAGAACTTGTAAAGAAATGGGAATTAAAACAGTAGCTGTTTATTCAACAGCAGATGCTGATAGTTTACATGTTCGATTCGCAGATGAAGCAGTTTGTATTGGTCCTCCTCCAAGTAATTTATCTTACTTGAAAATGTCAAATATAATTGCAGCAGCAGAAATTACTAATGCAGATGCAATTCATCCTGGTTATGGATTTTTATCAGAAAATGCTAAATTTTCAAAAATATGTGAAGAACACGGTATTAAATTTATCGGTGCTTCTGCAGATATGATTGATAAAATGGGAGATAAGGCAACTGCAAAGGCTACTATGAAAGCGGCAGGAGTTCCATGTGTTCCTGGTTCAGAAGGAATATTAGAATCTTTTGAGCAAACTCAGAAGTTAGCAAAAGAAATGGGATATCCTGTGATGTTGAAAGCAACTGCTGGTGGTGGTGGAAAAGGAATGCGTGCTGTTTGGAAAGAAGAAGATCTATTGAAGGCTTGGGAGAGTGCTCGTCAAGAGGCTGGAGCTGCTTTTGGTAATGATGGAATGTATATGGAAAAGTTAATTGAAGAGCCACGTCATATTGAAATTCAAGTTGTAGGTGATTCATACGGAAAAGCATGCCATTTATCTGAAAGAGATTGTTCAGTTCAACGTCGTCACCAAAAATTAACAGAAGAAACTCCTTCTCCTTTTATGACTGACGATTTACGTAATGAAATGGGTAATGCTGCTGTAAAAGCTGCGGAATTTATTAAATACGAAGGAGCTGGTACAGTAGAATTTCTTGTTGATAAGCATAGGAATTTTTATTTTATGGAAATGAATACCCGTATTCAAGTGGAACATCCTATTACAGAGCAAGTTATTGATTATGATTTAATTCGTGAACAAATTTTGGTTGCAGCAGGTGTGCCAATTTCAGGAAAAAATTATTTTCCGCAATTACACTCAATAGAATGTCGTATTAATGCTGAAGATCCATATAATGATTTTCGTCCATCTCCAGGTAAGATAACTGTTTTGCATTCACCAGGAGGACACGGAGTTCGATTAGATACTCACGTGTATGCAGGATATACAATTCCACCAAATTACGATTCAATGATTGCTAAATTAATTACTACTGCTCAAACAAGAGAAGAAGCAATAAGTAAAATGAAGAGAGCTTTAGATGAATTTGTAATTGAAGGAATTAAAACAACAATACCATTCCATAGACAGTTAATGGATGAGCCAGATTATGTGGCTGGAAATTATACTACAAAATTCATGGAATCTTTTGTAATGAAAGATAAAGTTGAAGAATAAAAAAATAAAAAACTCCCAAACTTGGGAGTTTTTTTATTAGGTTAAATTTTTAATTAATTCATCTACTTCATTTTTTTGAGCTAAGTATTTTAATTGGAGTTCTGAATTTCTACCCATTCTGTGATAGTATTCCATTCCTTTTGATGCAAAGTGTTTTAAATAATAGTTTGATGCAATTGGAATTAAAGGGAATTCTTTATGGAATAGCATTTCGTAATAAGCTTGCCATTCTCGCTCGTTTTTATCTTTAATTAGACTTTCTGGAGCTTTTTGTTTTACATGGAGCATTTCATGGGCAAGTAGGTTTAAGATTAGAACGAGAGGGAATTGAAATACATTTTTAGGAATTTGTACTTTTTGTGGTTTTCCTAAAGCTCCTATTGTAACCATTAAAATAAATTCTGGTTTAGCTTCTTCTGTTAATTCAAATCCTTTAAAGTTGTGATGGCTTAATCTATAAACTTTAAGTAAGAATTCAGCGGCTTCAATAGTCATTTCTAATTCATGGAATTTTTTAATAGTAAATTCTATTTCGTCAAATGGCATCATAAGTAATTGGGGGCTTCTTGTTTTATTAAAATTTTATAATGTTTCTTTTAACCATTTGAAAAATTCATGTTGCCAAACTAGTCCATTTTGAGGTTTTAATATCCAATGATTTTCTTCAGGAAATAACATAAAGCGGCTTTTTATTCCTTTTAATTGAGCAGCTTGAAATGCTTCTTGACTTTGTCCTACAGGAACGCGATAATCTTTAGCTCCTTGAATAATGAAAATAGGCGTATTCCAGTTGTTTACTAAGTTAATAGGATTGAATTCATTATAAGCTTTTTGTGTTAAGCTGTTGTTTTTTTCCCAATAAGCACCACCCATATCCCAATTTGTAAAGAATACTTCTTCTGTTGTGCCATACATACTTTGAGTATTGAAAATTCCAGCGTGAGCTATAAATGTTTTAAATCTGTTTTTGTGGATTCCAGCTAAATAAAAAACAGAATAACCTCCATAACTAGCACCAACTGCTCCTAATCTTGTTTTGTCAACATAGTTTTCTTGTGAAATATCATCAATTGCGCTTAAATAATCATCCATTGCTTGTCCTCCCCAATCTTTACTGATTTCTTCGTTCCAGCTTACGCCATGTCCTGGCATACCTCTTCTATTTGGGGCAACTACAATGTATCCTTGAGAAGCCATAACTTGAAAATTCCATCTGAATGAATAGAATTGAGATAAAGCTCCTTGTGGACCACCTTGGCAGTATAAAAGTGTTGGGTATTTCTTTTTTGCATCAAAATTTGGAGGTAAAATTACCCAAACTAGCATGTCTTTTCCGTCAGTTGTTTTTACAATTCTTTTCTCAATTTTAGGTAAAGAAAGGTTGTTGTAGATTTCGGTATTGATGTTTGTTAATTGTTTCCAATCTTTTTTATTTAGATTATAGCTAAATATTTCATTAGCATGATTCATGTCGCTTCTTGTAACTAAAACTTTTTCTTCATGGAAACCAATAATTTGATTTATGTCGAATTGTCCTTCAGTAATTTGTTTAACACGAATTGCTATTTTAGTTAAACCTGGAAAGTTTACTTCAAATAATTGTTTTGTGCCATTAATAGGTGCTAAAAAATACACTTTTCTACCATCATTACTCCATGTAAAACTATCAACTGTTCCATCCCAATTAGAAGTTAGATTAATATCTGTTCCTTTATGACGAACAATGATATCATTTTTATCGGCTTCATAACCATCGCGTTTCATTTGTAACCAAGATAAATCGCTGTTTGGTGAAAATTGAGGGGCTACATCGTAACCAGAATTACTTTTGGTTAAATTTTCAGTTATTCCAGATTTTAAATTATACTCATATAAATCAGTATTTGTGCTAATTGCATAAGCTGTTTTTTCTTTTTTCTTAGAAACATAAATCACTTTTGAACCATCTGGAGACCAAATGTAATCTTCATCTCCACCAAAAGGCTTTTGAGGGGAATCGAAAGGTTCGTTTTTCATGATGTCAATTTCTTTGTTTTTGTCATCTGTGATTATTACATGATTATGATTTCCATTATTATATGTATCCCAATGACGATAATCTAGTCCATCATATATTAAAACATCACTTTTATCTAATGTTGGATAGTAGTCTTTTCCAAGTGTATTGTTGATCTTGACTTCTTTGTGTGAAACGGTCCATTTTCCATCAGAAGATTTATTTTTATCAGAAATTAAGCTAGTGTATTCTTTTAATTCAGATGCTTTTCCTCCATTTATTGGAATACTATAATATTTTGAATTTGATTTGTTTTCATCTATGGAAGGAGTGCTGACTTTATAAATAATGTTTTTATTATCATTTGATATTCCTAAAGGAGATATTCTTCCTAACTTCCATAATAATTCTGGAGTCATTATTTCTTGGGACATTGCTGATAATCCACTCATGCTAATAAGTATTAATGCGATTTTTTTCATTTTTCATTTTTTTATTAGAAAGGTTAAAAATAAATATTTTAAAATAAATTACTGTAAATATGTAATAAAATAAAAAAGACCTTCATTTGAAGGTCTTTTTTGAAAGAATAGAAAAATTATTGTTTAATGAATTGTTTGTTTGTTATTGTGTTTTGATCAGATATTTCAATGATATAATTTCCAGAATTTAATGTGGAAATATCAATAGAACTATTTGAAATATTACCATTTAATACAACTTTACCAATTAAGCTATAAATTTTAAAAGTTGCTTTGTCAGAGACTGAATTTATGTTTAGTAAAGTGATAGCTGGGTTGGGGTATAAAATGATTTCCTGATCTAAAGAGGTTATTTCTTGCTCATCTTTGCTAGAACCAGTAATGTTTATACTGTAATCTTCCACTTGTCCATATGTAAATGTTTCACATGAAGTAGGGGTAGCGTTGTATTTCATCGAAACTCTCATTCTAGTTGTTCCAATAGATGCGTTAGAAGGTATAGAAATAGTTCCGCTAACAGGAGTTGTTTTTGTTGCTCCAATTGTTACTACTTGTTCTCCTGAATCTGAAAAATCTCCATCTTGATTAAAATCAATCCATACGGCATAGCCTTCATTATATACAGTTCCTGTCCATAAAGGTGTAATTGTGATTGTTTGTGAAGACCCTCTTGAAACATTTGTTGATATTGAAGTGAAGTCTTCATAACCAGATGTCCCAGTAGATGTGTTGTTTATGTTACCATATTCAACTTTGGAGATTCTTTCATCATTAGTGTTGTTTCCTTGTGAGTTACAATATGATACTGTGTTTGATAGTGTTGTTACATTAGCTGTATTGCTAGATAAAGAAACATTACCTACTGCATCTTTTGCTTTTACGCTAAATGTATATGTTGTTGCAGGAGTTAAACCAGTTACAGAATATGTTGTTGCGGTTGTAGTGTTTCCGATTAATGTTGTCCCACTAAAGATATCATAACCAGTTACTCCAACATTATCTGTAGAAGTTGTCCATGATAGGTTAGTTGAGGTTTGAGTTGTTCCAGAAGCAGATAAAGTTGGTGAAGAAGGAGGTGTTGTGTCTGGTGTTCCAGAACCAATATTTATAGTATAATCTTCGACCTCTCCATAAGAAAAAGCTTCACATGATGTTGGTATGCCATTGTATTTCATCGAAACTCTCATTCTAGTTGCTCCGTTTGAAGCAGAAGAAGGAATGGTAAATGTTCCAGAAACAGGTGTTGTTGTACTTGCTGTTTTACTCCACACTAATTCTCCTGCGTCGTCAAAACTTCCATTTTGATTATAATCAATCCAAACAGCATAACCTTCGCTGTATGCGCTGCCTGTCCACGTAGGGGTTATTGTGATAGTATATGCTGTTCCTTTGTTTACAGAGGTTGAAATACTTGTGAAATCGGTATAGCCATTATTTCCTGTTGATGCATTATTTATTGTGTTGAACTGAACTCTACCTATGTATTCATCAGAAACATTATTTCCGTTGCTATTACAATATGTAGGGGTTGTTGATCCAGGAAGTGTTGTGATGTTTGCGGTATTGCTTGAAGAAGATAGATTTCCAGCCGCATCTTTAGCTCTTATTGAAAAATTGTATGCTGTAGCAGGGGTTAATCCTGTAACATTGTATGTAGTTGTAGTTGAAGTTCCAATTTGGTTGCTTCCTTGGTATATATTATATCCCGTTACTCCTACATTATCGGTTGAGGCATTCCAAGAAAGATTTGTGGTTGTTTGTGTCGTTCCAGAAGCTGTTAGATTTGTTGGAGCTGTAGGAGCAGTAGTGTCATTAGAACCAGTTGTAATTGTAAAATTAGAATTTGATATATCAAAGAAAATATGGTTTGTTCCTTTTACCATTATCTTGTTTTGTGTTCCAGGTGTGTTTGGAATGATTACACTTTGAGATCCGTCATTTGGAGTATTTGATAGTAAAATAGTGTTGAAATTATTTCCTCCATCAGTTGAAAGTAATATATCTACGTTAGCGCAGTTTACTCCATTAGCAGTTGTTCCTGCAACATTCCAAGTGATTGTTTGAGAAGAGCCGCCTGGATATGATACAGCAGTGTTAGGAGATGAAACGGTAAATGGGCCTGCGGTTGAGTTTACTGTTACTACCATATCATCACTGTTATTTGCTGATCCACCTGCTCTATTATCTCTTACAGTAAATCTGAAATTCATTGTTCTTGCAACTGAAGGGAGTGCTTCAACTGTAATTTCTGCTCCAGATGTAGTAGATGAGTTTGCTAAAACACTTTCTAGTCTAGGAAACATTCTTGTTGGCGAGGTTGTAGGGTTGTATGACCTAAAAGTTGGACCTGATGTTCTAGTTGCACTAGCAGCAGAACTAGCTCCTGTTGCAGATGAAGCAGCATTATCAAATTGTTCCCAAATATATGTTAAGACGTCTCCATCTGCATCAGTACCAGAACCAGTAAGAATGAAAGGAGTGCTTTTAGGAATTGTAAAATCACTTCCTGCATTAGCGGTTGGCACAGAGTTTCCTGTATTAGTAACAGTTGGGCAAGTTTTTGTTTTAATATTATTTGTTACTTGTTGAATACTCGCAGAATGGAAATAGGCATCAGAATGAGGTTGTACATCTTGAGAGGTAATCCCAGCATATCCCATAATGGTTGAACCAGAACCAGGTTCCATATTTACACCTGTTCCTTCATTGTTCATAGAGAATGTGTGATTTGCTCCAAATTGATGCCCAATTTCATGAGCAACATAATCAATGTCGAAATTATCACCTTCTGGTATTGTGCTTGATGTGAAGCCGCTTCCTTTGCCAGAATTACAGATACATCCTATGCATCCTGCGTTTCCATTGTTTCCAGCTTTTGTTAGTAAATGACCAACGTCATAGTTTGAATCTCCAATTACTGAAGTCAGAGTGCTTTGTAGTTGACTGTTATAACTTGTAGTATAAGGATCAGTAGATGCATTAGTGTAAATTACATCATCAGTATTAGATATTAATACCATTCTAGCACTAAAGTCTTTTTCAAAAACACCATTAACACGAGTCATGGTGGTATTTATAGCGGCTAACGCAAGAGCTTTTGTTCCTCCAAAATAGGAAGTGTATTCTCCAGTAACAGACATAGCTAGGCGGAATGTTCTTAATTTAGAATCATCAGCATTAGGACGTAAAGTAGAGGTTGATGCTATTTTGTTATTAACACTTTCAACAACATTACATTCAAATTTTGAAAATGCTGCTTTTCGATCTGCTTTTCTGTATACTGTGTATGTTTTTAAATCTTTAGTATATGGTTCAATAAATTCAGCAGATTTATCTGCATATAAAGTCATTGATTGAAAGCCTAGAGGAGATATACTAAAATATACTGTTGCAGTTGGATTGTCGATTCCATAACCAATATAAGATTTGATTTCTGGATATCTATTGGCTAAATCTTGATCCATATTTGAATTTTCTAATACAGAAAATCGTTCCATTTTACCGTCTCTATTTGGAATGGAAATAATAGTGTTTGAATTTTCATTGAAATTGACTCTTTTGGAAACACTTTTAATGGTTTGTTTAAGACTGTTTATGTCTAAAGTGAAGAGGTTGGTTTGTGAGAGTGAGTTTTTGTTTTCGAAAATGGGAGCGTCGCTCTTCGTGGTTTTTTTCCAAAAAGTTTCTCTGTTTTGAGCAAAAGAGAAACTTGAAATTGCAATTAAAGCAATTAAAAGAAATTTTTGTTTCATAATTAGTTATAGTTTTGAATTTTAGCGTTTCAAATATATATAAATTATACTCAAGTATTTTACAGATTTAATATAAAAAAAGTTAAAAAAATAAATCATTTTTAATTAAAAGTATTATTTTTTGTACAAAATTAAATAAGATTGCAAAAGTTACGAGGTTTTAAAATTTCATATTGAGTGTTATTTTTTGAAAAAATATCCCTATTTTCACGCTTTAAAATAGAAAGTGTAAAAAAAATGAAGAAATTAGCATTGCATTGGCAAATATTACTAGGAATGGTGTTGGGAGTTTTGTTTGCATTTCTTTTTATACAATTTGACTGGGGTAAGCAATTTATAATTGATTGGATAAAGCCATTTGGTAATATTTTTATCAATTTATTGAAATTGATTGCAGTACCATTGATTTTAGCATCATTGATAAAAGGAGTTTCAGATTTAAAAGATATTTCTAAGCTCTCCAAAATGGGAGGGAGAACGATAGGGATATATTTATTGACAACTGTTTTTGCTGTATCTATAGGACTAGCTGTAGTTAATATTATAAAACCTGGGAAATTTATTTCTGAGGAAACTAGAATAGAGCTTGTAGGAAGTTATTCAAATGATGCGAATTCAAAGATTCAAGCTGCTGAAAATCAAAAAAAAGCAGGTCCACTTCAAGCATTGGAAGATATTGTGCCAAGTAATATCATAGGAGCTGCTTCTGATAATGGCAATATGTTGCAAGTCATCTTTTTTGCAATTTTCTTTGGTATTGCTTTAATTCTCATTCCTGTTGAAAGTTCTACTCCTGTAAAAGCTTTTTTTGATGGATTTAATGAAGCTATTTTGAAAATGATTGATATTATTATGCTAGCGGCACCTTTTGGGGTTTTTGCACTTTTAGCATCACTAGTAGCTGAATCTCCAAGTTTAGATTTATTTGAAGCGCTTTTTTGGTATGGATTGTGTGTAATCATTGGTTTATCTCTAATGTTAGGATTTTATGTTTTAATAGTATTTATAATAACAGGGAAAAAGCCTCAATTTTTTATTAATGGAATTGCTCCTGCTCAATTATTAGCGTTTTCGACTAGTTCAAGTGCTGCTACTTTACCTGTTACAATGGAAAGAGTTGTAGATAATCTTGGTGTAGATGATGAAGTTGCTAGTTTTGTTTTACCAATTGGAGCAACGATTAATATGGACGGAACAAGTCTTTATCAGGCTGTTGCTGCTGTATTTATTGCGCAAGCTTTTGGAATGGATCTTAGTTTTGGAGTTCAATTGGGGATTATTGCTACCGCTACTTTAGCATCTATAGGTAGTGCAGCAGTACCTGGAGCAGGAATGGTAATGTTAGTAATTGTACTAGCTCAAGCTGGAATTCCTGAAGCAGGTTTAGCCCTAATTTTTGCAATAGATAGGCCTTTAGATATGTGTAGAACCACAGTCAATGTAACTGGAGATGCAGCAGTTTCTATGGTAGTGGCTAAATCAGTAGATAAATTAGCATAAAATGGAAGATTTTCACTGGACAAAGCTTTTTAATCCAGAGTTTTATATTACAATGGAGATAAATGGAGTTCCAATAGGAATTTACATGGTTCTATTTATTGTTTTTGCAGAAACGGGATTGTTTGCAGGTTTCTTTTTACCAGGAGATAGTTTGTTGTTTCTTTCAGGAATTTATAATAGAGAGTTAATAGAGACTTTTTTTATTATTCCAAGTGACTTTTCAAATGTAATTATTTTAGCTGTTTTAATAGCAATCGCAGCAACTTTAGGAAATATTTTTGGTTATTGGTTTGGCTCTAGAAGTGGTAATTATTTATATACTAAAGAGGATAGTTTTTTCTTTAAGAAAAAATATTTAATTGATTCACAAGTTTTTTTCGAAAAACACGGAGGTAAAGCAATTATTTTTGCGCGATTTTTACCTATAATACGAACTTTTGTACCAATTATTGCTGGAATCGTACACATGAAGAAAGCTAAATTTATGTTTTATAACATACTAAGTTCTATTATGTGGTCATTTACTTTAGTTTTTGCAGGTCATTATCTTTATGGATTCTTTTTAGATGAACTTGATATTGATTTGAAAAAGCATATTGAAAAAATTATACTAATACTTATTGGAGTAACTACTTTTCCTTTAGTGATGAAGGCAATTAAATCTAGAAAAAAGGAAACTACTGATTAATATGTAAATCTCATTTTTTTAGAACTTATTCTATCTTCCTCCAAAAACGCACTTAAATTAAAGAAAGTAAATTATTATATTTACTCCTTATAATATGCGTTATATGCAACTAAGTTATTGGGAATTAAAAAATTGGTTTACAAATGTTGATTATACAATTGTAGGTAGTGGAATTGTAGGGTTACATTGTGCGCTACAGCTTCGTGAACGATTTCCAAACAGCAAAATATTAATTTTAGAAAAAGGTCCTTTACCACAAGGAGCTAGTACAAAAAATGCAGGTTTTGCCTGTTTCGGAAGTATATCAGAAATAATAGATGATTTAAAAAATTATTCTGAGGAGGATGTTATTGAACTGATTAAAAAAAGAGTACAAGGGTTAAAATTGTTGCGTAATCGATTAGGTAATAATATAATTGATTATAAGCCATATGGAGGTTATGAGTTGTTTTTGAAAAATGATGAAGATTTTTATGATGAATGTATTCAAAGTTTACCCTTTATTAATGATCTTCTAAGACCACTTTTTAAAGCAGAAGTTTTTGTTAGAAAAAGAGATCAATTTAACTTTAATAATACTTTTAAATATCTAATTTTTAATCCATTTGAAGGTCAGATAGATACTGGAAATATGATGCAAGCTTTGTTAAAAGAAGCAATTTCAAAAGATATCTTAATACTAAATCAACAAAATGTAACTAATTACCAAGAATTAGCGAGTCAAGTTGAAGTTGCTACAAATGAAATAGTGTTTAAAACCAATAAATTGCTGTTTACTACAAATGGTTTTGCTTCAAAATTAACTAATAATAAAGTAAAGCCAGCGAGAGCACAAGTTTTAATTACAAAGCCAATTGAAAATTTAGATATAAAAGGAACTTTTCATTTAGATAAAGGATATTATTATTTTAGAAATATAGAAAATAGAATTCTTTTTGGAGGTGGTAGGAATCTCGATTTTGAAGGTGAAACGACAACAGATTTAGGTCAGACAAAAATTATTCAAGACAAGTTGGAGCAATTGTTAAAAACAGTAATTTTGCCAAACTATCAATTTGAAATTGAACATCGTTGGAGTGGTATTATGGGAGTTGGAAATCATAAAAAGCCAATTGTAGAACAATTATCTAATAATGTTTATTGTGGCGTGAGATTAGGAGGCATGGGTATTGCGATCGGTAGTTTAATAGGAAAAGAATTAGCAGAATTAATATAATATGGCAAAAAAAACTACTTCAAAAAAGAAAACCACTAAAACACCAGTAAAAAGAACTGCAGGTCAAAAAATATTTCGTTTTGTTTGGAAATTGATTCTGTGGTTCAATATTGTAAGTGTTTTTTTTGTTCTTCTATATAAATTTGTACCCGTTCCATTTACACCTTTAATGATTATTAGAGCGTTTGAACAAAAAGCAAATGGAAAAGAGATGACATGTTCACATGATTGGGTTTCCATAGAAAATATTTCTCCAAATTTACAAAAAGCAGTTATTGCTAGTGAAGATGGATTGTTTTTAGAACACAATGGTTTTGATTTTAAATCAATGCAAAAAGCGTATGAGGGGAATCAAAAAGGGAAAAAGATAAAAGGAGGAAGTACAATTTCTCAACAAACAGCAAAAAATGTTTTTCTTTGGCAAGGAAGAAGTTATTTAAGAAAAGGGTTAGAAGCTTATTATACTTTGTTAATAGAATTATTATGGAGTAAAGAGCGTATAATGGAAGTCTATTTAAATAGTATTGAAATGGGAGATGGGGTTTATGGTGCTCAAGCGGCTTCAAAATACTGGTATCATAAAGAAGCAAAAAATTTATCTAGAATTGAAGCTGCGGGAATTGCTGTTATTCTACCAAACCCTAGAAAATTTAAAGCGTCAAATTCATCTGCATATATAAATAGAAGGAAAGCTAAGATTAGTAAATATATTGGATATGTTGATTTGAAATATTAATCTTTTTCCTTTACAAATTATTTTACCCGAGAGCATATAAATGTTTTCGGTTTTTTTGTACAAAAAAGTTTTTGTTTTTTTAAAACCAGTAAGGAGTATTTTACGTAAATGAGACTAAATGTAAAACTAAACATATAGTATCATGATTAAAAAACAATTACTATTAATTATCGCTGTAACAACATTGGGTTATATAAATACAGCCAATGCACAAAGTCCAATAAGTGGTTTCATGCAAGGAAAGGGTAAAGGAAATGTATCTATCTCTTACAGTTCTGAAAAATATGATGAAGTCTATTTAGTACCAGAACAAGTAGATGGCGTTCCAGTATTTAATGAGGTTCAAATTTCAAGTACGTCACTTTATGCTACTTATGGTATAACAGATCAGTTGGACGTTGTTCTTTCTTTACCATATATTGCTTCAAAAGGAAATGCTTCACAAGATGTTTTAAATAATTTAAATTTTTCTAACGAAAGAAAAGGAATTCAAGATGTTTCTGTGTTTGTGAAATACAATCCATTTTATTTTGACTATGGATCTTCTTCATTAAGACTTATAGGAGCATTAGGTTTAAAAACTCCAGTTGGGAATTACAAAGAAAACGAAGGACTTCAATCTATTATAGCAATTGGTAACAGAAGCACAACGCTTAGTGCAATTGGATTAGCTATGTTTAAAATGAATTCGGGCTTTTTTGCTTCAGGACAGTTTGGAGGAAATTTAGCTTCTAACGATGTGCCAAATTCATATATTTCAGAAATTAAATTAGGTTATGCAATTAAAGGGTTTTATGGTGATGCTTTTGTAGCAAATCAAACCTCTACAAGTGGTGTTGATATTTTGGGAGAAGGTTTTCAAGGTTTTTTTCCTGCAACACAAGTAAATTACACAAAAATTGGATTGAACTTATATGTTCCAGTTTATAATAGTTTGGGAGTTGCTGCAGGAGCATCTACTTTAGTTGATGGGAGAAATATAGGAAAAGCAACTGGTTTTTATGGAGCTTTAGTTTACAAATTTTAATAACAACTCTAAAATTAATAAAATGAAAAATATAAATATAAAAAGTACTATTTTAGTTCTTACATTGTTAATAACATTAATATCGTGTGATAATAATTATGAAGATGAAACGCCATCTATAGCTTCAATAGCTGTTTCAAATCCGAATTTTAGTACATTGGAAGCTGCTGCTGTTCAAGGTGGAGTTGCAGTTGTATTGAGTAATAGTAATCCGAATGATCCATCTGGGAAATACACTGTTTTTGCTCCTACAAATGCTGCTTTTGCAAAGTTAGGTTTAGTGGATGCAGGAAGTTTAGGAGTGTTGCAAAATGGATTTTTAACGAATACTTTATTATATCATGTTTCAAATGGGAATTTATTAGTAAATCAAATTCAAGGAGGAAATGCTTCAACATCTGTTTTAGGAGTAGATAGACGTTTTATAGATAGAAATGGAGATTTGTATATTAATGGCTCAAAAATTGTTGCAACAAATGTTAATGCAAGTAATGGAACGATTCATGCAATTGATAAAGTAATGATTGCTACAGGAGTTAATATTGTTGAATCAGCACAATTATTGCAAACAGCCAAAGTGTTCAAAAGTCCAGAATTAACATTTTTGGTTCAAGCTGTTGTAACCTCAGGATTAGCACCAGTATTATCTGATCCGAATAATAATTTTACAATTTTTGCACCAACAGACGCAGCATTTAAAGAAGCTGGTTTTGCAACTATTCAAGATGTTGCTAATACAGATCCTATTGTTTTACAGCAAGTTTTATTAAATCACGCAATTGTTGGAGGCTCATTTACATCGGAACAAACAAGTACAACAGTAACAACTGCTGGAGGAGGAACATTAACATATAGTGTGTTCCAAAATGGAGTATTTACTATTGTTAGTAACGGGATTACGTCTCCTGCTAATATGGTAATTCCAGATATTCAATGTAGTAACGGTGTTGTGCATCTTATAGATAAAATTCTTTTGCCATAGTAGAATGTTTTTATTTGCAATTAACCACTTTAAAGTCTCGTAAATAACGAGACTTTATTTTTTGATTTTTTTTAAGTAACATTTTATAAACGATTTAGACTAATAAATAAGAATTAAAAACTATAAAATTATGCAAGCACATGAAATTGATTACCATATTTATGGTGAAGAAATGCAATACGTAGAAATAGAATTAGATCCGCAAGAGATTGTTGTTGCTGAAGCAGGAAGCTTTATGATGATGGATAATGGAATTAAAATGGAAACTATTTTTGGAGATGGTAGTAAGCAAGAAGGTGGAATTTTTGGTAAATTATTATCAGCAGGAAAAAGAGTGTTAACAGGAGAGAGTTTGTTTATGACGGCATATCAAAATATTGATTATGGAAAGAAAAAAGTATCCTTTGCCTCTCCATATCCAGGAAAAATTGTGCCAATAGATTTGCAACAGTATGGGGGAAAATTTATTTGTCAGAAGGATGCTTTTTTATGTGCAGCAAAAGGAGTTGCCGTTGGAATTGATTTTTCTAGAAAATTAGGACGTGGATTATTTGGGGGAGAAGGTTTTATAATGCAAAAACTTGAAGGAGATGGAATGGCTTTTATTCATGCTGGTGGAACATTAGCAAAAAAAGAATTACAAGCAGGTGAAATACTTAAAGTAGACACAGGTTGTATTGTAGGTTTTACTAAAGATGTACAATATGATATTGAATTTGTAGGAGGTATAAAAAATACTATTTTTGGAGGAGAAGGTGTTTTCTTTGCAACATTAAGAGGTCCTGGAAATGTTTATATTCAATCTTTGCCTTTTAGTCGTTTAGCTGATAGAGTTATTCAGTCTGCTCCCCAAATGGGAGGAAAAGATAAAGGAGAAGGAAGCTTGCTAGGAGGCTTAGGGAATCTTTTAGATGGTGATAATCGTTTTTAAGATATTTTTTTAGAGTAAGCAAATAAGCAAACGAGCCATCAAATAATTATTTGATGGCTCGTGTTTTAAATTTTAGATTTTAGAAACGTTATGCTATATTATTTTTTAATAATTAAAAATTCAGAACGTCTATTTTGAGAATGTTCTTCTTCAGTACATTCATCACATTGAACTTTTAGTTCACTTTCACCAAAACCTTGTCCACTTATTCTATCTTTATCTATTCCTTTAGAAATGATATATTGAACAGTTGCTTTTGCTCTTCTTTCAGATAAGTTTAGGTTGTATTTATCATTACCTCTATTATCAGTATGTGATTTTGCAAAAATTACCATATTAGGATGTTCATTCATTACAACAACAAGTTTGTCTAATTCTTCAGCACCTGATGCTGTTATGTTGCTTTTGTTAAATTCAAAGAATATAGGTTGTAATATTACTTCTTTTTCTGTAATAATAGGTTTAATAGGTTCTAAATATGCATCAACTAGTGCAGATCCATTTCCAGATGCTGGTAAGGTAAAAATACCATCTTCATATCCTTCTTTTGAAACTTTAAAAACATATTCTTTTTCGCATTTAATTTCAAAGATCTTTTGACCAACATCATTACTTTCACCTGTTGCCACAACACTATTAGTATCATCTACTACATTTATGATTGCTGTTTCAATTGGTTTTCTTGTTGTAGCATTTTTAACTAAGACAATAGCGTTCACACCACAAACAGGACTAGCTAAGTATATGTTATCAACACCTTCTCTATTACTTGAAAAAATAGCAACTTTTTTATTTGTATTAAAAGTAAAAGAGAAATCATCTTTTTCAGAGTTTACAGGTTCACCTACATTAATTGCTTCAGTTCCTTTTGTTAGATCTGCCAGATATACATCATATCCACCAAAACCTTGTCTTGAATCTGAAGTGAAATAAAGCATATTGTCATCTGTAATGAATGGAAAACTTTCGTTTCCTATAGTATTGATGTTTTCTCCAAGATTTTCAGGTGTTCCATATTCATCTCCGTTTACACTAACTTTCCAAATATCTTCTCCACCAATTCCGCCTGGCATATCTGATGAAAAATATAAAGTTTTACCATCATTACTTATACTAGGATTACGCATTGAGTAATTAATACTATTAATAGGTAGTGCTTTTATATTTTCCCATTTTCCATCTTTTTTAGTTGCAGAGTAAAGGAATATTCTACCATATTTAATATTCTTGGTTTTAACTTTTTCAAATTTATTTTCATTAAAACTTTCACTTACAAAATACATTGTATTTCCATCTGAAGTAATAGTTGCAGGACCATCGTGCCATTTTGTGTTTATTCCATCAACTAATGTAGGTTCACTTAGAGTCCCGTTTTCATTATAAGTTGCTTGGTATAAATCTAAGAAAGGCTCTTCGTTCCATCCATGAGTTTTTCTAGCGATATTTCTAGCGCTTGTAAAATAAAGAACATTGTCATTTGTTAAAATACCACCAAAATCTGACTTATCACTACTAATGTCAGAAGGTTTTATTTCAAATAAAGGTCTCTGAGACTTAAGTTTATTTAGGTAATTAGGATTGTTTTTAAATGCGGCTGCTCTTGCATCATTTGGTTTCATTGAAGCAAATTGCTGCATTTGTTTGTTTGCTTCGTCATAATTGCCTTCTGCCTTTAGCATTTGAGCATATTTATAATATGTCTCAGCATCTTGCTTCTCTTCGACTAATTTGGTATACCACTTTATTGCTTCTTTAGTATTGAAGACATTGTAGTAGCTTTCTGCTAATTGTTGATTAACATAGTTGTCACCTTGTCCTTTGTCTATTAGTTTAAGGTATTCATTTGCAGCTTCAACATATTCAAATCTATCAAATAGTTTGTCTGCATTTTTGGTTTGTCTGTTTTGTGCACTTAGTATTCCACTAGCGATTACAAAACTTAAGGTTATATATAGCTTCTTCATGTTTTATCGCTTTTAAATTAGAAATATCGAGGTGAACGAGATACCTTTTTCGGGAAATTCAAATCAAATAACATGATTATCTCGTGAGATGACGGAGTCGTTACTTTTAAATCAGATACAATATGATCATAAGCATACCCAATTCTTAAGTTTGGCGTAATAGCATAGTTTAACATGGCTCCGAAACTATCATCTAATCTATATGTAGCACCTACTTCAAATTTTTCATTGAATAAAAAGTTTGTTGATAAGTCTAATGATGCAGGAACGTTAAATGCTGATTTCAACATGAAGAAAGGTTTGAATTTTACCTTATCGTTTAGATCAAAAACATAACCACCGGTTAAAAAATAGTGACTAGTTTCAGAACCAAATTCTAATTGATCATCTTGTTCTCTAACATCTAAATGCTTTGATTTTAACATATTCGGAACAGAGAATGCTAAGTAGTATTTGTCTGTATAATAGAATAACCCAGAACCAATGTTGAAATAAGTATTACTTATATCTTGCGAAAAAGCTGGATCTCCAGGATTTGGAACATTTCCATTTCCAATATCACTATATAAACCTACCTTGTGAAAAGTTAGTCCCGTTTTAAGACCAAAAGCTAAACGATGCTCATCACCTAAATTTAATGTATATGAGAAATCTCCATAGACATTATTTTCTTCTACAGGTCCTAATTTGTCAGTAATAACAGATAATCCTAAGCCAACATTTTTGCCTACAGGCATGTGACCAGATAATGTTCCTGTTGTTGGAGCGTCTTCAATGTCTACCCATTGTTTTCTATATAATAATCCTATTGCTAGGTTTTCTTTGCTTCCAGCATAAGCAGGATTAATGACATTCATATTATACATATACTGTGTATAATGAGGGTCTTGTTGAGCGTTAACATCTACAAATATGGACATTATGCCTAAAGCTACTAAATATAGTTTCTTCATTTTTATTTTAAATTTTAAATACTGCCTTCATTTGAAGGCAGTATATTTAGTTTTTATTGTTGCCTATTTATATATATCCAACCTGTTTTTGATTCCATATCAGTAAAATCAATTACATAATAGTAAGTTCCATCAGGAAGTTCATCTCCATTTTCAGTTTGTCCTTCCCATTCATTAGTATAGTTTGCTTTACTGTACACTTTTTTACCATATCTATTGAAGATTTGTAATTCTTTTACGTTAAATCCTGATAAGTCAAAAGATTGGTTAAATTCATCACCATTAGGAGATATACCTTTTTGTATTGTACAAGCTATTATAGTAACTTCAATGTCAGTACTTAAAGCACACTCACTAGCGTCAGGTGTAAATGTATATGTTGAGGTTCCAATTGATGAAGTATTAATTGATGCAGGTGACCATGTTCCATTAATACCTTCTAAAGAAGATGTAGGTAACGTTGTGTCGTTTGAGCCAGAACATAAATCTTCAATCTCTGCAAATGTTACAGGAACAGCAGCATTAATAGTTATGTTTAAAGGTTCTGAGAAACAATCATTAGTAAGGTCATGTGCGATTAATGTATATGTTCCAGCAGTTACACCAGTAAATGTAGTTGATGTTTCTGTTGTTGTATTAGTACCATCACTTAAAATATATTCATAATTAGTAACGTATAAAGTATAATTACCAACATCTGAATAGTCTTCAGGGTCTAGAGTGTTCCAGTCACTTGAATTCCATGTGGTTGATGGTAATATGGTTCCTGTAGTATTTCTTCTATAAGTATATCCTACACCATTTGAAGGTGTAAATATAGAACCATCTGTTGTTCCCCACATATCAATGTCAACATCTGCAATTGTAGCAAGTCTTATATTGTCATTATTGTTAACACCTGAACATGTAGTAAATGATAAATCAGGAGTAATTGTAGGAATGTTTGCACTATTACTTAATTTAATAACAACAACATCATTATTTGCTAATGTACCACTTAATGGAAGATCACAATTTACAGAAGGGTTTCCATTAGTATAAACTTTTAACTTATAATTACTTAAATCAACTGAAGCTCCTGTTCCATTATATACTTCAACATAAGTTAATGATCCAGATTGTGAATCTGTAACCTCAGATATAAATAAGTCAGAAGTAGTGTTTATTTGTTCGATTAATGGTGAAGTCACTTCAATAGTCGTTGTAGAATTAGTACAAAGTGGGAAGTCAGCAGTAGGGACAGGAACTGTTATTACCGCTACACTTGCACTGATACCTGTAAGTGTATTTGTACAATTAGTTGTCGTGTTTGTTATGCTAATTATTGAAACCTCAACTGTTGATGAAGGTGTTGGAACTACTAATGTATATGATCCTGTTCCATCTAGTGCTAAAGTTTGATTAGTTCCACCGTCAATGTTGTAAGTAACAGTTGAATCTGGTGTGCCATCAATTATAAATGTAGCATCGCTGCCAATACAAGTTGTTTCGCTAGCAGGTGTAATGCTGTTGATTACAGGTAATGGGTTAACAATAACAGTGCTAATATCAGATAAAGTTATATTACAAGCAGAGTTATAAATGGCTGATAATCCTAAATCAACATTTCCTACAGCAGGGTTTACAACTGTAATTGTTAAACTTCCAGAAGCATCAAAAACAGATGTTTGTGTTGTTCCTCCATTTATTGTATAGTCTAAAGAATAATTTGGTGTTCCTTCAATAACAAAAATAGCATCTGAACCAAAGCAAATTGGAGAATTTGATGTTATTTGAGAAATAGAAGGAGAAAAATTAGTTATCGTTAGTGAACTCACATCTGTTGTTGTACATCCATTAATTTCAAAATTGAAATTTGTATATGTTCCAGCATTTAAACCTGTAATTATGATTTCTCCATTAGGATTTGCTGTAAAGTTTGCTGGACCAACTGTAACTGTATCATCATCATAAGTTACGTTATATACTTCTCCAGGATTAAATCCAGAAGCTATAATTGTAGCATTTGAGCTATTACATTCTTCATTTGTGGTAGTAAAACTTGGAGCGCTTTGAATAGAGAAAGTTGCAATAAAGTTATTTCCTCCATTGTTTACCAAAACAGTATCATCACAGTCAGTTGTACTATTGTGGTCTCCTACTAAATCAAAGTAAACTTCAATAATATAATTACCAGGAGGAGAAGTTGTTAAATCAATAGATGAAGAAATATTTCTCCATTTTTGATCTCCTGAATTACAAGTTCCTCCTGTTGGGAATGTCCCTGCGATACAATCATCAAATAAAGTTAATCCTATACTTGAAAAAGGTATAGTATTAGGATCTACTGATGATTCATATACCTTGTAATATAGATTAGCATTACAAACATTTGAAGTTGATGTTTTAAAAGATTTTAATTCAGCACCTTGAAGTATTAGATTTGCTGAGCCTTGTACGTACGTTCCATAATCATTATTAGTGTAAATATTTGACGCAGGGCCAATACTTACTGATCCAGAACCTGTAACGTTATAAAATTCTCCAGTTGCTGGCGTTTCACAGTTTTGGATATGAACTGCTGTAGCAATACTATTAAATGTACATGTTGCTATTATTTCTATTTCGATAACTACAACTTCTGCACATTGAAATGAAGCGTTAGGAGTAAAAGTATATTGGAATACGCCTGCTGTTGAAGTGTCAATTGTAGCAGAAGGAGACCATGTACCTTGAATTCCATTATTAGAAGTGTCTGGTAATATTTCTTGTGTTGCTCCAAGACAGAATGGTCCTGGTATAGCAAATGTAGGAATTGTTTTTTCTAAAACGGTTACTTCAATAAAATCTGAAGTAGCACATAATGAATTTTGATCTGTTGACTCAACTTGAATTATGTATGTTCCAGGTGCCGTAGGTGTGAATATAACTGAAGTTCCTGTTGTTGCACTTAGTCCCGTTGCTGGTGACCAATTATATACTCCGTTCCCTCCGGTAGTATCAAGTGTTAAAGTTTCGTCTATACATATAGTTGTGTTTTCCTGTGTTATGTCTACATCAGTAGTTGTAGAGCCTCCAGATGTTACAGTAACAGAGTAGTCACACTGAGCTCCAGCAAAACCATCGATCATTAAATAATAGTTTTGACCAGGAATTAATCCATTAAAATTTAGTGAATTTGTACCAACAGTCATTTGAAAATAACAATCAATAACATCGATTGGTCCACTACCTGGAGTTGCGGCACTGAATATCATAAATTGAATATCACTTCCGTTGATACAGTTTCCTACTAGAACATCCATAGAAATTGAAGTAGATGTTGCTTGGAAAGTTAGGAAGGAATTGTTTTCAATTGACCCACAAAATGCAGTATCTAATTCAGGCCAATCTCCTTCGTCATTGTATGCTAGTGACGTGTTTCCACAATATCCATTTAAATTACATACGGGAGCAGCTTCTGGAATAACATCTCCTGCAGGAGTTGATCCACCACAACCAGGGAATAACGTTGTGAATTTTTTAGGTCCAGTCCAAAAACTAAAGTCTCCACCTCCACAATCTGATAGTATATAGTATTCATATTCTGTATTTGCATCTAAACCAGTTATTGTGTATGGATTTGATGTTACAGTTAAAGGATATGATGGTAATGCATTTGTGTAAGGAGGAGTAGGGTATCCACTTCCAACAGGTTGTATGATTATTTGCCATGTACCAGATGTTCCTGTTTCAGTCCATTCCAATGTAGCTCCTTCTTCTGAAATTGAAGTTGTAATTAAGTCAGTTGGAGCAGGACAAGTTGGAGGTGGTGTACATTGAATAGTTGCATCCCAACCTGCTAAATTTGTAAATCCATTTGAAGTGAAATCGAATGTTAAACATCCATTTGCAGCGCTTGATACTAATATTGGAGGTAAAGTAGTTCCTGTAAAAGTACCTAATACTGGGGCAGACGTATTATCTCCATTGTATACGGTTAGTATGTCGTTTGTAGCAAGATTAAAAGAGTTGAAAAATGCAGTTACAACATTTCCAGGGGTGTCAGGACAAATTGTAGTTGTGACATTTTGGTTTGGTAAATAGTTTCCTGTTGGTCCACCTTGATCATAAAAATGATCTCCAGCACAGTAATCGGGTGCAGTTGTAAAGGTGGAAGTATTTGACCAATTGCTAGTATCTGTAGGGCTACATATTGCTCTTACATATACATCATAAGTTGTAAATGAATCTAACCCAGTGGCTAAAAACGAATATGGAGGGCCTGCTGAGGCTATATTTGAGTATGTTGGAGTTGTTCCTGGATCAGGAGCAGGAGAGCCAGATGGGACTACGTATATATCCCAAGCAGTAGCTCCAATAGCGTGATCCCAATTTATATTTCCGCTTGAAGGAGAAACAGAAGTGTATGTAACGTTAGTTGGTTTAGGACAGGTTGGGATAGGGGCACAAACAATATCGGCTACCCATCCTGTTCTAGTTCCGCTTCCGTCACTTTTAAACATAAAGGTTAAACAACCGTCAGGATTTGTTGCTTCAAAAGGACCAGGGATTGTTGTACCCCAGTACCCTCCTGCTAAGCCTCCAGGGACATTTCCTGGCCCATTTGTGCTTGCTATTTGAGGGGAAGTTATTGATGTTCCGTCAAATACATATAGTGCATCCCAATTTTCTTCAGTATTGAAAGAATTGAATGTTACAGTTATATAATCTCCAATGTTATCTGGGCATATAGTGATAATGGAGTCTTCATTATTTCCATAATTAGCTGTTGTGCCACCTGGGTCAACAAAATTACCTCCACAACCAGGAGGAAGTTCGGTGGTACTAAAACAAAATGGCCCCGTCCATTCGCTTATATTGTCTGAACTACAAACTGCTCTTACATAGTAACAATAATCTGTTAAAGGATCTAGACCTGTTAAGTCATAAGGTGGAGCTGTATTTACAGTAATTGTAGTTCCTGTTCCTTGAGTAAATCCATCCAGACCATATTCTATTTCCCATTGTGTAGCACCTGAAGGGCTTATCCAGTTTAATTCTGCATGATCACCAAATGGTGTAGCATCTAAATTTGTATTGTCTAAACATTTAGCATCAATGTTTACGTTGTCTATAAACCATCTATCTCCATTGTTGTTTTCCATTACGAAAGCAACATATACAGGTTGATTCTCATAAATAGTACCTGATAAGTCAATTATTTTTTGTGTATAAGTTGTCTGCTCTCCAATAAGAATTCCTCCCATTATTTGAGCTTCATCCCATGTTTGAACAATTGTAAAAGTTGACCTATCGGTTTGTGATGTAGTTGAAATTCTAATAGTATATATACTTCCTTGATTCCCGGGCTGAGTAAGTTTTGTATAAAAACGAATTTGTCCATTTGCAGGGATGGTTGTTTGTGGGGTTACTAGCCAATCTTCAGCTGTAGTTCCAGACACAACAGTTTCTTTATTTAAATATGCGGCTCTTGTGCCAGCATATTGTTGTGTAGCGGGAGCTAATCTCCATCTTTCAGCGGTTCCTATCGAATTGTCAAGTACAGACCAATCTCCCGATGTTAATGTCCACGTGCTTGGACCAGGAGGTGGTGCTGGTGACGAAGTCCCTTCAAACCCTTCGGATAGTTGCCCAAAGGAAAGTAAAGTAGACATCGACATGAAAAAAAGTAATAATTTTTTCATTCTATAATTTTTTAGTTAAAATTTGATTAATAATCCAAAGTTAACAATTAATTGATGCTATTAAACATCTGTCGATAAAATGTATAATAACATCGATAAAATGCAGTTTAATGATTGTTTATTTTCATTACTTTTGTATGAAATTTAAATAGCCTAACCATTGGACAAAAAAATGAAGATTTATTTTGCTTCTGATCAACATTTTGGTGCACCTAACTCTGAAGAAAGTTTTTTAAGAGAATTGAAGTTTATTGCTTGGTTAGATCAAGTGAAAAAAGATGCTGATGTTATTTTTTTGTTGGGTGATTTATTTGATTTTTGGTTTGAATATAAAACAGTTGTTCCAAAAGGATTTATTAGGGTTTTAGGAAAATTAGCTGAAATAAGAGATTCTGGAATTCTTATTTATTTTTTTGTTGGAAATCATGATTTATGGATGGATGATTACTTTCAGAAAGAATTAAATATTCCTGTTTATCATGATAATAAAGAATTTGTTTTTAATGGGAAAACTTTTTTAATAGGTCATGGAGATGGTAAAGGTCCTGGAGATAAAGGATATAAGAGGATGAAGAAGGTGTTTACTAATCCTTTTTCAAAATGGCTGTTTCGTTGGTTGCATCCTGATATTGGTGTCCGATTAGCTCAATATCTTTCTGTTAAAAACAAATTAATTTCGGGAGCTGAGGATGTTAAGTTTCTTGGAGAGGAGAATGAATGGCTGGTTCAATATGCAAAAAGAAAATTGGAATACAAACATTATGATTATTTTATTTTTGGACATCGTCATTTGCCTATGATTGTTGATGTTGGTGAAAAATCTAAATATGCTAATCTAGGCGATTGGATTGGTTATTTTACATATGGAGTTTTTGATGGGGAAATATTTGAGTTGAAAGAATATAATAAGAGCTAGTTTTCTTTTTCTAATTCTTCTACTTCTTTTTCTAAATCTAAATTTCTAAAAGAAGGAGCTATTAATGCTGTTGTTATTACTGTTCCAATAGTCATACAACCTCCAAAAACAACTGCTTGAACTACTCCCATTAATTTTGCGGTAAGTCCGCTTTCAAAAGCGCCAAGTTCGTTTGAAGAACCTACAAAAATAGAGTTTACAGATGAAACTCTTCCTCTCATATTGTCAGGCGTGTGTAATTGTAGTATAGTGTTTCTTATTACAACAGATACACCATCGGCAACACCGCTTAAGAATAAGGCAACTACAGAGATCCAAAATATTTCGGATATTCCAAAAACGATAATGCTTACTCCAAAAATGAATATGGAAGTTAGTAACTTAACTCCTGCATTTTTATTCAAAGACACATAAGCTGCAATAATCATGGTAAGAATAGATCCTACTGCGGGCGCTGCTCTAAGTATTCCAAAACCTTCTGAGCCAACTTTTAAAATGTCTTGTGCGAAAATGGGTAATAGAGCAACAGCTCCTCCAAATAATACTGCAAACATGTCTAATGAAATAGCTCCTAATATTGTTTTATTTTTAAACACAAAGCGAACGCCTTCTTTTAAGCTTTGCATGATTGGTTCTCCAATTTTAGGATTTAAGATTGGTTTTTTTGAAATTTGTATTAGACTAATTAATGCAAATAATGTACAAGTAAATACTAAACACATGGACCAATGTACTCCAATTAATCCAATAGAAACTCCAGCTAAGGCTGGACCAAACATGGAACCTAATTGCCATGTGGAGCTACTCCATGTGGCAGCATTTGGGTAATTTTTTTTTGGAACTATTAAAGATAATAAAGAGAACACAGTTGGACCAATAAAGGCTCTGACTAGTCCGCCAAAAAAGACTAAAATGTAAATTATTGTTAATATATTGTTTATGGAAAGTGAATTAACAATACTGGGAATTGTTATTAAAAATAGACCTAAGCTAATTATGGAAAATCCTAAAAGACATTTTATTAGGAGTCCTTTTTTTTCACTTTGATCAACAATATGTCCTGCAAATAGTGCCATTGAAACGGCTGGAATGATTTCCATTAAGCCAATTATTCCTAATGATAAAGGGTTTTTTGTGAGGCTATATACTTCCCATTCTATAATAACAAATTGCATTGACCATGCAAAAACCATGGCAAAACGCATGCTTAAAAAAAAGCGAAATTCTTTAAAACGTAATGCTGCATACGGATCTTTTTTCTTCATTTTTAAGCTTTTATTGCTCTTATGTTTATTTGTAAGCTAGTTTTTCCGTTCCATTCGTTTTCATCTAAAATATATGCTATTTGGAATGGTTTTTTATTTTGTGTCAAAGATAAGTGTTTTCCTAATCCAAAGCCGATTCCTGCGATAGCTTCTTCATTATCTTGTTTAACAAATAGTTTTAAATGTTCTTCTTCGCTTCCTAAAGTTTTACCATAACCTGTGTCGTGACAATTGGAAGACATAAAGACTGGATGCATATTTTGTGGACCAAACGGTTCAAATTGTTTTATTATACGAATGAGTTTTGGTGTAATGTCTGAAAAGTTAATTTCTGTATCAATTGTTATTTCTGGGATCAGTAGATTGGGGTGTATGGTGTTTTTAACTGTTTTTTCAAATGCTTCTTTAAAGTTTTTGTAATTTTCTTCTTTTAAGGTCATTCCAGCAGCATACATGTGACCGCCGAATTGCTCTAAATGTTCTGAGCATGCTTCTAAGGCATTATAGACATCGAAATCGCGAACAGAACGTGCGGATGCGGCTAATTTATCTCCACTTTTTGTAAAAACTACAGTGGGGCGGTAATAGTTTTCGACTAAACGAGAGGCTACGATTCCAATAACACCTTTATGCCAATTTTCTTGATATACAACTGTAGAAAATCGATCTTGTTCTTTGTTTTCTTCAATTTGTGACAAGGCCTCTTTTGTGATTTGTTTGTCTAGTCCTTTTCTGTTTGTGTTGAATTCTTCAATTTCTGATGCAAATTCTGTAGCTTGTTCTAAGTTAAATTCTGTTAGTAATTGAACAGCATAATTACCGTGTTTTATTCTCCCTGCTGCATTAATTCTGGGAGCAACAATAAAAACTACATCTGTTATGGTTAGTGTTTGTTTTTTTCTGTTTTGAATTAAGGCTTTAATTCCTGGTCTTGGATTTGTGTTTATGACTTCCATTCCAAATTTTGCTAAGATTCTGTTTTCTCCTGTCATTGGAACAATGTCGGCTGCAATTGCTGTTGCAACTAAGTCTAGGTATGGTATGAAATTTTCGATGGTTTGATTGCGATTTTGTCCAAGAGCTTGTATGAGTTTAAAGCCGATGCCACAACCGCAAAGTTCGTCATAAGGGTATAAACAGTCTTCGCGTTTAGGGTCTAGTATAGCTACTGCATCGGGTAGTGTGTTTCCAGGTCTGTGATGATCGCAAATTATAAAGTCTATTTTTTTTTCTTTAGCATAATTTATATGGTCAATAGATTTAATGCCGCAGTCTAATGCTATAATTAGTGTAATGTTATTGTCTTCTGCAAAATCAATTCCTTTGTATGATATTCCATATCCTTCAGTATAACGATCTGGAATGTAAGTTGCAATGTTGGGTTGTAATGTTTTTAGGTAGCTTGATACTAGTGATACGGCTGTGGTTCCATCTACATCATAATCGCCAAATATCATGATGTTTTCATTATCTGTAATTGCTTTTTCTATTCGTTCAACAGCTTTATCCATGTCTTTCATTAAATATGGATTGTGTAAATCGTTTAGTGTAGGTCGAAAAAAAGCTTTGGCTTGTTCGTAAGTTTCAATACCTCTTTGAAGTAGTAGGATTGCAATAATTTCATCAACATGAAGTGCTTTTTGTAAGGTTTGTATTTTGTTTTTTTGTGGTTTTGATTTTAGGTTCCAGCGCATGGTTTTGAATTTTAAATTTATTTTGGCTTATATGTGGATTTGTTTATTACAAATAAATATGAATTGATGTAATAATAGCACTTTTTTTGAATTTTTATAAAGTGTTGTGATAATGAATTTTGGTTTCAACAGTGGTAAACTGACGAAACATTTCCATAACTCCGCAATATTTATCTACGGATAAACCTACTGCTCTCTTTAATTTGACTTCATTTAAATTATTCCCAAAGAAATGGTATTCTACCAATACTTTACTGTATGTTTTAGGATGTTCTTCTGTAAGATCTGCATTTGTTTCTATTTTGAAATGGTCTACCTTTAGTTTCATTTTTTCAATTAATGATGCAATATCTAGTCCTGAGCAACCTGCTAGAGCGGAAAGCATTAATGCTTTTGGTCTTAAGCCTTCTCCTTCTCCTCCATTTTCTTGACTAGCGTTAATTGTAATGGTTTCTCCACTTGGGTTAGTGGATTCAAATTGCATTTTTCCTTTCCAGGTTGTTATTACATTGTGTGTTGTCATATTTTGTTTTTTTTTTTGAAAACAAAGTTACAGAAACTGGTCGTATAGGACTATTTTTTTCTGAATGTTTTGTGAGGAGAATGTCTATTGTAAGTTTAATTTTTTGTTGTCATTCACTTATTTTTTACTAAAAACCGCAAAAGAAAATAAGTCATGGGGTACCACAACTACGACTTTGATAAGGGGTATATACGGGGTTGATAGGGAGTATCACCGTCTTTGACTCGTCCTAAAATAACTATACAGATTATTAAATTAATCCTGCTTTAGCTATACAAATATAATTTTTAATCCTAAATTTACTATACAACTACTTTTTCATAGTTATCTTTTTTATTATAATTCTTCCATCTTTTCTTCAAGTTCTCTGATTATAGATGAGCTTGATTTGGGGTTAGATAATGATAATTAGAATGTGGTCTTATGTCATATAGCCTTTAATACTTCGCTTTATCTGGTTTGGAGTTATGACCTTTGAATGGACAAAAAAAGTTAAGCCTCTTTTCTTTAATTTTGTAAAATGATAATATAATTATTTCATGCTCTTTCCTGCAACACATATTACAATTTCTCCTTTTGCTGGTTTTGTTTCAAAATGTTGTAGTACTTCTACTGCTGTTCCACGAACTGTTTCTTCGTGTAATTTTGAAATTTCTCGAGAAACAGAAACACGTCTGTCTTCTCCAAAATATTGAATGTATTCTGCTAGTGTTTTATTTAGTTTGTGAGGAGAAACGTAGAATATCATGGTTCTAGTTTCTTCAGCTAAGGCTAGAAAACGAGTTTGTCTTCCTTTTTTGTCGGGAAGAAATCCTTCAAAAACAAATTTATCATTTGGTAGCCCGCTGTTTACTAGAGCAGGAACAAAGGCTGTTGCTCCGGGTAAGCATTCTACTTCAATTCCATTTTCTACACAAGCTCGGGTTAATAGAAAGCCTGGGTCAGAAATGGCAGGTGTTCCAGCATCACTGATTAAAGCGATGGTTTCGCCTGCTTGCATTCTTTGGACTAAGTTTTCTACTGTTTTATGTTCGTTATGCATATGGTGACTATGCATTTGTGTGGTAATTTCGAAATGTTTTAATAATTTTCCACTATTTCGCGTGTCTTCTGCTAGGATTAAATCGACTTCATTGAGTGTTTTAATCGCTCTAAAAGTCATGTCGTCTAGATTACCTATAGGTGTAGGTACAAGGAATAATTTACCCATTTTCTTTTCTTTATTTTCTTGTTTTTTTATATAAAAAATAGGAAGTCAATAATAAAATCATTGCAATAAGTGCAGTTTTTTGCCCTCCATCTTTTATCATATAATGTGCAAAAAATGCTAAAATGATTTCAAAGAAGAAAGCAGCATAAGCCCATTCTTTTAATGTTTTATTAAAGTTTGTAAGTATTGTAATTACACCAATTATTTTTAAAATAGCTAGTGGGTATATTAGATATGTAGGGTAGCCTAAATTTACAAAAAAGCCATTTACCATTTCGTAATTACTAAGGTACATATTAGCAGAATATAGCATTAAAGCACAAAATAGTGCTGTAAAAATCCAATATGCTATTCTTAGATATTTATTCATTTTTTAGTTGAATTTTTTTTCTATTATTTCTAAAAAACGAGTTTCATATTCTTCTTTTCCATCCCAATTGTTGTAATCTGGTTTTATAAAATCATTTATGAATCCTTTTACTTCTTCAAAAGAATCAAATGTATTCAATTGTGAAAGAACACGATTAAGATCGTCTGGATTTCCGCCAAATAGTTTTTTTTCAAAGGCAATCCTGTCGTTTAATCCAATATTGATTCCTCTTGTAAGTCGATCATTTAGAGACATAGTTTTAGGCTCTTCATTTACAACGTTAGAAGTTTTTTCTTTTTCTATGATTTTTGTTTCTTCTTGAACAGGTTCTGCAATTGTTTCTACTGCTTTTTCAAAAGTTAAATCGGCTATTTTTTCAACTTCTTTTGGAACTTCTTCTACTTTTACAAAGTCGACTTCTTTGTAATCTTCTATAAGAACACCATCAAATAATGCTGGCTGAGCGGTTCCATTATTTTCTTCTTTTTGAATTTCTTCTTTTTTCTCTTCAGAAGGTTTAGGTTCTTCAAATTGTTTTTTTGTCGTATTGTTTTCTGTTTCTTGAACAGGTATAATGTCGTTTTCTGCTTTTGTGTGGACTTCTATATTGTTAGAAACAATAGGGTTTTCTAATTTTGTTTCAAGTTCTTCTTGTGAAATTTCATTTTTTAGAGTTTCAAAATTATCTTCATAAAAAGAGAGAACAGTTAACATTTCGTATATCTTCTTGGCTTCTAACTGTAATTGTTTGGTTTCAGAACGATTTTTTAGTTTTAAAACGCGATGTGCTATGCTGATTAATTCGGCTTCTAATTTTTTCTTCATAACTTTATAGAATAGAAATTGAATATATGGTTGGTTTTTTAATAAATTTGTTCTGTTTACAAAAGTAACAGAAAATAATATTAATCGACCGAAAGATACAAAATGTTTCTAGAAAATACCGTAAATCAATCTGAACAATTTGGCTGGATAGAAGTTATCTGTGGGTCTATGTTTTCAGGAAAAACTGAAGAATTAATTCGACGTTTAAAAAGAGCGCAATTTGCCAAACAGAAAGTAGAAATATTTAAACCAGCCGTAGATACTCGCTATCATGACGAATTGGTTGTGTCTCATGATGCAAATGAAATACGATCTACACCGGTTCCTGTTGCAGGGAATATTCGTATTTTAGCACAAGGTTGTGATGTTATAGGTATTGATGAAGCACAATTTTTTGATGATGAGATTGTCTCAGTTTGTAATGATTTGGCAAATAGTGGTATACGAGTAATTGTAGCTGGGTTAGATATGGATTTTAAAGGGAATCCTTTTGGGCCAATGCCTAACTTAATGGCAACTGCAGAATATGTAACTAAAGTTCATGCTGTTTGTACTAGAACAGGGAACTTGGCTAATTATAGTTTTAGAAAATCACAAGATAGTAAATTGGTTTTGTTAGGTGAAACGGAAGAGTATGAACCTTTGAGTCGTGCGGCTTTCTTTAAAGCAATGAAAGAAAATAAAGAAGGGAAATTATAAATGACTTTTTCTATTTTAAGTATAATTACCGAAATTACAGCACAAATTAGTGGTGATTTTGAAGACTTTATCATTGAGAATATTTCAATTGATAGTAGATCTATGCAAAATAATTCTGGGACATTGTTTTTTGCTTTGAAAGGTCAAAACCATGATGCTCACGCTTATATTGGGGAACTTATAGAAAGTGGTGTTAGGTGCTTTGTTGTAGATCATATTCCTAATGATGTTAAAGATAAAGCTCTTTTTTTAATTGTTTCTGATACAACATTAGCACTACAACAAACAGCAAAATATTATAGAAAGTTGTTTCATTTTCCTGTGATAGGTATTACAGGAAGTAATGGGAAAACAATAGTGAAGGAATGGTTGAATTTTTTATTAAGTTCACATTATTCAATAGTAAGGAGTCCGAAAAGTTATAATTCACAAGTAGGTGTTCCATTATCTATTTTTGGAGCTAATGAAAATCATAATTTGGGAATTTTTGAAGCAGGAATTTCTCAAAAAGGAGAAATGGAAAAATTAGCAGCAATTATTCAGCCCAATATAGGCGTTTTTACTCATATTGGAACGGCTCATGATGATGGCTTTGAGAATCAATCTGAAAAAATAGCTGAAAAAGTAAGGCTTTTTAAAAATTGTGAAGTTGTTGTACTTCAAAAAAATGAAGAAGTTGAAAAACACATTGTTAATGCTGTTTTTACTTGGAGTTTTATTGATAATGAAGCGACTGTGTATGCTGAAAAAATTGCAGAAAAGGATGATGGTGTAACGAAGTTGAATGTTTTTTATAACGGTAATTCTTTTTGTGTTACAATTCCATTTGAAGATGCTGTTTCTTTGTCAAATGCAATGCATTGTATTTCTGTTTTGTTATATTTAAATGTTGATGTTCAAACTATTATTAACAGTGTTCAGAATCTATATCCTGTTGAGATTAGATTACAGGCTAAAAAAGGAATAAATAATTGTGTTTTGATTGATGATTCTTATTCTTCTGATTATCAGTCTTTGAAAATGGCATTGGATTTTTTAGAACAGCAAAAGCAATATCAGAAAAAAACAATCATTCTCTCAGATATTTTTCAAGGAGGTTTGCCAATTGAACAGTTGTATAAGAAAGTAGCATTAGCTATTCAAAACAATAAAATTGATAGGGTTATTGTTATTGGAGAGACTATTTCTAAATATTTAAAAGAATTACCAAATGTGATTTCTTTTCATTCAACAGCTAAATTCTTAAAGCAATTTAATACGGAATCATTTCAGAATGAAACAATATTAATTAAAGGTGCACGTAGTTTTAACTTCGATGAAATTGTTGTTTTGTTAGAAGAAAAAAATCATGAAACAGTACTTGAAATAAATCTTGATGCAATAGTTCACAATCTTAATTTTTATAAATCGAAGGTGAAGTCAACAACTAAAATAATGGTTATGGTTAAGGCCTTTGGTTATGGCAATGGAGGTTTTGAAATAGCAAAGCTTTTAGAACATAATAAAGTAGATTATTTAGGAGTTGCTTTTGCAGATGAAGGAATTGAACTTAGGAAAGCAGGAATAAAATTGCCTATTATGGTTTTAAATCCTGAAAATAGTAGTTTTAATGCTATGATTGCTTATGATTTAGAACCAGAGATATATTCAATTACAGGATTGAAAGCTTTTTTAAAATTAGTGAAAGAGAAAAATATTGCGTCTTATCCTATACATATTAAGTTGGATACAGGAATGCATAGACTTGGTTTTGAAGAAGCTCAATTACCAGAATTAATTTCTCTTTTAAAAAATAATAATTTTGTTCAAATTAAAAGTGTTTTTTCTCACTTAGCGGCTTCAGATGATACTTCGTTTGATGACTTTACAAAGCTACAATTTAGTCGTTTTACTGATTATTCTAATGAAGTTATTAATGCATTAGAAATAAAACCTATTCGACATATATTGAATACTTCAGGGATTTTTAATTATAGTAATATGCAGTTAGAAATGGTTCGTTTGGGAATTGGGTTATATGGAGTTGGAAATTCTCAAATTGAAAATAGTAATCTTCAAAATGTGAGTACGCTGAAGAGTGTTATTTCTCAAATCAGGATAATTAAAGAAGGAGAAAGTATTGGTTATAGCAGGAAATATAGAGTGGATCAAGAAATACGTGTGGCTACAATTCCAATAGGTTATGCTGATGGAATTAGAAGAGCTTGGGGAAATGAGAAAGGATACGTTTTGATAAAAAATCAAAAAGCTACTATTTTAGGTAATATTTGCATGGATATGATGATGGTTGATGTAACAAATATAGATTGTAAACCGAGTGATGAAGTAATTGTTTTTGGAGATTATCTTAAAGTGACTGAGATTGCAAAGGCAATAGACACAATTGCTTATGAAGTTTTAACAGGAATTTCAAAACGGGTAAAAAGAGTCTATTATAAAAATTAAATGAAATGTTAAAAAATTATTATCTTCGTGATAATTAATCCAAAAAATTTTTTAGGTATGTTAAAAGAATTTAAAGATTTTGCAATGAAAGGAAACCTAGTTGATATAGCTGTAGGTTTCGTTATGGGTGCTGCTTTTAATAAAGTAGTTTCTTCTTTTACAGGAGGAATTGTCTCTCCGTTAATTGGTTTGATTTTTAAATCAGATTTTAAAGAAATGAAGTTTGTTATTCATGAAGGTGTTGCAAATGCAGAAGGTGTTTTAGAAGGAGAAGTTGCTGTTTTATGGGGGGAGTTTCTAACAAATGTAATTGATTTCGTTATTGTTGCTTTTGTGATGTTTATGATTGTTAAAGGAGTGAATGCAATGAAGAAGAAAGAAGAAGCGGCTCCAGCTCCAGCAGGTCCAACTCAAGAAGAATTGTTGGCAGAAATTAGAGATTTATTAAAAAAATAGATTACCGCTACATTATATATTCTAACTAAACCCCGATATTTTCGGGGTTCTTTTTTATAAAATAGTTTGTTTTGTTTAAATTTTGTGAAATTTGTAATTTCAAGGATAGAACAAAAGAATATTATATACTTTTGTAATATTAAATTTTAAAAAAATGAGAGTTGCCGTAGTAGGTGCTACCGGAATGGTAGGCGAAATAATGCTTAAAGTATTAAAAGAAAGAGGTTTTCCAGTAACTGAATTAATTCTTGTTGCCTCAGAAAAATCTGTTGGTAAAGAAGTGGAATGGAATGGGAAAACTTATAAAGTAGTTGGATTGCAAACAGCTGTGGATATGAAACCAGAGATTGCTCTATTTTCTGCAGGCGGAGAAACTTCTTTGATTTGGGCTCCAAAGTTTGCCGAAGTAGGGACAACTGTTATAGATAATTCTTCAGCGTGGAGAATGGATGCTACAAAAAAATTAGTGGTTCCTGAAATAAATGCAAGTTCTTTGACAAAAGAGGATAAAATTATTGCAAATCCAAATTGTTCAACAATTCAAATGGTAATGGCTTTAGCTCCATTACATTTAAAATATAAAATTAAACGTGTTGTGGTGTCTACTTATCAGTCAATTACAGGAACTGGTGTTAAAGCAGTACAACAGTTAGAAAATGAGTATTCTGATGTTAAGGGTGAAATGGCTTATAAATATCAGATTCATAGAAATGCAATTCCTCAATGTGATGTTTTTGAAGAAAACGGTTATACAAAAGAGGAAATGAAACTAGTGCGTGAAACTCAAAAGATTCTTAATGATAGAACTATTGCTGTAACAGCTACTGCTATTAGAATTCCTGTTGTTGGTGGTCATAGTGAAGCAGTTAATGTTCAATTTGAAAATGATTTTGATGTTGCTGAAGTTCGTCAGATTTTGCATGCTACTTCAGGGGTGACAGTTCAAGACAATACGGATACGTTTACTTTTCCAATGCCTTTGTATGCAGAAGGGAAAGATGATGTTTTTGTGGGAAGAATTCGTAGAGATGAAAGCCAACCAAATACTGTAAATATGTGGATTGTTGCTGATAATTTAAGAAAAGGCGCAGCTACAAATACTATTCAAATTGCAGAATATTTAGTGGCAAATAGTTTGGTGTAATTTAAAACTTGTATAAAAAGAGGCTTTGTTTTTTTAAACAAAGCCTCTTTTTATTAATGTCTATTGAAGTTTTAATCATATTCTTGAAAAACTAGTTTAAAAGAACCAGATGTTAGGTTAATTATAATTGAGGGGTCACTATCTTTGTATAATTTACAAGCTACAGTTCCAGAAACAGTTTGTGTTTGTAATCCTGTAAGGCTATTTGTTCCTGCAACGGTTGAAGTATAATTAATAGTACTTCCAGTTTGGCTTCCGCTTAGGGTAGAGTATGAGTCACCATTGTTGTCTGTGTAAGTAACACTAACACCTTTTGTCCAGTTAAAGTCTTGGTCTGATGTAATGAAGTTAGTTGGTTTGTTACTAAAAATAGTGTTAAAACTGGTTGTTTCTGTGCTTTCATCTGTTGATTGATACATATGATGTAATGTAATGTCTAATGAAGGATAGTCGTTAAGACCCAAAGGCTCCATAGTTGAACTATAATAAAATGACTTGTTTGAGCCATTACCACTGTATCCAACAATAAATTGATTGAAATGTGATGGTGAATTGCTATTGTCTTGAGTGTAGTTTACGCTTAAATTGGTAAGATTAGCCTTGAAAAATGCAACAGTATTTGAACTGTCATCTGGAGTGTCATTTGAATCGTCACTGCTACAAGAGAAGAAAAGTAAGCCTAATACTAGGAGAGATAATTTTTTCATAATAATTTTTGTGTTTATTGTTGTATGACAAAAATATCTCATTTTTATTTCATAAAAAATTTTTATAAAACAAACTCTTCAATAAAACTTAGTATATTTGTCGTTAATGAAGAAAAAAATAGTAATAGTGAACTTTATATTGATGCTGTCAGTTTTATTTGCTGTTAGCTATCAGTCACTTCATACTTTTTCTCATCATAGTCATAAAGAAATAAAATCGATTTCTTCTGAAGAATCGAAAGGTGTATTTGCTAAAATTATTTCAGATAAAGAAAGTTGTCCTGTTTGTGATTTCAAGTTTGCAAGTTTTCTTTCTCCTGAAATTTTTACATACTCGTTATTTCCTCCTGTTTTAGAAATTCCTTACCTATATAGTAATAATAATAATATTACTATTCTTAATAGAAACTCATTCTATTTAAGAGGTCCTCCCACATTAATTTAATATACTAAAACCCTATTAACCAATATTTTGATGATATGCAAATGACAATTCAAGTAAAAAAGCTTGTTTTTCATCATGGTATACTTTTAAATCTGTTTTGTTTATCTTTAATAGATTTCAAAAACAATATTTAAATGGTTATAGTTATTAAGTTGTTATAATAGCAACTTATAGAAGGTAGTCATTAAAAAGACTTTACCTTAAAATGTGTTCTTAATAGTATTATTAAAAATAATACGGTGTGTTTATATTTTTAAACTAAGAAAATGCGATTCAATTATATCTTATTTTTCTTATTTGTAAGTTATTTAAGTTTTTCTCAACTGACTATCAGTGGAGTTATTACTGATGAAAATGGTTTGCCTTTAAGAGATGTCCATATCCATATTGCTAATAAAACAAGTTCAACATCTATTGATGGTACTTATGTTTTAAAAGATGTTCCACAAGGAAATCAAAAAATGTATATTTCATATATAGGTTATAAGCCTATTGATGAAATGATAAATCTTACAATAGGTTTGACTATTAATCGTCAATTGTTTCCTGATGTTGTTAAACTTGATGCTATTTCTGTTCAACAAAGTAAAAATACTAAGAGTGAAAGTAGTAATGAGCAAGTTATAAAAGGTAAAATTATTGAAAAATATAGTAGTCAAACACTGGGTGATGCATTAAAAGAGATTTCTGGAGTTTCTATTTTGAAAACAGGAAGTACAATTGTAAAGCCTGTTATTAATGGATTGCATAGTACTAGAGTGCCAATTATTAATGATAATGTTCGTTTGGAAGATCAGCAGTGGGGAACAGAGCATGCTCCAAATTTTGATGTAAATTCCGCAGGTAAAATTACCGTCATTAAAGGTGCTTCTGCTTTGCAATATGGAGGAGATGCTATTGGAGGAGTTGTTATTGTTGAACCTCAAATAATCCGAAAAGATACTTTGGTAGGAAAAACAATTTTAGGTGTAGCATCTAATGGAAGAGGAGGAAGCATAAGTTCAAACATTCAAAAGGGGAATGTGTATGGATGGAGTTGGAATGCCTTAGGGACTTTTAAGTATTTAGGAGATAGAGAAACACCAAATTATATTCTTTCAAATTCAGGTAATAGAGAACAAAATTTTTCAGGAAGTATTCGATATGCTAAAGAAAAATATAATTTCAATGTTATGTATAGTTTTTACAATGCACAAATTGGGATTATAAAGGCATCTCATATTGGTAATGTAAATGATTTGTACAATTCAATTACGAATAAAGTTCCTAGTGTAAAAGGTAATTTTACTTATGATTTAGATGCTCCGAAACAAGAAGTACAACATCATTTAGTTAAGTTAAATTATCAACAATGGATAAATGATGCTAGTTCTTTAGATTTTCAATATGCTTTTCAATTTAATAATAGATTAGAATTTGATGTGAGAAGGGGTAGCGCTAATAATAAGGCAGCTTTAGACTTACAGCTAGCAACACATACTTTTCTAATTGATTATAAAACATCTTTCGAAGATTGGAAATTGAAAACTGGGGTTAATTTTGGGTATCAAAATAATTTTGCAAATCCAAATACAGGAATTCGTCCACTTATTCCAAGTTATGAAAAATTAGATTTTGGATATTATGGAATTGCTAGTTATTCGATTAATAATTCTCTTGTTTTAGAATCAGGTTTGCGATATGATTTTACTACTATTGAAGCAACCAAATATTATTTAAAATCTAGATGGGAAGAACGTGGATATAATGCTATGTTTTCAAATTTTATTGTTGGTGAAGAAGGAAATCAATGGTTGACTAAGCCACGATTTAATTATCATAATTTGACAGGTAGTATAGGATTAAGAAAGCAATTCCATCATGACATTGAGTGGTTGGTTAATTTGAGTTTAGCGTCTAGAAATCCAAATCCTTCAGAGTTGTTTAGTGATGGATTGCATCATTCTACTGGTCAAATTGAACTAGGAGATTTACGTTTAAAGAGAGAGCAAGCTTTTAAAGTGAATACAACTTTAAAGAAAAATTGGAAATCATTTGTTTTTCAGGTTAATCCATTTGTAAATCATATTTCAAATTTTATGTATTTGCGACCTATAGGATTTGAAACGACAATTAGGGGTGCTTTTCCTGTTTGGGAATTTGAGCAATCTGATGCTTTGCTAGTAGGGATTGATTTTAATTCAGATTGGAAAATTTCTGAACATTTTTCTCATGAAGCTAGTTTTGCTTATGTAAGCGGAAGAAATTTATCGGATAAAGAAGATTTAATCGATATACCTCCTTTTTCGTTAAATAATAAAATTCAATATAGAAAAGAAGATTGGCATAACTGGATTATGGAGTTAAAAAGCGAATTGGTTTTTCGTCAAACTCAATACCCAAATAATAATTTTAATACTAATATTATTGTTGATGATGTACTAACTCCTGTTTTAGTAGATATAAGCTCTCCTCCAAAGGGGTATCATTTATTGCATTTTTCTAATGAAATGACTTTTAAAATTAGTAAAAAAAATAGTTTAACAACTACATTTTCTGTTCAAAATATATTAAACACAACATATAGAGATTATCTAAATAGGCAACGTTTTTTTGTTGACGAGTTAGGTAGGAATTTTCAATTTCAAATTAAATTAAATTTTTAAAAAACATTAAAGAATCAAATTATGAAAAATAATTTAAAATTTTCAGCACTTTTTATTTCATCATTTTTATTTCTAACATCGTGTTCAAATGATGATTCTCCTGCGCCTGTAAATGAAGAAGAAGTTATAACTACTGTTCAAATAACTTTATTAAGTAGTAACTCGTCAAGTATTGTTATGAAATCAACCGATTTAGACGGAGATGGTCCAAATCCTCCAGAATATATTTTAACGGGAGGGAATTTAGTTGCAGGTGAAAGTTATACTGGAAGTGTTGAGTTTTTAAACGAATTAGAGAATCCAGTAGGAAATATAACAGAAGAGGTAGAAGCAGAAGGACAAGATCATCAGGTTTTTTATCAATTACCTGCAAGTATTGGGAATATAACGTATGATGCATTAAATGTTGATGCAAATGGAAAACCAATAGGTCTTGAGTTTAGTCTTGTTGCAGGAACATCTGGTTCAACTGGAAATCTAACAGTGACTTTAAGACATCTGCCAAATAAGTCAGCAAATGGAGTTTCAAATGGAGATATAACAAATGCAGGTGGCTCTACTGATGCTGAAGTGAGTTTTCCGGTCGTGGTAGATTAAGTTTTAGAACACCCTTTTTAAACCTCTGAATTTTCAGAGGTTTTTTTTAACATAACTTAACATTTAAAACCCTTATTTTTGTAAAACAACTTAAAAATTAATAAATGAAAAAAAGCTTAACCTTACTCTTAGTCGCGACTGCTTTTGTTGCTTGTAAGAAAGAAGAACCTAAAGAAATTGTAGACATGAGTGTTACATATCCTGAAACTAAAAAAGTAGATACTTTAGACACTTATTTTGGAGAACAAATTCAAGACCCATATAGATGGCTTGAAGATGATAGAAGTGCAGAAACAGAAGCTTGGGTAAAAGCTCAAAACGAAGTTACTTTCGGATACTTAGAAAAAATTCCATTTAGAAAAGAATTGAAAGAAAGAATGGAAAAATTATGGAATTATGAAAAAATTTCAGCTCCATTTAAAGAAGGGAATTACACTTATTTTTATAAAAATGATGGCTTGCAAAATCAATCTGTTTTATACAGAAAGAATGAGGCAGGAAAAGAAGAAATTTTCTTAGATCCAAATACGTTTTCAAAAGACGGAACTACATCTTTAGGAGGTGTTAATTTTTCAAAAGACGGTTCTTTAGTAGCTTATGCTATTTCTGAAGGCGGAAGTGATTGGAGAAAAGTAGTTGTTTTAAACGCAGAAACAAAAGAAATAATAGGAGATACTATTGTAGATATTAAGTTTAGTGGTGTTTCTTGGTATAAAAATGAAGGATTTTATTATTCAAGTTATGATAAACCAAAAGGGAGTGAGCTATCTGCGAAAACAGATCAGCATAAACTGTATTTTCATAAGTTAGGAACTTCTCAAAAAGAAGATCAGTTGATTTTTGGACAAAATGAAAAAAGAAGATATGTTGGTGGATATGTTACCGAGGATGAAAACTATTTAATTATCTCAGGATCTAATTCAACTTCAGGAAATGAGTTGTACTATAAAGATTTAGTAAAAAATGGTCCAATAGTAAATATTGTAAATAATTTTGATAGTGATAATGGTGTAATTGATAATATAGGAACAAAATTTTATTTGTCTACTAATTATAATGCGCCTAATCAACGTGTAGTGACTTTTGATTTGTCAAACCCTAAACAAGCTAATTGGGTTGATTTTATTCCAGAAACTGAAAATGTTTTATCTATTTCAACAGGGAGTAATTATATTTTTGCTAAATATATTAAAGATGCAGTGTCATATATTAAACAATATGATTACGACGGAAAATTAGTGAGAGATATTGAATTACCAGGAATAGGTTCTGCTGGTGGTTTTGGTGGAAGAAAAGAAGATGCTACTTTATATTTTTCTTTTACAAATTATACAACTCCTGGAACAATTTATTCTTTTGATCCAAAATCTGGAGAATCAGTAGTATACCAAAAACCAAATGTGGATTTTAAATCGGAAGACTATGAATCAAAGCAGATTTTTTATACTTCAAAAGACGGGACAAAAATTCCTATGATTATTACATATAAAAAAGGAATTGAGTTAAATGGTAAAAATCCAACAATGTTATATGGCTATGGAGGATTCAATATTAGTTTAACACCTAGTTTTAGTATTGCTAATGCTGTTTGGTTAGAAAATGGAGGTGTTTATGCTGTTGCAAACTTACGTGGTGGTGGTGAATATGGTAAAAAATGGCATGATGCAGGAACTCAAATGCAAAAACAAAATGTTTTTGATGATTTTATTGCTGCTGCAGAATATCTAATAAAAGAAAAATATACAACATCTGATTATTTAGCAATTTCTGGACGATCAAATGGAGGTTTGCTTGTTGGAGCTACTATGACTCAACGTCCAGATTTAATAAAAGTAGCGTTGCCAGGTGTTGGTGTTTTAGATATGTTACGCTATCATACTTTTACAGCAGGAGCTGGTTGGGCTTATGATTACGGAACTTCAGAGCAGAGTAAAGAAATGTTTGACTATTTAAAAGCATATTCTCCTGTGCATAATGTGAAAGCAGGAACAAAATATCCAGCTACATTGGTAATGACTGGTGATCATGATGATAGAGTTGTTCCAGCGCATAGTTTTAAATTTGCTGCGGAACTACAAGCGAAACAAACAGGGGATAATCCTGTTTTAATTCGTATTGATGTAAATGCTGGGCATGGTGCTGGGAAATCAGTAAGTGCAATTATTCAAGAACATGTTGATATGCAAGTGTTTACTTTGTATAACATGGGAGTAAGAGAATTAAAGGAGTAATTTTAAACAGATAAGAAACTAAAAAACATGTAGTTTGAAAAAAAAGTGCATAAAATTATTATAATATTAGAGAATAAAGTATGTTTGCAGGACAAACAATATTTAAAACTTAAAATCTAAATGAAAAAAATCGTTTTATGCGCTTTTGCGTTGACAGTGTTTAATTTTATAAACGCTCAAGAGGAATCGACATCTTACAAACCTTTAGAAGGAACTGTAACAACTGAAGTAGGTTTGACAGGTGGTTTAAATAATGCTAATTTTAATTTAGGAGGTGGACTTCTTAAGTTTAGATACTTTTTAAAAGAAGATATAGGTCTTAGATTAGGCGTGAGCATTGATAATGAAAAAGATGAGTTAACTTCTACAGTTGATAATCCTTTTGTTGTGAATGGTATTAGAAATACTAATAATAACAATAATTCTTTTAAGGTAGGTGTTGAAAAACATTTTGCAGGTTCTAATAGGCTATCTACTTATGGTGGTGTAGATTTGATTGTTGGTTTTGGTAAAGATTCAGATGAAATAGTTGCTGATAATGGTAATTATATTAAAACAGAACAAAAAAATTCTAGATTTGGAGCAGCTATTTTTACAGGAGCAGATTATTATATTGCTCAAAAAGTATATTTAGGTGTTGAGGCAGGATTAAATTTTGTTTCTACTAAAGTTAAAGATGGTGAAACATCAACAAAACAGGGAAATAATTTAGATACAATTGTTAATCCAGGTAGTAAAGGTTCTGATTTCGTTACGGATATTTTTGGAGGAATTAGAATAGGATATCAATTCTAATATAAAAATCATATTAATAAAAAATCCCTTTCAAATTTTGAAAGGGATTTTTGTTAATTATCAGAAGCAAACCATTCTGCAAAAGAAGTTTCTGTTTCTTGAAGTTTCAGTGAAAAGAGTTTAATTTCCTTTGGTAGTCTACTTTTTATTTTTTCTGCAAAATCAATAACCATATTTTCACTTGTAGGTTGATATTCTACAAGGATAACATGATGACCTCTGTCTTCTAGTTCTTTTGCAAGTTCAATATGTGGAGTATTTTTGTTAAAAACAGTAGCATGATCAAATAAATCAACTATTTCTTCTTTTACAATTTTTTTTAAATCTCCAAAATCGATAACCATTCCATATTTTACATTGCTTTTGTCAGCAATAGGAGTTCCTATTACTGTAACAGAAAGTTTGTAACTATGACCATGAACATTTTTACATTTACCATCATACCCATAAAGAGCATGACCTGTTTCAAATGAAAATTGCTTCGTAATTCTTATTTTATTCATAATATATAAAAAAGCAAAGGTAATAATTATTTTAAGGAACTATTAGACTTAATTCCTGTTATATTTGTAGCTCTAAAAATAAGCCATTAAATGGAAGATGTATTTGAGAAAATTGTTCAAGATTTATTAGAAAAACAATATAGTATTGTGGATGATTTCTTTGAAGAAAAAGAAGTTGAAAATCTTAGGGATATTCTGCTTTTAAAGTATGAAGAAGATGAATTTAAGAAAGCGGCAATAGGGAATGTCTTTAATGAACAAATTGTAAAATCTATTAGAGGTGATTTTATTTCTTGGATTGATGAAAAAGAAGCAGTAGGAGCAGAGAAAGTTTTTTTTGATAGAATTTCTGATTTTACTAGCTATTTAAATAGAACTTGTTTTTTAGGCATTAGGGAGCGCGAATTTCATTATGCATTGTATCCTAAAGGGACTTTTTATAAAAGACATTTGGATACTTTTCAGAATGATGATAGTAGACGTTTGTCTATTGTGTGTTATTTAAATCATGAAGATTGGAGTCCTGAATTTGGAGGAGAATTGGTTATCTATAAACCTAATGAAGAGATTACTATTTACCCTTTAAAAGGGAGAGTTGTTGTTTTTGAAAGCCATGTTTTAGAACACGAAGTAAAACCTGTAGAACAAAAGAGAGTGAGTATTACGGGTTGGTTAAAAACGAGGAAGTTATAAAATTCAAAAAGCTTTATTGCTTTTTGAATTGCAATAAAGCTTTTTTTGTAAAATCAGATAGGACTAATTTGCCTGAAATGGCTGCTCTTTCTAATAACAAAGTGTCCCAGTTTTCTGTTTTTTCCCATAAAACTTTTTTCATTTCAGATAAAGCTTCAGGGTTATAGCTAGAAAGTGTTTTAGTGTAAGTGTTTAAGTTTAAATCTAATTCGTCAATAGTAGGATAGATTTTAGCAAAAAGACCTTTTTCTAATGCCCATGTAGCTTGTTTCCATGCTGTAGGCTCTAAAGTCATTTCAGACATGGCTGTTTTTCCTATTTTTCTGGTTACAGCAGGTTCAATTACAAAAGGACCAATACCAATAGCTAACTCTGATAGTTTGATATCTGCGGAATGTGTTCCAAATACATAGTCGCAAGCAGCCAAAAGTCCTACACCACCACCAACAGCTTTTCCGTGTGCTCTTCCAATAATAAGTTTTGGGCATTTTCGCATAGCATTTATGACATTTGCAAAACCAGAGAAAAACAAACTTCCTTCTGTAAGATTTGACACGGCCAATAATTCATCAAAAGATGCACCAGCACAAAATGCTCCTGTTCCTTCGCTTTTTAATATAATTATTGAAATTTTGTTAGAGTTTCCTAAGCTTTTGAATTCATCTGAAAGTTTTTTTAGAAGGGAACTAGGGAAGGAGTTTCCTGCTGGATGAAAGAAAGAAATAGTAGCAATATTATTTTTTATCTCGGTGTTTATTGTTCCTTCCATGATTAACGTTTTAAACTAAAATGTGATTTAAATTCTTTATTTGTGCCATTTTCTACGTATTCTAATTTGAACCAATAATCAGTAGATGGTAAGTTTTGTCCATTAAATGTCCCATCCCATCCATTACCATAAGGGTTAATTTGTTTAATTAGTTTACCATATCTGTCAAAAATATAAATTTTTGGTTCAAATGTTTCAGCTAGATTTGAAATATTCCAAAAATCATTATATCCATCTCCATTTGGTGTGAAAAAATTAGGATAGGTTATTGCATACAAAGAACTCGATGATAATATACCACAGCCTTGAATATCTCTTACATATACAATGTAACTTCCATTTGGAATATCTGTAAAAATAGGGCTTGTTTGCCATTCTATTTGATCTAAACTATATTCATAAATTCCAAAACCACCAGAAGCGAATGTTTCTATAGTTGAAAGACCTGTTGAAAGAATAGGGTTTATTATATTCGCTTCAAATTGGGTAGGTTCTGAAGAAATGATAACTTGAATGGTATCTGAATTCTGACAACCCGTAGTATTATTTGTAACAATTACTGAATAGGTTCCTGCTTGAGTAATATTGAATAAATGATTTTCGTTTCCTAAGTTATCTGTATTTGGATTTGAAGGATTCCAAGTGTATGAATAACTTCCATTTGTTGTAGGTGTTGCATCTACAATATGAGAGCCTAAGCTAGTGATTGGATCTACACACAATACAAAGCTTGAGCCTAAATCAACATCAGGAACTGGAATTACATTTAAAGTTAAATATGGTCCTAATCCAAAACAGGCATTATTTAAATTACTATCTAATCTTACCCATATTGTTTGAGTATTAACTGTGTTATTCCTGTAATTACTTATGTTTGTTATTTGATTTTCTTCAGCTAAAGCATCTGTTTCATTCTCATAAAATGTAACAATTAGATTTGGTCGTTGATTTGTAGGGAATAAATTTTTAAAATAATTGATTACATTTATTGAGCCATTAGTATTATTGAAATTAAAATAATCAAAGCCATCATTTTCAGGGTCATTGGTGTTTATGTAATTATCACATTCATATATGTCTAGATGATCATTTGAAGTAAGAGTTGTAGCAGAAACAACTAAGTTTACTTTTGCTGTTCTAAAACAGCCTTTAGTGGTTTCTATTCTAGCCCAAACGGTATTACCATTAGAAGCTGTGTAAGTTGTTTCGTTAGTTATTAAAGCAGTGTTATTGACTGCTCCAGATTGTGATAAATGATAGCTAAAAAATAAATTTGTGTCTGTTGATATAATGCTATTTACTTCAGTTAAATTAAAATCGGTAATGGCATCATTGTTTGTGTCGCATTGACTTAATGTTACTTCATTTGATATTACAGGTAATGGATTTACAATTAGATTAAATGAAGAAACGATGTAACATCCATTTGGATTTGTCAATCTGAAATAGATAGTTTTACTTGTTGTCGCTCTTATTGATGTTATATTATTTAGCGCTTCATTTTCAGCATCTATTTCATTTTCATAGTATTTGACGGTTAATCCAGTTGCATTATTTGTTATTTGGTTGTCTTTGTCTGTTAGAGTAAATAAAGATTCTCCGCTTGTGTCTCCATCTATAGTATCATCACACGTTTCAATGTTGGTAATAGTATTTGTTAATTGTAGTGAGCTATATATATTTACATTAACTGTTGTAGAAACAGCTTCACAAGCTGAAGTTGCAGGGATTGTGTATACATAATCTCCTGCTGGATCTATACTAGGATTTATAATCCCGTTTGCTCTAGGTAATCCATTTAACGTCCAATTCCCAGAAGCATTTGTTGTGCCGAGAAGAGCAAATAAATCAAACGGACTTTCAGATGCGCAAAATGTTTTTGTAGTGTTGTTTCCTGCAAATGGAGCTATTTGAATCTCTGTAACTGAAATAGTTATAGGGAAAATTCTAGTGTCTCCATTACAAGTTTTAGTGAAAGTATATACATAGTTGCCAATAGGATCTGTTAAAGGATCAAAAAGTCCGTTATTGGGAATTCTTGGAATACTATTATATGACCATGTTCCTCCTGTATCAGGGTTTCCAGGAATTCTATCAAACAAATCGACAGTTGCATTACTGCATATTATTGTTTCACTATCTCTAGGTAAGCTACCAAAACCAGAAAAATAACCGCCATATCCAGAATTTCCACTTGCTCCAAATACACCTACTGCTAATGCTCCAGTTGATTCAATTTTCACATTTCCTGTTAAATTAGGGATTTTATATGTAATCCAATTTGGGTTACCTAAAACAGGAATAGGTGTCGCGGTGCTAACAATATCATTAATTGTTATAATTGATCCTGTTTCAGTAGCAATTATAATATTTCCATTAAAGTTATCAACAGGGCCAATTCTTTCAATATCTGGAATTAAATCTACACTTTTTTGCCAAAAGCAATTTAAAGGTGGGATAAAATAAAACCCACTTGTAGCGTCACTTATACTACCTGCTACAATTTGATAAAGAAAAATAGGTTTACTACTATTGATGTACATGTTTCTGTTTGAATTTGTACCTTGAAAATTACTTGATGGGATTAGATAATAGTCACCAGCATTTAAAATTGCAATAGGGAAAGGGAGATTGTTAACAAAAACTTCTGTATTATCTTCGTGAGCAATGACTAGAGGTTGTTCAGAATCATTACTGCCATTCCCTCTCATTATTACATATTCAGTTCCTACCTGTTCTAAAGGAACAATTTGATCTAAATTGAAATCTTGACCATCTTGTTGTGCTAACATTCCTCCTGCCAGATTTCCTGTGTTAACAATTATTGGTTTGTCAGAAGTAAGTAAAGCCCCTATAAAGCCATTTAGATTAGCTTGAGATATAGAATATCCAGATATAACAACACTTTCTCCCTTATTTAAATTAAAACTTTGATTAGGCGTAACTAATGTGTTGTTTCCATTAATAAATAGAATGTTTGGGTCGTAATCAGACAAAGAAACAGAAGTGTTATCTTCGGTTGCCATAAAGCTAGATACAAAATTTCTAATTCCTCCAAAATCCGTTTGAGGTAAACTTCCTAATCTAAATATTTTTCCAGCTCCGGTTAACCCTTTAGAAGATAAAAATTCTGCATGATTTGTCGATCGAACTCTAAAACTAACATAGAAATCATAAATCCCTTCTAATATTAATCCTTTAGAACTGACAGATCCAACCTCTGATTTATCTAGAAACATTATTGAAGGTTGACTATTACCAATTAATACTCTTATGGGATTCCCTTGAGAAATTGTAAATGGAGATCCGTTAATTGGGATTCCAAGACCATCAGTTATTGTAACCAGAAAAGGGGTCGGTTCTGGTGTTGACAAGTACACATAATGGTCTTGTATTAAATTCGTGTCTTGATCTTCATTAGCATGTAAAGGAGGTAACCAATGCTTATTACTAAGCTGAGAATATGAGATAAAATTAGTTAATAGAATAGTTAGCAGTAGTAATTTTTTCATTTGAATTGGGATCAAAAATTAAATTTCGTAAAGTTAACAACTTTAAGATATTATTTTTAGTAAAAATGTTAAAAGTAAGCTCTTAATTGAATGTTTCCATTGTGTATTGTGTTGCTTTTTTCAGATTTTCTTCCTTGATAGTTAATATTAATGTCTAAATATTGTGTAATGTTTTTTTGAAGAAATAATCGCCAAACACTATTTTTTCCAGCTTGTAATCCTTGTAGCATTTGAAAAGCAACTGGAGATAATGGATTTCCAGAAAAATTGTTGTTATAAAGAGAGAATTCTCCTGTCATAGTAAATCCTTTTTCGCTATTGAAAGAAAAAGATGTTCCCATTTGCTTTTGGTTTAATATTTCTAATGCATTTATAGTGTTTTCTTGATTTTTATATTCAAAAAAGAGATCTAAACTTGCGTTTTTTGAAAATAGATAAGATAACTTTGGATTAAGACTGAGGCTGTTGATGTTGAAATTTCTACTGTTATAATTTTCAGATTTACTTTTTGAATTACCTGTGTTTGAATTACATTGAATTAACCAACTTTTATTTACTAAGTGAGCATATTGAATTTGGTGTGAATAAATTTTATTTTCTTGTGAACCAATATTTAATAATGTTTTAATTTGATTGTTTAAATAAGTATAAGTAATAGAATGTTTTTGTTTACCTCTATTGTAAAATAAGCTATTTCTGAAATTATTATTTAACCCAACAATATTTTCGTTTTTAGAAAAAGGATTTAGATTAAAACTACTTTCGTTTCGAGTAATTTTTCTTTCTACTAAAAAAGAAGTTTGATTATAGAAATGAGAAAGCATTTTTTTATAACCAGATTCATTCTGCCAAACGGAACCATTAAAATTTAATGATTGCGAAAATTTGTTTTGATGTGTTCTTACGAAAATTTGATTAGGTAAAAACACTCTTACATATTTTGCTTGGTCAGGAAAGGGTGCAATTTCAAATTCTTGTAATTCTTGAATATTATTGTTGTTGTAGTCATTCCAAGTATAAACACCTTGCCCAGGTTCTACTTCTAAATAGGTAAATTCTTGTTGGGCAATTGTTCCAGAAGTCGTTTCGTAACTAGATGAGCTTTGTAGTAAATTGTTAAAGAAAGAATCGTTGTATAGAATTCTAGAATTTAATGAAGGCTCGTTTTTTCTAGATTGATCATCATATTTTAAGTTTCTATAATTTAGAAAAAGACTTAAATTGCTTTTATCGGTTTTAATTAATTGCGACTTTAAATAGTAAGAGTCAGATTGATTCACTCTTTTTAATATTCCATTTTGAATGCTATCGTTAGTTCTGTTTAGATAACCCAATTCTATATAAACTCTTGTAGAGTCTCCTCTGCCAATAAAAGTTCCATATTCTGTAAATTGTTGACTTAAATTACTTAATTCATTTGTTAAGATTGTTTTCTCTTTATTGCTTTCATATCTAAATGAACCACCAATCCAGTTTTTATGGAAATGATGCTTAATAAGAGATTGATTTCGGATAAAATTAGAGTTGGAAAGTTTACTTGAACTATTTAAAGTGCTAAAATCGGTATTTACTCTTGTTTTGTTAAATTTTAAGTTTGATTGAATAATGTGTCTTGTGCCTGAAAAATTATCCGAAAAATCTAATTTTTCAAGTTGATATTTAGCAGATCCATTTTTCTTTAAATCTAGGTTTAACCCGCTAATTAATAAGGTTTGATTTCCTAATGGAGTAGTTAAATTCCAATCTCTGTTAAATTCAATATTATATAGACGTTCTATTGTTTTAAAATCTTTGTTGACTAATTGAAAATTAGCAAAAGCATTAAGATTATATTTTCCTGTGAATATTCTTTGTGCTGCATTTATTTTTCCTGCAACACCTTGATTGTTATTGTCGTCAATTGAAGAATAAAGATTTTTATCATTATTACTTACTGCTATTTCAAAGTCTATATTTGTTTTTTCAGAAGGATTATATGCTCCTAAAACAGTTGCAATCTGAATTTTTGTTGGAGCAACTAAAGTAATTATGGGTTCAAAACTTCCTTGTGGAATTCCAGATATTGGAGCAACATATTCGTATATTTTTCCAATAGCGTTATTGTTAATCAAAATGTAATTTCCTGAATTTTGACCTACAAATGAAAAGCGAACATTGTATAATTCATCTTCTGGATTATTGGAATACTCAAAAATTTCGGTTGTTCCAAAAAGGATTTTTTTATATAAAATTTTATTTTCGGAGAAAGAATCTGCATAAGCTGAAGGAGCTGTCATTAAATTTTGATTATCACCTGCTTCTTTTAAAATAGCAATTTGGTCTTCGGATAAATTTTGTTGTAAAGGTTGGTTTTTTACATCATTTTCAGAATAAATATAACCGCCTATTTTAAATTTTTCTTGTTCGTGCATTACACCCGAATAAGCTAAAAAACGAGTAAAATTTCTATCTGTAAATTGATATTCTATGTTTATTCTCATTTCTGAAGTAATAGGGAAAAGGGATGTAAAAATAATTTCTCCTGCATTGTAATCAATAACGTAATCTTTGTTTTCTCCGCGTTCTAAAAGAATACCATTTACATAAACACTTTCAGATCCTGAAATGACTAAAACAAAGAGTTCTCCATTATTTCCTTTTAATTTATAAGGACCTTGATTTCCTTCTTGTCCTGTAAAAGTGCTTCGTGCGTATTGTCCACGAACTAAAGCTGCGGAACCAAAAATAGATGTCTTTTTTTCAGGTGTACCAAGTGTAAATTGAGCGGAAAGACCTTGTACTTTTTTATTAAAATTGAGAAATTGAGAAGTTCTGTTTTCTAAGAATAAATCACCAGCTCTAATGTTCCAATTGTCAGAGAATAATTCAATGAAGATTTGATCAAATTCATCCAGTTTTTGAGAGTAACCACCTTCTTGAAGTGGAATGTTGCTATCTTGAATGGAAGCGCGTAAACTGACTTTATCAGAAATTTTCCCAGTTATTTGTAAATCTAAATTAGAATTAACAACTGTATTCTGATTGTTTCCAATAGTTATTCCGCGAGAAATGCTTCCAGACGTATTTAATCCATCAAATGGTTTAAAAGGTTGTCTGTCAATTTCTTTTATGGTGTATAGTTGTCCTGCTTCATTTGGAACTATTTTTGAATCATCATAGATAGAATATTCTTTTGTAATGAACTCTGGAAATTTTAAATATTTTATTTCTAAAGTGTCGGTAGAAGTAAAATTTTCATTAAATACAAGTGTTGCTTTTTGAAAATTTACTTTATAAAAAGTAGAATCTATAGCTATTCCTTTTTTGTCTAAAATCTTAAAAAAGGATTTATTAATACTGACTTTCTCAATTGAAATAGTATCCCTTGATGCAATAATTTTTTTAGATTTATATGGTGTTTGTATTTCCTGAGCAAAAGTGCTTGAAAATATAAATAGAAAAAACCATAAAATCCATTTCCGTATCATAAATACTATAACTCATATTTTTCAAAAGTAGTACTTATTGTTGGAAAGTTTTGATTCTATATTTAATTTCTGTTAATGTTATATTGAAAAAACACAGTCTCTTATTTTAAATATTTAAAATAAGAGACTGTGTTTTTAAGAGTATTTAAAAAAATAAAATATTATTCTTTAGTTACTATTTGTAATGTTTCTCTTGAAATTTGTTTTAATAAAACAGTTTTGTTTGTTTCAACTATTTGAGCTGCATCTTCATTAAAATGTCTGATGGTATAAAGTGATACATTTTCGTTGAAAGTGATTTTGAACTTTTTAGCTAATATACTTTTTACATCATTAAAATTATTGAATTTATCTTCTATACAAACAGAAAAACTAATAGCAGAGTTCTGAATTAGGTTTACCTTCAATTTATGTTGATGGAAAAGCGCAAAAATCTCACTAATATGTTCTTCCATTATAAATGAGAAATCTAAAGATGAAAGCGAAAGTAAAAGTTGGTTTTTCTTGATAATATAACAAGGTAAATGTGGTTCTAAATCGGAACCTTTTGAAACACTTGTTCCTGGTAAAAGCGGATTTATAAATGATTTTACAAATAAAGGAATTTCTTTTTGTTGTAATGGTTGTAATGTTTTAGGGTGAATTACACTAGCACCATAAAAAGCTAATTCTATTGCTTCTCTATATGATATTTGGTTTAATAATACAGCATTTTCAAAATAGCGTGGATCAGCATTTAATACACCAGGAACATCTTTCCAAATCGTTACACTATCTGCGCCTAGACAGTAAGCAAAAATAGCGGCAGTATAATCAGAACCTTCACGGCCTAATGTAGTAGTGAAATTATTTGGATCGGATCCTAGAAAACCTTGCGTAATATATAATGTTCCTTTTTCTATTTTTTTTGTAATTAATACTTGAGTTTGTTCCCAATTAACATTAGCGTCTCTGTAATTAGTGTCTGTTTTAATAAAATTACGAACATCAAGCCAAGTATTGCTTAATCCTTTATAGTTAAAATAATAGCTTACAATTGTGGTAGATATGATTTCACCATAACTTACAACTTGATCGTATACGAAATTATAATTTGGAGATTTATTGCTTCTTAAAAAATATTCTAAATCATCAAAATGGGCATTCACGGCGAAAAATACTTCATGATCTTCGTCTTCGAATAAATCTAATAAAATTTGATTGTGGTATTTCCTTACTTCTTGAACAGATGCATTTAATTCATTTGACTTTTCAATATAATTTTTAATTACAACCTCAAGAGCATTAGTTGTTTTTCCCATAGCAGAGACAATAACTAATGTGTTTTCATAACCTACTTGTTCTAGAACTGAAGTTACATTTTTTACGCCATTTGCATCTTTTACCGATGCACCACCAAATTTAAAAATTTTCATTCTTAAGAGTATTAAGATTTTAGTATTATACTTTATTTTAAAAAATCAGTTATTCCTTTTTCGTCCATTTGCACTACTTTCCAGTCATCTAAAACTTTTGCTCCACTTTTTTTATAGAAATCAATTGCATTAGTGTTCCAGTCTAAAACATTCCATTCTATTCGTCTAACATTGTCTTTTTTTCCTTGTTTTATAATTTCTGAATATAAAGCAAATCCTGCTCCAGTGCCTCTTTTGTTCGCTTTTACTACTAAATCTTCTAAATGTATTGTTTTTCCTTTCCAAGTAGAGTATCTATAATAATATAATGCAATCCCAATAATTTCATTATCTACTTCTGCAACAAAAGTTTTGAATAAAGGATTTTCTGAAAAGCCATCTCTTTCTAAATCTTTGACAGAAATAACTACAGCATCGGGTTCTTTTTCAAAATCGGCTAATTCTTGAATGAGTTCTAGTACGCTAGCCATATCTTCCTTTTTTCCTTGTCTTATAATCATGAGTCTTAATTTAGAATGAAAACAGTGCAAAAATAAGATTAAGAAAAACATAATGAGAAATTATTTATTCATTTCACAAAAAAACCGATATTTGTGCGATAAACACAACTACATCTTATTCGTAATGGAAGAAAGAAATACAACCCTTGGAGAATTTATTATTGAGAATCAAGAATCTTTTCAATATTCAACAGGAGAATTATCAAGAATCATTAATTCAATTCGCTTAGCTGCTAAAGTAGTAAACTATAAAGTTAACAAGGCTGGTCTTGTTGATATAGTTGGAGCTGCGGGCGAACAAAATATTCAAGGAGAAGATCAGCAAAAATTAGATGTTTTTGCTAATGATACTTTTATACAAACATTAATAAATAGAGAAATCGTTTGTGGAATTGCATCTGAAGAGAATGACGATTTTATTACAGTAGCAGGAGGAGATAAAAGCCATAATAATAAATATGTTGTTTTAATGGATCCATTAGATGGTTCGTCTAATATTGATGTTAATGTTTCTGTAGGAACCATTTTTTCAGTGTTTAGAAGAATCACTCCAGTAGGAACTCCTGTGCAATTAGAAGATTTTCTACAACCAGGTGTTAATCAAGTAGCAGCAGGATATGTTATTTATGGAACTTCTACAATGATTGTTTATACTACAGGACATGGTGTTAATGGATTTACTTTAAATCCTGCTATAGGAACATTCTATTTGTCACATCCTAATATGCAATTTTCACCAGATGGAAAAATTTATTCAATTAATGAAGGGAATTATATTCATTTCCCTCAAGGGGTAAAAAATTATTTGAAATATTGTCAGATGGAAGAAGGAGATAGACCTTATACTTCTAGATATATTGGAAGTTTAGTGTCTGATTTTCATAGAAATATGATAAAAGGAGGGATTTATATCTACCCTACAAGTTCAAAAGCACCTAATGGTAAATTGCGTTTGTTGTATGAGTGTAATCCAATGGCATTTTTGGCGGAGCAAGCAGGAGGAAAAGCATCAGATGGATATAATAGAATAATGGAAATAAAGCCTACAGAATTACACCAAAGAGTTCCTTTTTTCTGTGGTAGTAAAAATATGGTTGCGAAAGCAGAAGAATTTATGAAAAATGTATAAATAAAAAAGCTCCAAAATTTTGGAGCTTTTTTGTTCTTATTTGTTCATGTGCTGCATTTCGTAAATAAAAGTATCTAAATCTACGTTTAATACTAACAATGATAGTGCTTTGTCAACAATATAATTTACATTGCTTGGTGTAAATCCTAAAGCTAATGCAAAACGAGTTAAAATTTGTTTTTGTTTTGGTCCTAAAACATGGTCGGCATAAACCATACGTGCTAAATCATATAAACGCTCAAGTCTTTGTATATGAAGAACAGGAGGATTGATTGGGTATTTTGAAGGATTCTCTAAAATTTCTTCATATTCTGCTCTGGAAATCTCTAGTCTAATAGCTAATTTGTCTAAGAATTCTTTTTCTTCAGATGTTAGAGCTCCGTCTGAAAGCGCAACTCTTACAATTGCAGAAAAATGACCTTTATTTCTATTTTTAAATTCGTTATCAAATAAATCTGAAAATGACATAATATTTGTTTTAAGTTGTGCAAAATTACACATTATTTTATTTTTAGCATATCCAAAAAATTAAATTTTATGATTTAACAATTAAAACATTAAAAATAAATGGTAAGTTGTTTGTAAAGCAATTCTATTTTTATAAAATAAATTGTAAGTTTGGGTTCCCCAAAAAAAATAATAGTTATGTCTCAATTTTGGTTATATTTCAAAGTAGGTCTCAATCATGTTTTAGATATTCATGCTTATGACCATGTTATGTTTTTAATTGCTTTAATGGTGCCCTACGCTTTTAAAGATTGGAAACGTGTTTTTTTATTAGTTACCTTATTTACAGTCGGGCATACATTGTCTTTGCTTTTGTCAGTATATGGAGTAGTGTATATTAAACCGACATTAGTCGAGTTTTTAATTCCAATAACAATATTGGTTACAGCATTATTTCATCTATTTACTGCTGGTAAATCTTCTAAAAGTGAAAGTATATCTTTTGTAGCAATAATTACATTATTCTTCGGAATTATACATGGATTAGGTTTTTCAAATTATTTTAAGACTATCCTTCCAGGAAAAGCATCGGATAAATTACTACCTTTATTAGAATTTGCTTTAGGAATTGAAACAGCTCAAATAATAGTAGTTTTTATAGTGTTAATATTGGCATATATTGTGCAAACTTTCTTTAGATTCTCTAAAAGAGATTGGGCATTAGTAATGTCTGCTTTTATAATTGGAGTAGTTTTACCAATGATAATAGAAAGTGAAATTTGGAGTTAATATGAAACAAAAAAAAAACAAATATGATAAAGCCTATTTGCGAATAGCAAAAGAATGGGGACAACTATCATATTGTAAAAGAAAACAAGTTGGCGCAATTATTGTAAAAGATAGGATGATTATTTCTGACGGATATAATGGTACTCCAACAGGATTTGAAAATTGTTGTGAAGATGAAAGCGGAACTACAAAATGGTATGTGCTTCATGCAGAAGCGAATGCAATACTAAAAGTGGCTCGGTCAACACAATCATGTGAAAATGCAACATTATATATAACACTCTCTCCGTGTAAAGATTGTAGTAAATTAATACATCAATCAGGAATAAAAAGAGTAGTGTATCATGAAGAATATAAAGACACTTCGGGTGTGGATTTTTTAAAAAAAGCAGGTGTTGAAGTAGAATTATTAGAAGACCTTAGTTAAGTGAAAAAAATGAGTAAAATATATTTCCCTATTATTATTGCAATGGCTGTTGCGATAGGATTGTTATTGGGAAGTAAATTAAACTCATCTAATCAGAATAATTTTTTAAGTAAAAGTTCTAAAAGAAATAAACTTAATAAATTAATCGATTTTATTGAGAGAGAGTATGTAGACGAGATTAATACAGACTCAATAGTCGATTTAACAGTAAACGGTATTCTTGAAAATTTAGATCCGCATTCTGTTTATATAAGTAGAAATGAGCTACAAGCAGTAACAGAAAGCATGAAAGGCGATTTTGTAGGAATTGGAGTCAATTTCTATATGTACAAAGACACCGTTGCTATCATAAAAACCATAAAGAATGGACCTTCTGAAAAAGCAGGAATAAAAGCAGGAGATAGATTGTTATTTGCAGATAATCATCAGTTATTTAATAAAAAACTTCAAAATGACAGTTTGTTTTCTAGATTAAAAGGAGAGAGAGGTTCTACAGTTGTAATTACACTTTATAGAAAAGAAACAAATCAAAAATTAAAAATTAAAGTAAAAAGAGATGTTATTCCGATAAAAAGTGTAGACGTCGCTTTAAAGGTTTCTGGTGATGTTGGTTATATTAAAATCAACAGATTTGCAGAAACAACTTATGATGAGTTTCATGAAGGATTAATGGCTCTTAAAAAGCAAGGAATTAAGAAAATAATTATTGATGTAAGAGATAATGGAGGAGGATATCTTGAAGTAGCTGTTCAAATAGCGGATGAATTGTTAAAAGATAAAGAATTAGTTGTTAAAACAATAAACAAAAAAGGAAGAGAAGATAAAACATTTGCTACTGAAAAAGGAGACTTTGAAAAAGGAGAAGTGTTTGTTTTAATTAATGAAAATAGTGCTTCAGCAAGTGAAATTTTAGCTGGAGCAATTCAAGATAATGATAGAGGAATTGTTGTGGGACGTAGATCTTTTGGAAAAGGATTAGTTCAGAGAGAAATGCCTCTTGGAGATGGTTCTGCTGTGCGTTTAACAGTTGCTCGTTATTACACTCCTTCAGGACGTTCTATTCAAAAACCATACGATGACAAAGCAGAAGGCTATTTTAATGAATTTGAAAAACGTTTTCAAAGTGGAGAACTTTATGAAGCAGATAGTATTAAAGTAGCAGATAGTTTAAAATTTAAAACTAAAAAAGGAAGAATTGTTTATGGTGGTGGCGGAATAACACCAGATATTTTTGTACCCTTTCAGGCAAAACATGGAGAAGAAGCAACATTCATGATAATGAGATCAGGAATTGTTAGTTATTTTGTTTTTGAGCAATTAGACAGGGATAGAAAATTCTTTAATTCTCTGACTAAAGAAGAACTCCAAAAAGAAGTAACGGATACAGATAAATATTTAAATGCGTTTAAAAAATATGTTTCTGATAGTGGAATACTAATTAATTATAGCCAAAAAGAGAAAATTTTAAAATACCTATATGCAGAATTTGTAAGGCAAGTTTTTGATGAAAATAGTTATTATGAAATTATTCTTTCTGAAGATGCTATGATTAAAAAAGTTTTGGAAATAGAATCTGAAAAAATAGAATAAACTATTTTCCTAATGCATCATGAACCTGTGCGTGATTTCCATTATTCCATAAAGTTAAAATGTCACCAGCTACACTTGCACCACTTCCAGAAGCAATAGCTAACTGACTTCTTTGTCCAGCTAAAGTACCACAAACGTAAATCCCTTCTGTTACGAAATGATCATCATTCTTTAGTTGAATTCTATTTTTTTCTGGAGCTGCTTTTTTATGCGAAATGACATATTTTTCTAGTCCTTCAATTATGAAAGGGCTTCCTGAGCCAATTCCAATAACAATAATTTTTGAATTATAAGTTTTTGAGTTAGTTGTTATTTGGAAATTTCCAGCTTCACCTGAAATTTTAAAGACTTTCTCATTTAAAATTTGTTCAACATGTGGGTAAACTGTTGTTAGGTGATCTAAACTTTCTGTTAATAATTCAGAACCTAGTTTTCCAACAGGAATTCCATAAACATTATTAAAAACCGCATTTTGTAATGAGGAAGTTTTTTGATGAGCAATTACTCCTATTTTTTTATCAGAAGCAAAAGGTTTATTGGAAGCAGAACCTAAAAGTAAAGCGCAGGAAACGCCAGAAACACCACCACCAATTATTAAAACGTCATACATGAAATGTGATTTTTAAGAAAAAAAAGATTTAATGATTTTTTGTTTTGTTTTCTATCTTTTTAGAAATTAAATAGATTAACATTAAAATAATAGCACAGAAACCAGATACAATTCCAATTAACGCTACAGAACTATTTCCTTCAAATGGGCTATTAAAATTAACTTTTGTAAGATTGAAAGCAATAAGTATTACTGCTAAAACAATTACGATGATGCTGAATATTTTCATGTTTAATAAATTTATTGTTAAGTAAATAACCCTTTTACATTCGCAGCAAATAATTTAACCGCAATAGCTAATAAGATTACACCAAAAATCTTTCGAATAATGCCTAATCCATTTTGACCTAACGACTTTTCAATTTTGCCAGATAATTTTAAAACACAATACACAACAATTACATTTATAATAATTGCAATAATAATGTTTATCTTTTCATATTCTGCTCTTAGCGACAATATAGTAGTCATTGTTCCTGCTCCAGCAATTAAAGGAAAAGCAATCGGTACTATTGAGGCGGTTGTAGGATTATCTTCTTTATATAATCGTATTCCTAAAATCATTTCTAATGCTAAAAAGAATAAAACAAAAGCTCCTGCAACAGCAAAAGAATTTGCGTCAATTCCAATTAGTTTTAAAATTTCTTCACCTACAAAAAGAAAAGCAATCATTATAATTGCAGCAACTATTGTAGCTTTTTCAGATTGAATATGTCCAACTTTACTTCGTAAGTCAACTATAATTGGAATGCTTCCTATTATGTCAATTACGGCAAATAAAATCATGCTTATAGTAAAAATTTCTTTCCAGTCAAAGGTCATGTTTCTCTTAGTTTTTGCAAAGATAGAGAATATGTATGAGAAAAATATATGGATATTTCCAATAATGGTATTATTCTTGTTTCAATATAAAATCTAAATTCAAAAGTGTACCTTTGCAACTTTAATAATATTATTATGTTTCAGCTTAATAAAACAATTGTTTCGGAAGAAATCTTAGAAAAAGAATTTGTATGCAACCTTTCTGCTTGTAAAGGAGCTTGTTGTATTGATGGAGATGCAGGTGCTCCATTAGATAAAAGTGAAACAGAGATATTAAAAGAAATTTATCCAAAGGTAAAGCCTTTTTTACGCCCAGAAGGAATTGAAGCCATTGAAGCACAAGGTACATTTATAACTACTGAAGATGGGGAGTTTGAAACAACTTTGATCGAAGGTAAAGATTGTGCTTATGTTATTTTTGATGGGAAAACAGCTCTTTGTGGAATTGAACAAGCATATAATCAAGGGTTGATAGACTGGAAAAAACCAGTTTCTTGTCATTTATATCCTATTCGTGTAAAGGAATATTCAGACTTTGCAGCCGTAAATTATCATAAATGGCACATTTGTTCAGATGCATGTTCTTTAGGTAAGGAATTAGAAGTTCCAATATATAAATTTGTTAAAGAAGCTTTAGTGAGAAAATTTGGGCAACAATGGTATGACGAATTAGAAAAAGTGGCTTTAGATTTGAAAAAATAAGGCTTGTTTTTTTTGTAAAAAAAACCTCTTAGCAAATGTGTTTACTGCTGTTAACGTCTATTTGTTAATGATTTTTTAAAAATATAATAAATTGATTTTCAATTAATTATGAAATTATTTTTGAGTAAGAAAAATTTTACTCGTTGTTAAAAACTTACTCTAATTGTGAATAAGTTTGACTTTTATTTTCCATTACAAATTGCAAACTTTGTAGTCCCAAGTTAAAGTAATAAATCTAAAAATTAAATCCGTTTAAATCAAACAACTATGTCGGTAGTCGAACCAATTTTACAAGAAAACAAAGACCGTTTTGTTATTTTTCCAATAAAACACCATGATATTTGGGAATGGTATAAGAAAATGGAGGCTAGTTTTTGGACTGCTGAAGAAATTGATTTACATCAAGATATCACAGACTGGAATACTAAATTAAATGATGATGAAAAGTATTTCATTAAACACATTCTAGCTTTTTTTGCAGCTTCTGATGGAATTGTTAATGAAAATTTAGCAGAAAATTTTGTTAATGAGGTGCAATATGCGGAAGCAAAATTTTTCTATGGCTTTCAAATTATGATGGAGAACATTCATAGTGAAACGTATTCATTATTAATTGATACTTATGTTAAAGATGAAGTAGAAAAAGATAAATTGTTTCATGCAATAGATGTGTTTCCTGCAATTAAGAAAAAAGCAGAATGGGCTTTAAAATGGATTGAGTCAGATTCTTTTGCTGAAAGATTAATTGCATTTGCTGCCGTAGAAGGGATTTTCTTTTCTGGAGCATTTTGTTCTATTTTTTGGTTGAAAAAAAGAGGGTTAATGCCTGGATTAACATTTTCAAATGAATTAATTTCTCGTGATGAAGGTGTGCATTGTGATTTTGCCGTGCATTTACATAATCATCATTTAATAAATAAAGTCCCTAAAACTAGAATTAAAGATATTATTGTGGATGCATTAAATATCGAAAGGGAATTTGTTACAGAATCATTGCCAGTTAGCTTAATTGGAATGAATGCAAATTTAATGACTCAATATTTAGAATTTGTTACTGATAGATTACTAGTTGAGTTAGGTTGTGAAAGAGTATATAATTCTTCAAATCCATTTGATTTTATGGATATGATATCACTTCAAGGAAAAACTAATTTCTTTGAAAAAAGAGTAGCCGAATATCAAAAAGCGGGAGTAATGAATAATGATACGGAATCTGGAAAAATTAGTTTTGACGCAGATTTTTAAAATCAATTTAATTTATTAATTTCTTATTGTTTATTTACGAAACAATAATTTAGAATATCTAGAAACATATCTTTTAGAAAAACCTTTTTTCTAATGAAGGTGAGTTTATCATTGTTAATATATAGTATAATATATTTTTTAATGATGAAATTCTATTTCCATCAAAACTGGAAAATAAATATAGTTTTGGCAATTAACCATATATAAAAGCTGTAAAATGAATGTAGTAAAAAGAGACGGTAGAAGAGAGCCAGTAATGTTTGATAAAATTACTGATAGAATAAGATTTTTATGCTATGAGCTAAATGAACTAGTAGATCCTGTAAAAGTTGCTATGCGTGTAATTGAAGGATTATATGATGGTGTTACAACTTCTGAATTAGATAATTTAGCAGCAGAAACAGCCGCTTCAATGACAATTGCACATCCAGATTATGCACAATTAGCAGCTCGTATTGCAGTTTCAAATTTACATAAAAATACAACAAAATCTTTCTCTGAAACAATGACAGAGATGTATCATTATGTGAATCCAAGAACAGGTCAAGAAGCACCATTGCTTTCTGATGAAGTGTATAATGTAATCATGGAGAATGCTGAAAAATTAGATTCAACCATTATTTATAATCGCGATTTTAATTATGATTATTTTGGATTTAAAACGTTAGAACGCTCTTATTTATTAAAAATAAATGGTAAAATAGCAGAAAGACCACAGCACATGTTAATGCGTGTTTCTGTTGGAATACATTTAAATGATATTGATTCGGCAATTGAAACGTACGAATTAATGTCGAAGAAATTTTTCACACATGCAACGCCTACATTGTTTAATGCAGGAACGCCAAAACCACAAATGTCATCATGCTTCTTGCTAACTATGCAAGATGATAGTATTGATGGAATTTATGATACGTTAAAACAAACGGCTAAAATATCACAATCTGCCGGAGGAATAGGTTTGTCTATTCACAATGTAAGAGCAACAGGTTCTTATATTCGTGGAACAAATGGTACTTCAAATGGAATTGTACCTATGTTGAGAGTGTTTAATGATACAGCACGTTATGTAGATCAAGGAGGAGGAAAAAGGAAAGGGAGTTTCGCTATTTACATAGAACCATGGCATGCTGATATTTTTGATTTCTTAGATTTGAAGAAAAATCATGGTAAAGAAGAAATGCGTGCAAGAGATTTGTTTTTTGCAATGTGGATGTGTGATTTGTTTATGAAGCGCGTTGAAGAAGACGCAACGTGGACGTTAATGTGTCCAAATGAATGCCCAGGTTTGTATGATGTGTATGGTGAAGAGTTTGAAACAATGTATACGAATTATGAAAAGGCGGGAAAAGGAAGAAAGACAATAAAAGCACGTGAGCTTTGGGAAAAAATATTAGAATCGCAAATTGAAACAGGAACACCTTATATGCTGTATAAAGATGCAGCAAATAGAAAATCAAATCAAAAAAATTTAGGAACTATTCGTTCGTCAAATTTATGTACTGAAATCTTAGAATATACTTCTGAAGATGAAATAGCAGTATGTAATTTAGCTTCTATTTCATTACCAATGTTTATTGAGAATGGGGAATTTAACCATCAATTTTTATTTGATGTAACGAAAAGAATTACGCGTAACTTAAATAAAGTAATTGATAGAAATTATTATCCTGTAAAAGAAGCTGAAAATTCAAATTTACGTCACAGACCAGTTGGTTTAGGAGTTCAAGGTTTAGCAGATGCTTTTATCTTATTGAGAATGCCATTTACAAGTGATGAAGCAAAAAAATTAAATCAAGAAATCTTCGAAACAATTTATTTTGCTGCGGTTACAGCTTCAATGGAACTAGCTATAGAAGAAGGACCGTATTCTACTTTTGAAGGATCTCCAATTTCAAAAGGAGAGTTTCAGTACAATATGTGGGGTTTAAAAGACGAAGATTTATCAGGAAGATGGGATTGGGCTTCTTTACGAAAAGAAGTAATGGAAAAAGGAGTTCGTAATTCGTTATTATTAGCACCAATGCCAACTGCATCTACATCGCAAATATTAGGAAATAACGAGGCATTTGAGCCATATACATCAAATATATACACGCGAAGAGTGTTATCAGGAGAGTTTATAGTTGTAAATAAACATTTATTACATGATTTAGTTAGTTTAGGATTATGGAATGATAATTTAAAACAAGAAATCATGCGTAATAATGGATCAATTCAAAATATAGATGTTATTCCACAAGATATTAAAGATTTATATAAGACAGTTTGGGAATTGAGTATGAAAGATATTATAGATATGTCTCGTCAAAGAGGATATTTTATAGATCAATCTCAATCTTTAAATTTATTTATGGAAGGAGCAACAATGGCAAAATTAACGTCAATGCATTTTTATGCATGGAAGAGTGGTTTAAAAACAGGAATGTATTATTTAAGAACAAAATCTGCGGTAGATGCAATTAAGTTTACTTTAAATAATGACAAAAAACCAGAACAAGTTCCAGTTGAAGTAAAATCTGAAATGTCAACAGATGAGTTTAAAGCAATGTTAGAACGTTCTAAGAATGCTGAACCAGATGATTGTGAAATGTGTGGTTCTTAATTATAGAGTTAAGAATAAAGATAATAGAGTAAAGAAAACAGCCATCAACACATGGCTGTTTTCTTTTATAATAAAAGTTGCATTACAATTCGTACCTTTGTCAAAAAATAAAACGCCATGTCTAAAGAAAGTAAAGGAGTGTATACAGGGATTATTGAACAAGATGAAAAAGGAAATTTCTTTTGTGGAGAATATTTGTTAGACTATAAATACACAATTGCAAAATTTAAAATAGGAGATGAAATAAATATCAAATCAATAATAGAAAATCCTAGTGATATCAACTATGCTCAATATCCAAAAAAATCAAAAGATTTCTTTTTGGCAAATGATAAACCTTAATTTGGAATTGAATATTATTAGAAATAAAAACACAGCCAAACATAAATTAACTTGTTTGGCTGTGTTGTTCATAGTTATTAAGAAAGAACTTCTTTTTTTATCAATAATCGCATCTCTTTAGCAGCTGCAACCATCTCAATTAAAGCTTTTTTAGTTTCATCCCAATGACGTGTTTTTAAACCGCAATCTGGATTTACCCATAATTGATCAGCAGGAATAACTGTTGCTGCTTTTTCTAATAAATGGGACATTTCTTTACTAGACGGAACACGAGGAGAATGAATATCATATACTCCTGGGCCTATTTCATTGGGGTATTTAAAATTAGCGAAAGCATCTAATAATTCCATTTGTGAACGAGAACATTCTATGGTAATTACATCAGCATCCATATCTGCAATATTTTGAATAATATCATTAAACTCACTATAACACATGTGTGTATGAATTTGTGTGTCATCTTTAATACCACTTGCTGAAATCCTAAAAGCTTTAATTGCCCAATCTAAATAAGTTGCCCAATCTTCTTTTCGTAATGGTAGTCCTTCTCTTATAGCAGGTTCGTCAATTTGAATTATTTTAATACCTGCTTTTTCTAAATCTACTACTTCGTCACGGATAGCAAGAGCTATTTGAGTACATGTTGTTGATCTAGGTTGGTCATTACGAACAAATGACCATTGTAAAATAGTCACAGGACCAGTTAACATTCCTTTGACCCATTTAGGAGTTAGTGATTGAGCAAATTCAGCCCATTTAACAGTCATTGGATTCGGACGAGAAACATCACCATAAATAACAGGAGGCTTTACGCATCTGCTTCCGTAGCTTTGAACCCAGCCATTTTTAGTGAAAGTAAAACCATCTAGTTGTTCTCCAAAATATTCCACCATGTCATTACGCTCAAATTCACCATGAACTAAAACGTCAATTCCAGACTCTTCTTGGAAGCGAATAGTTTCTTCTGTTTCTATTTTAATTAAATTATCATATTCTTGAGCGGTTATTTCTCCTTTTTTAAATTTTGCTCTCCAACTACGAACTTCTGTGGTCTGTGGAAATGAGCCTATCGTAGTAGTCGGAAACAAAGGTAGATTTAATACTTCTATTTGTTTTTGTCTTCTTATTGAGAAAGGGTTTTCTCTTTGAGAGTCTTTTTCGTTAATCTTTCCTACTCTGTTTTTAACAGTTTCATTGTGTATAATTGTGGCTGTTTTACGATTTTGATTAGCTTTATTGTTCTCATTATAATGAGTGTTGTTTGTTGTTTCTAATTCGCCAGATGCAAATTTTTTGAGTAAAACAACTTCATTTATTTTTTGCTTTGCAAAAGCAAGCCATTGTTTGATTTCTGGTGTTAAAGAGGTTTCATTTGTTTCAAGATCTAAGTCACAAGGACAATGTATTAAGGAACAAGAAGGGGCAATTAGTAATCTTTCTTTGCCTAATAAATTGGATGCTTTTTTAATAAGAGATAATGTCTTTTGGAAATCGTTTTTCCAAATATTTCGTCCATCAACAACGCCTAATGAAAGGAAGGTGTTACTAGAAATAAAAGTAGACTTTAAAATATCATCTAATTGTAATGGACAGCGAACCAAGTCTAAATGAAGAGTGTGTACAGGAAGAGAAAGAGCTGTCTCTAAGTTGTCTCCAAAACAATCAAAATAATTAGCTAGGATGATTTTTATATTTGGAAAGCGATTGTTTATTTCTTTGTAAGTATGAATTAAAGCGGCTCTTTCAATATTCGTTAAATTTAACGCTAGAAAAGGTTCATCAAATTGTATCCACTCTACATTTTCATCTTCAAGTTTTTTTAAAATTTCAAAATAAACAGGAAGTAATTTATCTAGGAGATCAATTCTGTGGAATCCTTTTTCTTTTTCCTTTCCAAGAAGTAAATAAGAAACGGGACCAATAAGAACAGGTTTGGTTGTAATTCCTAATTCTTTAGCTTCGATAAATTCACTTATTATTTTTTCAGAGTATAACTTAAATTCTTGATCTTTTGTGAATTCAGGAACAATGTAATGGTAATTTGTGTCAAACCATTTTGTCATTTCCATCGCTTTAACATCTTGATCGTCTTTTTGTGCACCTCTTGCCATAGCAAAATACAAGTCTAACTCGGTGTTTCTTTGTTCAAATTCTGAGTAATGAGCCGGAATAACTCCAAGTGTAAGTGATAAATCAAGAACTTGGTCGTAAAATGAAAAATCATTAGAAGGAATAAGATCTATTCCAGCTTCTGATTGTAATAGCCAATTTTGTTTACGGAGACTTTTTCCAACAGCTATTAGTGCATCAGATGTGATTTTTCCTGACCAATAATTTTCACAGGCTTTTTTTAATTCTCTGTTGTTACCAATTCGCGGGTAACCTAGATTGTTTGTTAGCATTTTTTTTGCTTTTAAAATGAATAAATCAGTTAAAAAAGCTCTTGATGCATTTCAAATGTTTTTTGAAATAAAGGAAATAGATAGAATAAATACATGTATAGGTAAACGCACAACAAAATAGAATATAATTATATTGTCGTGTGAGAATGTATCAATCCAGACTATTGCTTCAAATCGCGAAAGCATTGTCAATTCAATAAAGGCAGGTCTCCTGACTTGTAACATTTTTACCGTCCTTCCCATTTGCAAAGCAAACAGTGGATCTTATTTCAGATAAAAACTTTTTGTGTTACTTACAGTTGCGCGACAGTTCGTGATTTACACACGATTCCCTATTAATCTACAGTTAAGTAAAACCTCTATCGGTTGATGAAGAAATAAATTAAGAACTTAAATTCTGCACAAAAGTATTATAAAATTAATTAGAAAAATGTTTTTGTTTTTGCGAATTTGTTACTTCTATAACATTTACAAATAATAACACTATTAAAGCTGCTTTAAAAATATATCTATTTCAGTATCTTTGAAACTGAAATATTAAGGTTAAACTTTTATAAGAGTATGATAAAAAAAATGAACTGGGAGCAGTTATTATCTTTAAAACGTCAAGGAGATACAAATAAAAGACTGAGAAAGGAACAAGATGATACGCGTTTAGGATTTGAGGTAGACTATGATAGAATTATTTTTTCATCTGCTTTTAGAAGTTTGCAAGATAAAACACAGGTAATTCCGCTTTCAAAAACTGATTTTGTGCACAATCGTTTGACACATAGTTTGGAAGTTTCTGTAGTAGGACGTTCGATTGGACGTTTAGTTGGAAAACAAGTCATAGAAAAACATCCTTATTTAAAAGAATCGGGTTATCATATGAACGATTTTGGAGCCATTGTAGCTGCTGCTGCTTTGGCTCACGATATTGGAAATCCTCCTTTTGGACATTCTGGAGAAAAAGCTATTGGTGAATATTTTAAAACTGGAAATGGATTGCAATACAAAGACAAGTTAACCGACAAAGAATGGCAAGATTTAATAGATTTTGAAGGAAATGCCAATGGTTTTTCGGTTTTGGCCACTTCTAGAGAAGGTATTGAAGGTTCTTTGCGTATTTCGTATGCTACTTTGGGGGCTTTTATGAAATATCCAAAAGAAAGTTTACCCAAAAAACCAACTTTTAGAATTTGTGATAAAAAATATGGTTTTTTCCAACAAGACAAAGCTTCTTTTAGTGATGTAGCAAAAGAACTAGGTATGATCTCAAATAAAACAGGAAATGATATCGGTTTTGAACGTCATCCCTTAGCGTATTTGGTTGAAGCAGCGGATGATATTTGCTACACTATCATCGATTTTGAAGATGGAATTAATCTTGGACTCATTCAGGAAGAATTTGCATTGGAATACCTAATAAAATTGGTTAAAAATGGAATTGATACTAAAAAATACAACCAATTAACGACTAAAGAAGACCGTATCAGTTATTTAAGGGCTCTGGCAATTGGTAGTTTAATCAGTGATGCTGTAAAAGTTTTTATGGAAAATGAAGAAGCTATTCTAAAAGGGGAATTTCCTTATTCTTTGATGGATAAAAGTCAATATATAGCTCAAATGAATGATATTATTCAAATTAGTGTCAAAAATGTGTATCAATGTAGAGAAGTAGTTCAGAAAGAAGTAGTAGGATATAAAATTATCAATACGTTATTGGATAAATTTTGTACAGCATATCATAATAAAATTGGAGGAAAAGCTTCAAATTATGATACTATTATTCTAAAATTATTGCCAGAACGATTTTTACATCAAAAAGAAAAAGTGTACGATCAATTGTTGCATATTTGTCATTTCGTGTCTCTTTTAACCGATGGAAAGGCTTTAGAAATGTATAATATTATTGAAGGAAATAGAAATTAAATTATCTAGAATTTTAAATAAAAATCTTTAGTTAATTCTATATATTCAGAGGTATATTGATGGCGCGCTGTTTCAATAACAAGTTCGTCTACTAAAGTAGTTTGTTTAATACGAGTAAACGCTATTAAACTTCTTTTGATTTCAGTTGCTGGTGTTCCCTTAACATGAGTGATTTTTAAAGGGTATAATTCAAAGTCGTTTGCCAAAGCTAAAAAACGAGCTTCTTCTTTAAAAGGAATAATAACAGAAAATATTCCGTTTTCTGAAAGTAATAAATCGGCAGCTTCTACTAAATCTTCAAAAGGCATTGCCTCTTCAAAACGAGCTAAATCTCTTTGTGCATTTTCGGTTTTATAATCTTCCGAATAAAAAGGGGGATTTGAAATAATTAAATCATACTCGTCTTCTGGTTCATCCATGAATTCATCTAATCCAGCATGAAAACAAAATAAACGATCGTTCCAAAGTGATTCTTCAAAATTGTCAGTAGCTTGCTCATAAGCATTTTCGTCAATTTCAAGGGCGTCAATTTGTTCTGCATTGCTCCTTTGAGCAAGCATTAAAGATAAAATTCCAGTACCTGTGCCAATATCTAAAATGTTATATGGATTATTTATTATAGGTGTCCAGGCACCTAATAAAACAGCATCAGTTCCTATTTTCATAGCACAACGATCTTGCTCTATTTTAAATTGTTTAAAATTAAAAGTAGTGCTCATTTATAGATATAATAATAGTTTGGAATTGTGTTTTTAGCCTAAATAAAGGTCTACTAGTCCTTCAGGTGTGTTTAAGATAACCTTTTTATTAGCTCTGTCAATTTTGACAATAAAAGCATCAATCATTGGAACTAAAATGTCAATTTCTCCTTTAGTAATTTCAAAAAGAGGTTGGGCATTGCTGTCATTTACTCCTTTCATTTTTCCAATGTTTCCAAGACGAACATCTTCTACATCAAAATCAATGATTTCATGATAATAAAATTTATTGCCTTCTAGTTTTGGTAACATAGAAAGAGGAAGATAAACTTCGCAATTCATAATTGCGTCAGCATCAGCTTCATTTTTTACATCTTCAAATCTAACGCGTAAAAATTTATCTTTGTGAAGTGATCGTTTTTCAATAAAAAAAGGAACCAGTGTTTTGTTTAATTCAACAAAAACTGATTCCAAATTTTGATACAATTCAGGCTCATCTGTGTCTAAATAGAGTAAGACTTCACCTTTAAAGCTAAATTTTCTCGCAATTTTGCCTAAATAGAAACAATCTTTTTTATGCATGATTACGATCTAATATTAAAAATTAAGCTTCAGTTTCTTCATTGTTTTCTTCAACAGCCGGAGCTTCTTCAGTTGTAGCCTCAGCTACTTCTTCAGCTTTTAATGCTTCAGCTTGAGCAGCAATACGTTTTTCGTTTGCTTCTGTTTCAGCTTTTAAAGCTTTAGCTTTAGCGTCAGCTTGCGCTTTGCTTAAACCATCTTTTTTAGCATCAACTTTTCCTGCTTTTTCATCTAACCAAGTTGCTAATTTAGCATCAGCTTGTTCTTGAGTTAAAGCACCTTTACGAACTCCTCCATCTAGGTGGTGTTTTAGTAAAGCACCTTTATAAGATAAAATAGCTCTTGCAGTGTCAGTTGGCTGAGCACCGTTGTGTAACCATTGAACAGCGCTATCTAAATTTAAATCGATAGTAGCTGGGTTAGTGTTTGGATTATAAGTTCCTATTTTATCTAGGAATTTACCATCTCTTTTTGAGCGAGCATCAGCCGCTACAATCCAGTAAAAAGGTTTTCCTTTTTTACCATGTCTTTGTAATCTAATTTTTACAGGCATAATCTTTTGATTAATTTAGAGGTTCCCGACCTCAGTTATTTAAGGGCGCAAATATACAAAACTTTGTTTTACAATGTTCTATCTTAATTGGAAATATTTTTTTGTTTTTTAGGTGTAGTTTAAATTAAAAAAATTATTTTTGTCTCTTACTGCTTAAAAATTAGATATAAAATGAAGAAAATAGTAACAATTTTAATGAGTGTTGTTTTATTAACCTCATGTGTTAATGAAACACAAGATAACACTCCAGCTTTTCAAGCAAAATTAAATGATACACACTGGAAAGCTAGAGAAACTAGTGTTTCGATGGATGGTAATGGTGGATTGATAATTAAAGCGTATAGAGGAGCTGAAGAATTAATCTTAAAAACAAGCTCAACAGGAATTGGGACGTATATTTTAGGTACAACTAATTCGGCTAATTCAGCAAGTTATTCAATAGGAACAGCAAATAATGTTGAAGAATATGAAACAAGTGTGGTTTCCGGACCTGTATTTAGTACTAAAAAAATGAATTCTGGAACAGGTTATGTGTTGGATGACTCTGCTCAAACTACAGGAGGAACAGGAGTTGGGTTAGTTTTTAAAATCAAAGTGAATTCAAATGGGTCTATTTCAAGTGATTCAATAAAGGCAAGAGGAGCAGATTATAGATCTGGAGATCTTGTTACTGTTCAAGGAGGTAATAACAATGCTACTTTTAGAGTTTTAAATGTGCAACAAAGTAATGGTGAAGTTGTAATTGAGAAAGTTGAAAATGGAACTTTTACAGGAAAGTTTAAGTTGAATGCAGTAAATAGTGATGGGGATGTAGTTACTTTTTCTCAAGGAGTTTTCTTTAAAATTCCTTTGAATTAATAAAATATATAAAATGTTTAGTTTAAAAACCATCTGGATTCAGATGGTTTTTTTAGTTCTTGTTAACAACTAAAATTGTGTCAATTTCTTTTAAACCGTATCTTTGTTTTTTACCTAATTATTAGATAGATGTACTTAATTTTTGATACAGAAACTACTGGACTACCTCGTAGTTGGTCCGCTCCTATAACTGATACAGATAACTGGCCTCGTTGTATCCAAATTGCTTGGCAATTACATGATGATATGGGGAATTTAGTGGAACATCAAGATTATTTAGTGAAGCCAGAAGGGTTTAATATTCCTTATGATGCAGAACGTATTCATGGTATTTCTACAGAATTAGCGCAAGAAAATGGGATTGCTCTAAGTGAGGTTTTAGAAAAATTTAATATTGCTTTGTCTAAGGCTAAATTTGTTGTAGGACAAAATGTAGGTTTTGATGTCAATATTATGGGATGTGAGTTTCATCGAATGAATACAGAATCAGAGATGTCTAAAAAACCAGTTTTAGATACCTGTACTGAAGTTACAGCGCAATTATTAAAATTATCTGGTGGTAGAGGAGGTAAATTCAAACTACCAACATTAACAGAATTGCATGAATATTTGTTTGGAGTTCCTTTTTCGGAAGCGCATAATGCAACAGCCGATGTAGAAGCAACAACAAGATGTTTTCTCGAATTAATCAAGCGTGAGGTATTTACAAAAGAAGAGCTTGATGTAACGCCTGATTATTTTAATAAATTTAAAGAAAATAATCCAAGAGAAATTCAACTTGTTGGATTAAAACATATTAATTTAAAAGCAGCTTCTGATGAAATTAGAAGAAAGCTTCAAAAAATTGAACAAGAAAATACGCAAACTACCATTTCAGAATCGGATAAAAACGATTTAAAAGAGGCTAAGTTTGCACATTTGCATAATCATACTCAGTTTTCCGTTTTGCAATCGACTATTGCTATTTCAAGTTTAGTATCTGCTACAGCAAAAAATAAGATGCCTGCTGTTGCAATGACCGATACTGGAAATATGATGGGAGCTTTTCATTTTGTGAGCGCTGTAATGAATCATAATAAAGCTGCTAAAGCAAAAATAGAAGCTGCAATAGAAGCAGGAGAAGAATCTAATGAAGTAGAAATAAAACCTATTGTAGGATGTGAGTTTAATGTTTGCGAAAATCATTTAGATAGAACTAAAAAAGACAATGGTTATCAAATAGTATTGTTGGCTAAAAACAAAAAAGGATATCACAATTTAGCAAAAATGGCTTCATTGGCTTATACTGCTGGATTTTATTATGTGCCAAGAATTGATAGAACAATTATAGAAAAATATAAAGAAGATATAATGGTTTTATCAGGGAATCTATATGGTGAAATTCCTAGTAAGATTCTGAATATTGGTGAAAATCAGGCTGAAGAAGCATTAATCTGGTGGAAAGAACAATTTGGTGCGGATTTTTATCTTGAAATCATGCGTCATAATCAAGAAGATGAGAATAGGGTAAATCAAACCTTAATTGCTTTTGCTCAAAAACATAAAGTAAAATTAATAGCAACGAACAATACTTTTTACTTAAATAAAGAAGATGCTAATGCACATGATATTTTATTATGTGTAAAAGATGGGGAAAAACAAGCAACACCCATTGGTCGTGGAAGGGGTTATCGATACGGATTGCCAAATCAGGAGTATTATTACAAGTCAGGAGAGGAAATGAAAATGCTTTTTGCTGATCTACCTGATGCGATTATCAATATTCAAGAAATTATAGATAAGGTGGAAACGTATTCGTTGTATCGTGATGTATTACTTCCGAAATATGATATTCCACAAGAATTTATAGTGATTGAAGACGAAGCTGATAGTGGAGTTCGTGGTGAAAATGCTTATTTGAGACACCTTACTATGGAAGGTGCAAAAAAGCGGTATGGTGAAATTACACCAGCAATTCAAGAACGTTTGGATTTTGAGTTGTTAACAATTTCAAATTCAGGTTATCCGGGTTATTTTTTAATTGTACAAGATTTTATTGCCGAAGCACGAAAAATGGATGTTTCGGTAGGACCAGGTCGTGGTTCTGCTGCGGGTTCTGCGGTTGCCTATTGCTTAGGAATTACGAATATAGATCCAATCAAGTATGATTTGCTTTTTGAGCGTTTCTTAAATCCAGATCGTGTATCTATGCCTGATATTGATATTGATTTTGATGATGAAGGTCGCGGTCGTGTAATGGATTATGTAATTAAAAAATATGGAGCGAATCAAGTAGCGCAAATTATTACTTATGGTAAAATGGCTACGAAATCAGCAATTCGTGATACAGCTCGTGTGTTAGATTTGCCTTTATTTGAAGCAGACAGAATTGCGAAATTGATTCCTGGTATGATGCCTTCTAAATGGAATTTGGCTCGTTTTTTAGCAGAAGATGAAAGTGAAGTTAAAAAAGCTTTGCGTTCAGAAGAATTTGATAAAGTTAAAGAATTAATAGAAATTGCAGGAGCAGAAGATTTAGCAGGAGAAACTATTCAGCAGGCTAAGGTGTTAGAAGGATCTATGCGAAATACAGGTATTCATGCTTGTGGAGTTATTATAACACCGTCTGATATTACTAATTTCGTGCCGGTTACAACAGCAAAAGATTCTGATTTATATGTTACTCAGTTTGATAACTCGGTTGCGGAAAGTGCTGGGTTATTGAAGATGGATTTCTTAGGGTTAAAAACTTTAACATTAATAAAAGATACTGTTAAGTTAGTTAAATATAGAACGGGAGTTCAACTTGATCCTGATAATTTTCCGATTGATGATCAGAAAACGTATGAGTTATTCCAAAGAGGTGAAACAGTTGGAATTTTTCAATACGAGTCACCTGGAATGCAAAAATACATGAAGGATTTAAAACCAACTGTTTTTGGTGATTTAATCGCGATGAATGCATTGTATCGTCCAGGACCATTGGAGTATATTCCTTCTTTCGTTCGTAGAAAAAATGGTGAAGAAGAAATCAAATACGATTTAGAAGCTTGTGCAGAGTATTTAGCTGAAACATACGGAATTACAGTTTACCAAGAGCAGGTGATGCTTTTGTCGCAGTCGTTAGCTGATTTTACAAAAGGTGAAGCCGATGTACTGCGTAAAGCAATGGGTAAAAAACAAAAGGATGTCTTGGATAAAATGAAACCTAAGTTTGTAGAACAAGCTTCTGCTAAAGGCCATGATGCAACGGTTTTGGAGAAAATCTGGAAAGACTGGGAAGCTTTTGCGAGTTACGCATTTAACAAGTCACACTCTACCTGTTATGCTTGGATTGCTTACCAAACAGCTTATCTTAAAGCGCATTATCCTGCTGAATATATGGCAGCGGTACTTTCTAATAATATGAATGATATTAAGCAAGTTTCGTTTTTTATGGAAGAATGTAAACGAATGGGCTTAGCAGTTCTTGGACCCGATGTGAATGAATCATATTATAAATTTACAGTAAATGAAGATTATGCAGTCCGTTTTGGAATGGGAGCGATTAAAGGGGTTGGAGAAGGAGCTGTAAATACTATTGTTGAAAATAGAAAAGAAGGAAAATATAGATCAATTTTTGATTTAGCTAAACGAATTGATTTGCGTGCAGCCAATAAAAAAGCATTTGAAAACCTTGCGTTAGCAGGAGGATTTGATGGATTTGGAGAAACACATAGAGGACAATATTTTCATGATGAAGGAGATGGAATTACTTTTTTAGAAAAAGCAGTAAAATATGGTGCTAAATTTCAAGAAAATGAAAATTCATCGCAAGTAAGTTTGTTTGGAGAGTCTTCAGAAGTGCAAATTCCAGAGCCAATTGTTCCGCCATGTGATGAGTGGAATACAATGGAAAAATTGGCAAAAGAAAAAGAAGTTGTAGGGATCTATATTTCAGGACATCCACTTGATGATTATAAATATGAGATGAAATATTTCTGTAATGCTAAATTAGAAGATTTAAAAGATTTAACGGCTTTTGTGGGAAAAAATATAAGTATAGGAGGAATTATTACTAAAGTAGAACACCGTGTTGCTAAAAACGGAAAAGGATGGGCAATGTTTACATTAGAAGGCTATGATGAAAGTTTTGAATTTCGAATTTTTGGTGAAGAATATTTGAAGTTTCGTCATTTTTTAATTCAAAATAATTTTACTTTTTTAAAATTAGTGGTTAAAGATGGTTGGACTAATCAAGAAGGAAAGAAAGGAGATCCTAGAGTTCAGTTTGTAGCTATTCAATATCTTCAAGATGTTTTGACTACGTTTGCTAAAAAAATAATTCTTCAGTTTAATGTTTTAGAACTTCAGGAAAACATGATTCAGTCTTTGTTTGAACTTTTTAAAAGAGAAGCAGGCGATAATCCAATATCTATAGAAGTAATGGAGCTAGAAAAAGTTAAAAGGCAAGTTGTTGAGGTTGTTGAAAATGAAATTGTTGATGTGAGTGATGAAATAGAATCAGATGAAATGGTTGAACAAATGGAAATTGCACCAACAATTACAGAGGTTGAAGAAGTTAAAGTTGTGACCAAATTGAGTATGGCAAGTAGAAAAATGAAAGTTAAAATTTCTAACGAATTATTACAAGAATTAGAAAATAGACAAATTAATTTTAAACTCAATTAATGTTAGGCAGACAACACTATGTTGATTAAGGAACTGTTAATTTTGTATTTGAAATAAAAAAGACAAAAATGAAAAATTTAATTACGACCTTATTGGTATGTGTGTCATTTTCAATTAATGCTCAAGTAGCAGATTCTCCACAAAATATTTCACCGTTATTGATAGGAGAAAAAATACCTAACACTACTTTGGTTGATTTAGAAGGTAAAGCATTGGAAACAGATAAGTTATTTTCTAAAAAATCTATAATTGTTGTATATAGAGGAGGATGGTGTCCTTATTGTAATGCACAATTAGCAGACATGCAAGGAATAGAAAAAGAAATAATAGATTTAGGATATCAGATAATAGCAGTTAGTCCAGATGCTCCTGAATTTTTAAAAGAGACAGAAGAAAAAGGTAAATTGTCATATAAGTTAGTTTCTGATAGTGAAGGTAAATTTTCTCAAGCTGTAGGTATTGCGTTTTCAGCTCCTGAAAAATACGGGAAAATGTTAGGTAAATTTTCAGACGGGAAAAACACAAATTGGTTGCCTGTTCCAACGGTTTATGTTATTAATGATAAAAAAGAAATAGAGTTTTTATATATAAATCCAGACTATTCGAAAAGATTAAAAGGAGAATTGTTATTATCGGTTTTGAAATCTTTATAGATTAATTTTTTATATAGTCCTATAAGTAAAACTAATTTAATCAGTGCGTTCAAATTCAAATATTTGATTAAATTTGTTTTTTCAAATTAAATTTTTAAAAAAAGAAAATATGGCATTAGCAATAACAGATGCTACTTTTGATGAAGTAGTATTAAAATCAGATAAACCAGTAGTAGTAGATTTTTGGGCAGCTTGGTGTGGACCATGTAGAATGGTTGGGCCAGTTATTGATGAGGTTTCTTCAGAATATGAAGGAAAAGCAGTAGTTGGTAAAGTTGATGTAGATGCAAATCAAGAATTTGCTGCAAAATACGGAGTTAGAAATATTCCAACAGTATTAATATTCCAAAATGGAGAAGTAGTAGGTCGTCAAGTAGGAGTTGCTCCTAAGAAGACCTATACAGATGCAATTGATGCATTATTGTAATAAATAATTATAATGAAGAAAAGCTTAACTCATGTTGGGCTTTTTTTGTTTCTATTATTATGATTTAATGATAAAAATGTACTAGTCTATTTTTAGTTGATGCTTTAAAAGTAATAATCTTTTCAATATCTTTGGTATATGAAGATAGAAAGTCAGTTAGAAAAAATATCTAGTTTTAAACATCTTGAATTACTAGCTAATCAAGTAGTAGAAGGATTTATATCGGGAATGCATAAAAGTCCGTTTCATGGTTTTTCTGCGGAGTTTGCAGAACATAAAATTTATAATTCGGGAGAAAGTACTAAGCATATAGATTGGAAACTTTTTGCAAAAACAGACAGATTGTACACAAAAAGATATGAAGAAGAAACGAATCTTAGGTGTCATATTATTTTAGATAATTCTTCTTCAATGCATTATCCTGTGCTTCAGAAAGATCAACTTTTTTATGAAAACAAAATTGGATTTTCTGTCTTGGCATCAGCCGTTTTAATGAATATTTTAAAAAAGCAAAGAGACGCAGTAGGACTTAGTATTTATTCAGATGAATACGAGTTTTATTCTCCAGAGAAAGGAAGTGATAGACATCATAGAATGTTGTTAGACAAATTAGAAAATACTTTAAAAAAAGGAGAAGATTCTAAAACAACCGATACTGTTTCTTTTTTACATCAAATAGCAGAAAATATACATAGGCGATCAATGGTAATCCTATTCACGGATATGTTTCAGAGTGAAGATGAAAAAAAAATCTTTAAAGCACTACAACATTTAAAACACAATAAACATAAAGTAGTAGTTTTTCATGTATATGATAAAAAGACCGAGCTAACATTTGATTTTGATAATACACCTAAAAAATTTGTTGATGTAGAAACGGGGGAAACGGTAAATTTATTTTCGGAAAATATTAAAATAGAGTATGAGAAACAAGTTTTAAAATATTTCAATGATATTGCTAATACATGTATGCAGTATAGAATTCAATATGTGCCTGTTTCTGTAGGAGAAAATTTTGAAAAAATAATTTCGACTTATTTAGCTGAAAAACAGAAGTTTGGTTAGTTTTTGTAAAAATGTTTTTATTTTTTTTGTAAAAACATTTGGAGAAATGAAAAAGCGTTGTATATTTGCACCGCAATAAAGCAATGGTTTGGTAGTTCAGTTGGTTAGAATACATGCCTGTCACGCATGGGGTCGCGGGTTCGAGTCCCGTCCAGACCGCTTAATGGGAGAAGCACTTCAGAAATGAGGTGCTTTTTTGCCCCATAAAAGTATCTAAAATAGTTGTGTTGTTTAGTCATGCCTTTGTAACGCATGGCAGGTTTAGTAGTTAGACCAATGAAAAGCTTTCCATATATTCTGATTTGTTTCAGAATTTGGATGGCTTTTTTGATTAAAAGAATTAGTCTATAAAAAAATACCAAAAAAACAACATAAAAGATGTTATGAAATAGTAAATTTTTAAATATATTTGCACTGCAATAAAGCACTGGTTTGGTAGTTCAGTTGGTTAGAATACATGCCTGTCACGCATGGGGTCGCGGGTTCGAGTCCCGTCCAGACCGCTTAATGAAAAAGCACTTCAGAAATGAAGTGCTTTTTTTTGTTTTTAGATACTTCAAGAAATATCACATAACCTAAATATAAGAATTGTTTTTTATACTCTATTGTAAATTGTAACTCTTTAAAATTTATTTAGCATTCCTATTAGCTTTATAGATAGACTATAATAAAAACAAATATTATGTGTGTAGAACTACTAACGTAATAGATTCAGTTGCTTTGAATGTCAAAAAGAGTAAAATTAGAATTTACTTATTTATTCATGTTTTTTACTATTTTTCTAATCTATCTACATATCATTATATTTAATGATTATGTATGTTTTTGGATTGTATTGCATTTTATTTTTTCAATTAAGCGCTCTTAAAGGGAATGCGACACTAATGCGACACTGTTTTGTAAGGACAAAAAAATAAAAGTAAAATTAAATAATCAAAATTTAGAGATAACATATAAGCTTATTAAGTTCTTGAAATTAAACTATTATAAGAAACATACGAATAGGATTTGAGTATTTAATATTGCTTGTTAGAACCAAACATGCCAATTATCCCATACTAATCCTAAAAATAAACCAAGATAAGCGATTGTTATAACGAATTTAATAAATGTACCTGCTAAGAAGCCTATTAAAGAACCAGTAGCTGCTTTTAGGGCTCTATTGTGATCTTTTGTGTCATAAATCATCTCTCCAATAAAAGCGCCTAAAAAAGGACCAATTAAGAATCCAAATGGAATAGGAGCTATTAGCCCAATAATTAATCCAATATTAGTTCCCCAAATTCCGTATTTACTTCCTCCAAAACGTTTTGTCCCTTTAGCAGGAATAATATAATCAAGGACAGTAATTGTTATTGCGATGACTAATGTAATGCTTAAAATCCAATAATTATTTTCAATTTCAGGACTTAAATAAAGTAATAGTAACCCAATCCAACTAATAGGTGGTCCAGGTAATACAGGTAAAAAACTACCTAATATTCCTATGATCATAAAGCAAAAACCTGTAATTAAGAAAAAGTATTCCATATATTGTTTAGTTAATCTCTAACAAAGTTATAACTTTGTTTTTATCCTTCAATTATAAATAATTATTATTACAAATATTATTTAGTAATACAATAAAGAACTGTTTTAGATAGATGATGCAAAAATATAGAATAGTATTATTTTTAGCTTTAATCGTAACCTCTTGTCAGCTTTTTGATAAAAAAGTTCCTGATAAAGATGAGTTATTGCAAGAAGAATTAGAAAAGATAAACTGGAAAGAAGTAGATCAATTTCCAACTGCTTTCTCTTGCGATTCTATTATGGATAAAGAATTACAAAAACAATGCTTTTTTGAAAATATAATACAAAGTATTCAAGAAAGAATAAGTGCTGATACATTACAAATTTTATATCCAGAGATAGATACTATAGATGTAAAAGTAACGATTAATCCAGATGCTACTTTGAAATTTGAAATCCAAAAACCAAATGACAGTATATCATACGATATAAAAGTAATTGATAGTATTCTTCAAGTTCGTTTATCTGATTTTCCACCAATAGAACCAGCTATAAAAAGAGGGATAAAAGTAAAATCACAATTTATTTTACCAGTTGTTATCAATATAGCAGAGTAGCTTTTAGGATTTATTTCTTAAATTGTCTGCCTTTCCATTTGTATTTTCCAAACAAAGAGTATATAGCTACGCTAGTGCTAAAAAAAGGATATAAAAAAGAACTCAATAAAAGCCAACTTATTCTGGTTTTGAAATAAGATGAAGCTTGAAATAATAATATAGAATCGATTAAAAATTTTATTCCAGCATAAAATAAAAAAGAATATAAAGGAAATAAATTAAAAACACATAACATAAAAGATAAAACCCAGATTAGGTTTATTCCAAAAACAAGTAACGCTATTGTTTTGCCAAAAAAAGAAGAATAACCCGTACTTTTTGAAGCCCATCTTACTCGTTGAAAAAACAAATTCGACCATTTATCAGCACTATGTGTCTTTACAGTGCTTTGATAATGCATGCAAAATCCTACAGCATTTTTTTCTTTTTCAATTGCTTTTTGTAATAAAAAAACATCATCACCACTAGCTATCTTTTCATTCCCTTGAAAACCATTTAATTCATAAAAAAAATCTTTGCGATAAGCAAAATTTGCACCATTACACATAAAAGGTAATTCAATTCCAAAACTTCCAATAGTAACTCCTTGTAAACTCAAAAAATCTAAATTTTGAAAAGCATGTAGAAAACCTTTTTTAGGTAAGTAATAAACACCAGCAGCGATCATCTTTTTCTGACTTTGCTGAATGTAGTTGTCTAAAATTTTTAACCAATTCGATTCAACTAAGCAATCAGCGTCAGTAGTTATAATCCAATCATGTTTAGCTGTTTTTATTGCAGTTTCTATTGCGTCTTTTTTTGGAGAATTAGATTTTCTTTCATTTTTAATTATTGTAAAGTAAAAATTATAATTTGTAATCAAAATATCATCATCAGAATCGTCATCAACAAGCATCACTTCATATAATTCTTTAGGATAATCTAAAAACGAAAGAGATGCAAGTAGTTTTGGTAAATTTTCTGCCTCATTTCTAAAAGGGACTACAATAGAAAATTTAGTTTTTATAGAACTGTCATAAAATATTATAGGTTTCATTTTGGTAAATCCAAAAATTAGCGCAACAATGAAAAATACGTAAGTAAAAAGGATTATAAAAAGAAGGGATATCATGTTTTTTGAGGTTTAAATTGTAAAACAAAATAACTACCTATTAAAACAGGAATGACTAAATTAAAAATCCACATTAAAGAGGTTATAATTACTATTTTCCAGCTTTCAATATTGAAATTATTAAATAAAAAAAGAGCTACACTTCCTTTTATTGCTATATCCATAAACTGAATGCTAGGGATAATAGATGCGAACAAATACATTATAAAAATAGTTGCTAAGGCTAAAGAATAAGAAATGTTACAATTGAAAATGATTAACAAAAAATAAAATTGATGAGAAAAAACAAAGTATCTCATAATAGATAATTGAAAGTTTGTTATCCATAACTGTTTTGGAAATTCCTTTGTTTTTGTAAAGAGTTTTTGAACTGAAAGACCATAAAATTCTTTTTTTCTGAAAATATAAAAGAGTATAAAAAGGAATGTCAATACTCCTAGAAAAGCCAAAAGAGTATTATTAAGGTTAAAGTTTATCCAGAAACTACTCTTAGTTAAGGTAAAATTAAGGCTGTAAATTAAAAAACCAAAAAGTCCAAAAAAACAAGTTATTACCATTTGAGAGCCGTTGCTAATAAAATTTAAAAACATAATTTTTTTAGCGTTTTCTTTTGGATAATATAACATTTTTGCGCCATATTCACCTATTCTATTAGGAGTGAAAATGGAAGCGGTTAAAGAACCTAAGCTTTGTTTAGTTGATTCTAAAAATGAAATAGTTTTAAAATAAGAAATTAAATTTTGCCACTTTAATATTTCTAAAGTCCAATTTGAGATAGAAAATAGTAATAAGATTATAATTGATGTAAAATCTAAATAGCTTATTAAAGTATTCCAATCTGTTTTTTTATTTTGAAAGTGAGAAAATATGTAATAGAAAGCAGTACATACAATCAAAAGTTTGAGTATAAGTAGCAAGAATTGTTTAGCTTTGTCTGGAATTGTAATCATCACTACAAAGAAAAGAAAAATTGGCAAACGAACGCATCATATTAGGAATTGATCCAGGAACAACCATTATGGGATTTGGATTGATTAAAGTAATCAATAAAAAAATGGAATTTCTTCAACTTAATGAATTAATTCTAAATAAATATGATGATCATTATACAAAGTTGAAAATTATATTTGAAAGAACAATTGAACTAATTGAAACATATCATCCAGATGAAATTGCAATTGAAGCTCCTTTTTTTGGTAAAAATGTACAATCAATGTTAAAATTAGGAAGAGCTCAAGGTGTTGCAATGGCCGCCGGTTTATCACGTCAAATTCCAATTACAGAATATGAGCCAAAGAAAATAAAAATGGCTATCACTGGAAATGGAAATGCAAGTAAAGAGCAAGTTGCCAAAATGCTTCAACAACTTTTAGGTTTAAAAACATTGCCTAAAAACCTCGATTCTACAGATGGTTTAGCAGCAGCAGTTTGTCATTTCTTTAATTCGGGCAAAGTTGAAGTTGGTAAAAGTTATTCAGGTTGGGATGCTTTTGTGAAACAAAATGAATCAAGAATTAAAAAATAAATGTCAGGAATTTATATTCATATCCCTTTTTGCAAACAAACGTGTCATTATTGCGATTTCCATTTTTCAACTTCGTTAAAGAAAAAAGACGAAATGATTTTGGCATTAGCAAAAGAAATTGTTTTGCGAAAAAATGAAGCAAAAAATGAAACTATTGAAACCATTTATTTTGGTGGTGGAACTCCGAGTATATTGCCGATTGAAGATATAAAATTCTTAATTGATGAAGTTTATAAGAATTACAAAGTAATTGAAAATCCTGAAATTACAGTAGAAGCTAATCCAGATGATTTAACAGAAAAAAGAATAATTGAATTGTCTAAGAATAAAGTAAATAGACTATCAATAGGGATTCAATCTTTTTTTGAAGACGATTTAAAACTAATGAATCGTGCGCATAATGCTAGTGAGGCTGAGAAATGTTTAGAAATTGCAACAAAATATTTTGATAATATTTCTTTAGATTTGATTTATGGTGTTCCAAATATGAGCAATGAAAAATGGAAACAAAATATAGAGAAAACGCTTTCCTTTGGAATTCCACATATATCAAGTTACGCTTTAACAGTTGAACCTAAAACAGCTCTAGAAAAATTCATCAAAAAAGGAATCATTAATCAACCTGATGACGAAGTGGCTCAAGAACATTTTCATATTTTAGTCGAAACGCTTCAGGAGAATGGTTTTATTCATTATGAGCTTTCTAATTTTGGTAAGGAAAACTACTTTTCTAAGAATAATTCAAGTTATTGGTTAGGTAAAAAATATATAGGAATTGGACCATCAGCGCATAGTTATGATGGAGAAAATAGAGGTTGGAATATCTCTAACAATTCACTTTATATTAAGTCAATACAAGAAAATAAATTACCTATAGAAACAGAGAAATTGACTGTAACAGATCGTTATAATGAGTATATCATGACTGGATTAAGGACAATTTGGGGTGTTTCATTAATAAAAGTTGAAACAGAGTTCGGAAAAACCTATATTGATTACTTAAACCAACAAATGCGAAGGTTTTTAGAAGATGGTTTATTGATTGTTCAAGATGGAATTTTGAAAACTACAAAAAAAGGAAAGTTTTTATGTGATGGAATTGCAAGTGATTTGTTTTTGCTAAATTTGGAATAAAATTATTCTAAATTGAAAACTACAATTTCTTATAAAAATCAGCTTTTACAAATTAATCTGTCTCAACCATTAGATATTTCGATTCCATTAACAAATGATGAAGAAAATCCTATTGCTTGGTATCAAAATATTCCAGAGATTAAACCTGTGGAAATGGGAGATTGGATAGGTAAAGTCTCAGAAGGAAAATCTTCAACAAACTTTAACAATATATTCTTCAATCCGCATGCGCATGGAACGCACACAGAATGTTTGGGACATATTACTCGCGATTTTTATAGTATAAATCAATGTTTGAAACAGTTTTTCTTTACAGCTAAAGTTATTTCTATAATTCCAAAAGAAAAAGGAGAAGATTTTGTTATTACAAAAGATAGTATTTCAGGAGCATTCGATGAGTCAAAGGAAGAGTTTCCAGAAGCAATTATAATTAGAACCTTACCTAATTTAGAAAGCAAAAAACATTTGAAATATTCTAATACAAATCCACCATATTTGTTAGAAGAAGCTGCTGTTTTTATAAAAGAAAAAGGAATTCAGCATTTATTAATTGATTTACCAAGTGTAGATAGAGAACATGATGAAGGAAAGTTAGTAGCCCATAAAGCTTTTTGGAATTTAAAAAACATAAACGAAGTTAATAAAGATGCTAGGTTTGAATGTACAATTACTGAAATGATTTATGTTGATGATAGTATCTTGGATGGGAATTACATGTTGAATTTACAAATAGCTTCTTTTGAAAATGATGCTTCACCGAGTAAACCTGTTTTATATGAAATATTTCACATTTAAACATTCTTAACAAATGAATATTCAACAATTATATGAATTTTGTCAGTCAAAAAAGGGAGTAACTGAACACTTTCCATTTGATGAAGATACTTTGGTGTTTAAAGTTGGAGGTAAAATGTTTTGTCTAACTTCACTAAAAAATTGGGAAGCAGGAAATCCTTCTTTAAATTTAAAATGTGACCCAGAAAGAGCGTTAGAACTTCGTGCAGAATATGAAGGAATAAAACCAGGCTATCACATGAGTAAAGTACATTGGAATACGGTGTTTTTTAATTCGGATGTTTCTAATAAAATGATGATTGAACTAATTAATCATTCTTATGAACTAGTTTTTGCTAGTTTAACAAAAAAAAATCGAGAAGAAATAGAATCAAAATAAAGGATTTGATGAAAAAAATAATGGTGTTGCTTTTGGTTGTTTTTTCAATATACTGTTTTTCACAAGATAGTACGTTTGTAGCGAATATAAATACTCAAGTGAAAATTACAAAAACAAATGAAATTCGTTTAGGTCTTGGAGTAAATCATGCTTTTTATTCAGAATTAGGCTATGCTAAACATATTACAAGAGTCGGTTGTACAGGATATCTTTCAAAAGGATATTATGTAGCGTTAGAATGGTTACCTGAAACTTCAAATTTTGACAATGTATATGCTTTGAAAACAGGGTATGAAATTATAACTATGCTTGGTGCTATAGGCTTAGAAGCAAAATATCAAACAGATTTCAATGAGAAAGATGTAGTACTAACTCCAAAAATAGGTTTCGGATTACTTAGCTATGTGTTTTTATCTTATGGATATAATGTTTCAATTCGTAATCAACCTTTTCCCAATGTTGGTAAACATCAATTGTCGATTACCTTTAATATTCCAATTAGGAAAAAATAAAAAAGCTACTCATTATTAATTGAATAGCCTTTTGCTTTATTTGTGTTTTCCTATTTCCCAGCCTGTCTTTTCTAAATATTGATTGCCGCTTTCAATAGCATCTTCTTCAAGTATTGTTCCCATAGAGTCATTCCATCTATTTAAGTAACCAAATAATGAAATAACACCTAGCATTTCTACTATTTCTCCTTCGTTCCAATGCTTGTATAACTCTGTTTTTATATCTTCAGTTACTGCATTTGGAATTAAAGATGCTGCTAATGAGAAATCTAATGCAACTCGTTCAGCATCGGAAAAAGCGCTATGTGTTTTGTATTCCCAAATATTATCAAGTTTTTCTTGGTCTGCTCCATATCGTTCTGCTGCTCTTATTGCATGTGCTTGACAATAACGACAACCTGTTGCATTACTACTTACCCATGCAATCATTCTTTTTAGAGAAGATGTTACTCTTCCTTTGTTTTCCATTACTGCTTTGTTCAAATTGATGAATGCTTTAGAAATGGCAGGTCTATGCTGCATTGTTAAAACTGAATTTGGACAAAAGCCTAATGTTTCATTGAAAAAAGTTGCTAATTCTTGAGTTTCTTTATCGTGATCTGGTGATAATGGTGTTACTAATGGCATATTTTTCTTATCTTTTTGCTAAAATAATAAAATAATGCTATAAGTTATATTTAATTTTTTGTTCAATATGTTAAAATAATCCATTAATCTCAGCGTCAATTCGATTAATTATATTTCCTAAATCTTCTGGATTATCTACAAAATTAATATTATCTACATCAATTATAACTAGTTTTCCTTTGTCATAAGTCTCTATCCAAGCTTCATATCGTTCGTTAAGTCGGCTTAGATAATCAATAGAAATAGTGTTTTCATAATCTCTACCTCTTTTATGAATTTGGTTAACTAAATTAGGGATAGAACTTCTTAAATAAATCAATAAATCAGGTGAACCAACCAATCCTTCCATTAAATCAAATAAAGACTTGTAGTTTTTATAATCTCTATTTGTCATTAATCCCATAGTATGAAGATTAGGGGCAAAAATATGCGAATCTTCATAAATTGTTCTGTCTTGTATTGTTGTTTTTCCACTTTCTCTAATTTGTAATACTTGTCTAAAACGACTATTTAGGAAATAGATTTGTAAATTAAAACTCCAACGTTCCATTTGATGATAAAAATCATCTAGATAAGGATTATCTACAACATCTTCATAATGAGCTTCCCATTTAAAATGTTTAGCCAATAATTTTGTTAGTGTAGTTTTTCCAGCTCCAATATTTCCAGCAACAGCTATATGCATTACGGTAATTGTATTTTATAGTTAATAACTTTATCTGTTGTAAAAATAGATAAAATTCCATTTTTATAATAAAAATTATCAAATGAATTTTTAGAAATGTCAATTTTATAAGATTTATTTTCTTTAAGGTTTAGAAAAAATAATTCATGAGATTTTTTATACAAAATGTTTTTATCGTTTGTTATTTGTATTTTATCATATAGCGGAATTGTTCCAAAAGAAGTGATTTTCCCAAATAAAGAAATTTGATAAAAATTATTTTCTTCATCTATCCAATAAAAATTATTGTAATCTGATTGATAATATTTAATAGCTTTAGAAAGTGGTGTTGAAATATATTTTATAGTATTAATATTGAAATTGTATAATCCTATTTTTTGTGTAAAGAAATCATAAAACCAAATTTGATTTTGACTTGCTTGACCTGTTGCTCCAAAACTAATAGGAGTATCTAAATTATTTCCGTTTATTCTATATATTTCTGTTAATTGATTATCTAATAAAACCACAGTATTAAAATCTTGATAAAATAAGATTAATTGTAAAGGATTATATAAGTCTACTTTTGAAATAGTTCCCAATGAAAAATTATTATATTCATATTCTTTCTTTTCAGATTTTTTGTAGAATACATTTTCTTTAGTATAGTATGTAACATTGTTATCGAACTCGTATATTATTTTAGCAGTGATGCTTATTGAGTCGATTATTGTTGTTTGAATTCTTTCTTGAGAGAAAAAGATAGACCAAGATGAGAGAAAAAATAAGGAAAAAATAAGTTTCATTTCAGTGTTTAAATTAAACTTTAATATAAAAATGATGTCTAAAGATAATATATTTACTTTATAATTAATGAAGAGGATTGTAACAAATGTAAAATAGGTTAGTCTATATTTATGATAAATTTAATTTAGTTAGAATGAAAAAAATAATTATTACTTCGTTATTGCTTGTTTCAATGTTTAGTAATGCTCAAAATTTTCAAGGAGTTGCTGTTTATGAGTCAAAAACAAGTACAGCAGAAATGATGAAAAATTTTGGAGGAAATAGAGAAATTACTCCTGAAATGCAGAAAAACATTGAAGAAAGAATGAAAAGAATGTTTGAAAAAACATTTATACTAAATTTTGACAAAACTGCTTCAATTTATAAAGAAGAAGAAAAATTAGATGCTCCTGGACAACAAGGTGGTGGAAGAATCATGTCTTCAATGATGGGAGGTGGTGGAACGCAATATAAAAATGTAAAAGAAAAAACATATGTTGTAGATAAAGAATTCTTTAGTAAAGAATTTTTAATAAAAGATACTTTAACAACATACAAATGGCAAATGTCTGGAGAAACAAAAATGATAGGTAATTACACTTGTTTTAAAGCTACTGCGGTTGTTAAAACAGATGCTACAGATTTCAGAAATTTTAGAATGAGAGGGAATAAAGAAGAAGAAAAGAAGAAAAAAGATTCTATAGCGTCTAGCAAAAAAACAAATTTTATGAGCGATGATATAGAGCAAATAAAAGAAAAAACAATTACAGCATGGTATTGTCCAGAAATTCCAATTAATCAAGGCCCAGATAAATATTGGGGTTTGCCAGGATTGATTTTAGAAGTTAATGATGGAACAACTGTTTTGTTGTGTTCTAAAATAATTTTAAATTCAAAAGATAAAGTTGAAATAAAAGCATCTTCAAAAGGAAAAGAAGTAAGTCAACAAGAATATGACGAAATTGTAAAGAAAAAAATAGAAGAGATGAGAGAAATGTATGGCGGTCAAGGCAGAGGAAGTAGAGGAGGATTTCATTAAAATATTATCCAATCAATTTATAACCTCGACCACGACTATTGATAATTTCAACGGTTGGGTCGAGGTTTAATTTTTTTCTCAGTTTAGTGATAAAAACATCCATACTTCTTCCACTAAAAAAGTCGTCATTCTCCCAAACAGTATTTAGAATAATCTCACGATTAATGATCTCACCTTTATGCTGGATTAATAATTCAAGAAGTAATGATTCTCTGTTTGTTAATTTAAATGTTGCCGATTTATGTGTCAAAAGTTGATTCTCTATGTTGAATTGATATTCTCCAAGAGTATAATTTGTTTTCTTTGAAACTTGTTGCTGTCTACTCGTTAGAGAAATTATTCTAACAATTAATTCTTCAATACTAAAAGGTTTTTTAATGTAATCATTACAACCAATTTTAAACCCTTTTACAACGTCTTCTGTTTGAGATTTAGCCGTTAAAAATAGTATTGGGATTGTTCTGTTAATCTGTCTAATTTCTTCTGCGACATTAAATCCATCTTTTTTAGGCATCATAATATCTAAAACCAATGCGTCAAAATTTGATTTTTTAAATTTTTCTAGCGCTACTTCACCATTTTCACATAAAGTAACAATAAAGTTTCTGCTTTCTAAACTTTCCTTGATAATTATGCCCAATGAAACTTCATCTTCTGCTAAAAGTATTTTAATTTTAGTGTTCATTTGGTAAAGTTATTCTAAATATTGTATTGTTATTTCTAATTAATTCAATTGTCCCATTATGTTTTTGTATAATACTTTTAGTGTAGTACAACCCAATACCATATCCTTTTACATCATGAATGTTGCCTTTAGGTACTCTATAAAATTTCTCAAAAATTTTTTTTTCTTGTGACTTTAAAATTGAATTTCCATTGTCTTTTATATCAATAATTATATTTTTTTCAATTACATAACAATTTAATTCAATAAAATTCCCACCATATTTAATAGCATTATCAATTAAATTTGAAATAGCATTTTCTAGATAGAATAGATCCGCTCTAAATAAAATTTTATCAGTATTAAAAATAAAATCAATTTGCTTGTCTGTGATATTTTGATATTTTTTAATTATAGATTTTACAAAAGGAATCAAATTTATTTCTTCTAAGTTTAATTGTAATTCATTGGTATTTAAAGTAGCTGTTTCAAGTATTTTTTCAACCATGTTTTCCAATTTGTTTAGTTGATTAAATGACATGGAAATATATTTTTCATTTTTAATAGTATCATTTTCAGGATTAAATTTACTCATGCCTTCTAAGGCTACAGCTATAGTTGTAATGGGAGTTTTAAATTCATGAGTAATATTGTTTATAAAATCATTTTTTATTTCGTCAATTTTTTTCTGTTTTTTAATAATATAAAGAAGAAAAAATAAACATCCAATTACAGCTATAGAAAATATAATAGATAATGTTAATTCACCACTCATTCTCTTTATTAATATCTTATTGGAATACTTATAATTAAGATTAATTGTTTCATTTGGCTTGAGATAAGTTGAATTTGGTTTAATTTTAAAAGGAAGTTTTTCTTCTTTTTTTAAATAGATGTAAAATAAAGAGTCTTTTTTTAAATGATTAAATTCATAATTTAAAACTATATTTTTTCTATGTAATTCAGTCTTGAAAATAGAATCTAAAGTTTTATATTTTATAGTGTCATTCACAAAAGACATAGTTATTTTGTTAGGGAATTGTTCTATTCCTCCAATGGAATCTATAGCTTTTTTACCTTTTAAAACAATTATGTCTTTCACCTTTACGTCTTTAGGCGTGATTGGTTTTTTAATGTTGTTTTCTGTCTCTTCAAATTTAAAAGACATATCCGTTGTGCTTTCTTTTATAGGGGTAAAAGATTTTTTTTGTTCTTTTAATTTTTTTCCAAAGAAGGAATCAGTCTTAATTTTTTCAATAAAGTCTTCAATTTGAACAGTAGAATCTGTACTAAATACACTTATGAAGGTTTCTTTTGAAGCTTCATCAAAATATATTTCTAATGAATTGTCGTAAGCAATTTGTATCTCGTTTTTTAGCCTTTCTTCATTAGCTGTAAAATTTTTATAATTCCAATAGAATTGTAAGCAAATAGTAGATATGACTATTATAGAGATAAATGCAAATATTTTTTTTGTATTCAGTTTCATTTTTCAAAAATAACAACTATATGAGTATAAAATTTTGCGTTAACATACGTTAACAAAGTTTAACGCATTATTAAAAGTCAATGAACTTAATTTGCTTACATAATTTTAAATTAATCAAAATGAAAAATTTACTTTTTAGAATAGTATTATTAATTATTGTAACTAATAGTTTTGCACAAAACTTTCAAGGAATTGCTTTTTACTCTTCTCAAACTCAAATGAAAGACTTTAATATTTCTGGGGATGATATTACACCAGATGTAAAAGAAAGAATGATGGAAAAAATGAAGAAAGCATTTGAAAAGACTTATGAACTAAAATTTACAAGCACAGAGTCAATTTATCAAGAGGAAGAAAAATTAGCGGTTACTAATCCTTCTTCAGGAGGAATTAGAGTTGATGTGGGTTTTTCTGGTGGTAATGGTTCTAAGTTTTACAAAGATTTTAAAAAAAAGTATTATATAACAGATAAAGATATTTTTGGAAAAGAATTTTTAGTAATTGATTCATTGGAAAAATTCGATTGGAAGATAACAAATGAACAGAAAAAAATAGGAAATTATACATGCTTTAAAGCCCAAATTATTTTTCCTGTAACAGAAAAAGAAATAAAGGAATATGAAGAGTTTAAGAAAAAGAAAGAAGGAGATAAAACTAGTTTTTTTAGTTTAAGTGAACCTAAAGAAAAAATAATTGAAGCTTGGTACACAATGGAAATTCCAGTTTCAAATGGTCCAGGTAAATATTGGGGATTACCAGGATTAATTTTAGAACTTCATGAATCAAATACAACATATTTATGTTCAAAAATTGTATTAAATCCAAGTGATAAAATTGAAATAAAAGCTCCGAAAAATGGCAAGAAAGTAAATCAAAAAGAATTTGATGAAATACAAGAGAAAAAAATAAAAAGTATGATGAATGAAGATGGAGTTATCGAAATTAAAATGAATTAAACCTTATTAGTTTGTAATTGTCTAACTAAAATAGGTTTTATGATGTAACAAAATAATATAATTCTCGACTTCTTCTTATATGATAAACGAATACTATAAAAATGAATAATAATCTTATAATTGCCTTTTTACTTATTACTTCAATAGGTTTTTCTCAAAATATCCGCTTTGAAGGTATTGTTAAAGATAGTACAGGACTTGGATTGGAAATGGCAAATGTTATGGCTATTAACAACGATACAAAAGCTATGGATGCTTATGCAATTACTAATGAAAATGGTAAATTTATTTTAAACTTAAAAACGAATACATCGTATAAAATAAAAGCAAGCTATATTGGTTTTCAGTCTTTTGAAAAAAATGTCTCAACAACATCCAGTAATATGACTTATGATATTTCAATGGCTCAAGGTGTGCAGTTAAATGATGTGGAAGTAGTATATGAAATGCCAGTTTCCATATCAGGCGATACGATTATTTATAATTCTGATTCTTTTACAAATGGAACAGAACGTAAATTAGAAGATGTTTTGAAAAAATTGCCAGGAGTAGAAGTAAATAAAGATGGAGAAATTCAAGTGGAAGGGAAAACAGTTCAGAAAGTAATGGTTGAAGGAAAGGATTTTTTTGATGGAGATACAAAAATTGCTACAAAGAATATTCCAGCAGATGCATTAGATAAAATTCAAGTATTAAGAAATTACAATGAAGTGTCTAATTTAAAAGGACTTGAAAATAATGACGAAAATATTGCTATAAATATTAAGCTAAAAGAAGGCAAAAAGAATTTTTGGTTTGGCGATTTCACAGCAGGAATTGGAGTTGGGCATAAAGAAGATAGATATATTGTAAACCCAAAATTGTTTTATTATAGTCCAAAATATAGTATAAATGTTATTGGTAACATTAATAATATTGGAGAACTTCCTCTTACAATGCGCGATTATTTTAAATTTACAGGTGGATTTAGAAGTATGATGAGAAAAGGAGGTTCTAGTTTTAATGTTTCTTCAAATGATTTAGGAATTTTAGGATTAAGAAATAATCAAGCAGCAAATATTGATACTAAATTTGGAGCAGCTAATTTTAGTTATAATCCTTCAAAATCTTGGACTCTAAGTGGTTTTGGAATTTTTTTAGGAAATAAAACAGATGTACAAACAAATTCTGTAAATGATTTGCCAGAAGGAGCTTCTGCAAATAGTGTGGAAGAAAAAGAAGATATTTCAAGACAAAAAAGCGATTTAGGAATTTTTAAATTAAGTTCTAGTTATATTCCTTCTGCAAAAACACATTTTGATTATGATGCAATTGTGAAGTTTTCTAATCAAAAAGAGAATCAAAGTGTAACTTCAACCGAGTTAGGAGATATTTATACAAATAAAAAACAAAAACCATTCAGTATAAATCAAAATTTAAATTACTACTATACACTTGATGACAAGAATGTTTTTGCATTTGAAACTCAGCATTTGTATCAACAAGAAGATCCTTTTTATAATGCAAATTTGCAAAACTTGGCATTTAATTTAGGGTCAGAATACAATACCATGCAAGTACGTGACGATGTTTCTCAAAAGCGTTTTGTGAAAACAAATAAAACAGACATTAAGTTTGATTATTATTATATGCTTACACCAAAAAGCAATATAAACGTAACAGTTGGAAATACATATTCATATCAGAATTTTGATTCGCATATTTTTCAAGTTTTAGATAATCAAGCAGTAAACGATTTAAATTCGGAAGAAAGTAATAATGATGTAAGTTATGCGTTTAATGATGTTTTTTTAGGACTTCATTATAAATTTATAACAGGAAAATTTACTTTTAATCCAGGGTTTAGTGTACATAATTATAATACAAAAGATATTCAATTAGGAGGTCAAAATAAACAAAGTTTTAATCGATTTTTACCCGATTTTTATGCGCAGTATCAAATTAAAAAATCAGAAAACTTAACGTATAATTTTTCATTGTCAAATAATTTTACAGACATTGTGAAGCTTGCAGAAGGGTTAGTTTTTTCTAACTATAATAATTTATTTAGCGGAAACCGTCTTTTAGAAAACTCACTATCACAAGTGCATAGTCTTCGCTATTTCAAATACAATATGTTTAATTTTGAAAATATATTTGCAAATATATCATATACAAGACAGGTAGATGCAATTAAAAATAAAGCATTGCTTACAAGTGCAAATCAAGTAACATCTTCAGTAAATATAGATTCTAATTTTGCAGATGAAACATTTTCAGGATCTGCAAATTATGGAAGGTCTTTTGCAAAATATTATAAAGCTTCAGCAGGATTTAATTTAAACTGGAGTAAATTTAATAATATTAGAGTGTTGTCTTCAACAGAAGAAAAAGTTCAAACAACAGAATCATTTTCTCAAAATTATAATGTACGCTTCTCTACAAATTATAAAAAGATACCAAATATAAGTTTACAATACACGTACGGTATAAATGATAATTCAAGTAGCGTTTTTTACACAGATAATCCCTCAGTAGAATTAGAATATTATTTTTTGAATGCTTTTTCTTTTGTTTCAGAATATAGTTTTTATCATAATAGAAATAGAGCAAAAACAATAGATACAGAATATGATTTCTTGTCTTCAAGTTTAACTTATCAAAAAAAAGATAGTAAAGTTGAATGGAAACTTTCAGGAACAAATTTATTAAATACAAAAGCTCTAAATAGTAATAGTTTCAATCAATTAGGAGGTACAAATAGTTTTTCAAGTTATATTGTTCAGCCAAGATATATAATATTGAGTATGAAGTATAATTTATAGCTATTAATCTATATAGATAAAAAAAAGACCTGCAATTGCAGGTCTTTTGTGTGTTATATATTTCTCTAAAAATTAGATGTTAAAAGCACTTTTTACTTTGTCTACAAAATCTAGTTTTTCCCAAGTAAATAATTCAACTTCAACTGTTTTTTCTTCACCATTTGGCGATTTAAAAGTTTTAGTAACAACTTGAGGAGTTCTTCCCATGTGGCCATAAGCTGCTGTTTCACTATAAATAGGATTTCTTAATTTTAGACGTTGCTCAATGAAGTAAGGACGCATATCGAAAATTTCAGCTACTTTTTTAGCAATTTCACCGTCTGATAACGATAATTTGCTTGTGCCATAAGTGTTTACATATACATTTGTTGGCTCAGCAACACCAATTGCGTAAGAAACTTGTACTAAAATTTCTTCAGCAACACCAGCAGCTACTAAGTTTTTAGCAATATGTCTTGTTGCATAAGCAGCAGATCGGTCAACCTTGCTTGGGTCTTTTCCAGAGAAAGCACCGCCACCATGAGCACCTTTTCCTCCGTAAGTGTCTACAATAATTTTTCTACCTGTTAATCCACTATCTCCATGAGGTCCACCTATTACAAATTTTCCTGTTGGATTAATGTGATATTTAATAGCATCATTAAATAGATGTGCATACTGAGAATTTTTTGCAATGACTCTTGGAATTAAAATTTCAATAATATCTTTCTTAATTTTTGCAAGCATTGTTGGTTCATCAGCAAATTCATCATGTTGTGTAGATACCACAATAGCATCAATACGAACAGGTTTGTTTTCGTTGTTATATTCTAATGTAACCTGAGATTTAGCATCTGGTCTTAAATAAGTAATTTCATTATTTTCTCTTCTTAATTCTGCTAGAGTTTGAAGAATTTCATGTGAAAGCTTAAGTGCTAAAGGCATGTATTCAGCAGTTTCATTAGTTGCATAACCAAACATCATTCCTTGGTCACCTGCTCCTTGTTCTTCTTTTGTAGCTCTGTCAACTCCTTGATTAATATCTGCCGATTGCTCGTGTATTGCCGATAAAATTCCACAAGAATTAGCTTCAAACATATATTCGCTTTTTGTGTAACCAATTTTTTTAATTACATCTCGCGCAATTTGTTGAACATCTAAGTAAATTTTTGATTTTACTTCACCAGCTAAAATTACTTGTCCTGTAGTTACAAGAGTTTCGCAAGCTACTTTAGATTCTGAATCAAATGCTAAAAAGTTGTCAATTAATGCATCACTAATCTGGTCAGCTATTTTATCTGGATGTCCTTCACTCACAGATTCTGACGTAAATAAATAAGCCATATTCTATATATTTTTTAAAATTAAATGAAGAAAAATTAAATTGCAGAAAATCTAAAGTAGTAGTAATTGTACTGCTTTAGCATTTTTTATTCCTTATCTTAATACAATATAGAATTTATTAAATTCTTGGTTAAGCAAAGAATAGAGGTTGCAATCAGTTCAAATTTCTCCTCTTATTATAGAGTGCAAATTTAAGTAATCGAATTGAATATCAAGTGTTTTTTTAATTTAATTTAAATTTTATTTTTAGAATCTAAAAAAAAGTAGTTTTGTAAAAAATAATTCTAAATTTAGCCTGGATATTTGTTTTAAATTCTTTTTTTAGTATTATTTTTAACAAAGTTTAGAAAATTAATCTATTTATTTTTTTTATAAAGAAAATAATTCTAAATTTGCTCCGTAAATAAAGAACAATGGAAATATTTTTTTGCAATATGTGTTGTATGATGTGGAAATATCCGCAGAGACATTCTATTGCCTAAAAGTTAATTATTTAAAATAGCCAATTGAAGCCTCTGCATTTTGTGGAGGCTTTTTTTATAACTCTCATTTACACTGATTAATAAAATAATATTTAGATAAAGAAATGACAAACAATAGTAATTATTTAGAACAATTAGAAAGTGAAGCAATTTACATACTTCGAGAAACGGCTGCACAGTTTGAAAATCCTGCATTACTATTTTCAGGAGGAAAAGATTCAATAGTATTGGTTCATTTAGCATTGAAAGCATTCCGTCCTGGAAAATTTCCATTTCCTTTAGTGCATATAGATACTGGACACAATTTTCCTGAAGCTATTGCTTTTAGAGATTATCTAGTAAATAAAATTGGAGAAAAATTAATAGTTGCATCTGTAGAAGATAGTATTAAAAAGTATAATTTGAAAGAAACACAAGGAAGGTTCCCGTCTAGAAATTCTTTACAAACGTATGCACTTTTAGATGCTATTCAAGATAATAATTTTGATGCATGTATTGGAGGAGCAAGAAGAGACGAAGAAAAAGCAAGAGCTAAAGAACGTATTTTTTCTGTAAGAGATGATTTTGGACAATGGGATCCAAAACTACAACGACCAGAATTATGGAACATTCTTAATGGTAAAATCCAAAAAGGAAATAATGTTCGTGTCTTTCCAATTAGTAATTGGACAGAATTAGATGTTTGGAATTATATTCAAAAATATAATATTGAGTTACCTAACTTATATTTCGCTCATGAAAGAGAATGTATTGTGTATCAAGATAGACTAGTAGCAACATCACAGTTTATTCAGCCGCTTGAAGGAGATACGGTAGTAGTGGAAAATGTAAGATATAGAACAGTAGGAGATATGACATGTACGGCTGCTGTGCCTTCAAAAGCAGAAACAATACAAGATATAATAGATGACATTGTTAAAACACGTTTAAGTGAAAGAGGAGAAACCAGATTAGACGATCAACTTTCAGAAGCTGCAATGGAAGATCGTAAAAAACAAGGGTATTTTTAAAAGAAAAGGAAGTAAAAATTAAAGTTAGTAAACTTTTAAAAAAAGTATATAAATGAACACATTACGATTTATTACAGCAGGAAATGTAGATGATGGGAAAAGTACATTAATAGGGCGTCTATTGTATGATTCAGATAGTATTCATACAGACCAATTGGGTGTTTTACAAAAACAAACAAAACAAGAAGGTGTTGATATTGATTTGTCATTAATAACAGACGGACTGAGAGCAGAAAGAGAACAAGGGATTACAATTGATGTTGCATATAAATATTTCTCAACCAAGAAGAGAAAATTTATTATTGCCGATGCGCCTGGACATGAACAATACACTAGAAACATGATAACAGGTGCTTCAAATTCTGATTTGATTATTATTTTAATTGATGCAAGAAAAGGAATTACAGAACAAACAAAACGTCATGCTAGTATTGGTTCTTTAATGGGAATTCAAAAGGCTATCTTAGCTATAAATAAAATTGATTTGGTTAACTATTCGGAAACTGTTTTTAATCAAATTAAGTCTGATTTTGAAATTATAAAAGAACAGTTAAATTATAATGAAATAGATTATATTCCAGTTAGTGCTTTGGCAGGAGATAATGTTGTTGTTAAATCAAATGAAACACCTTGGTATGATGGGAAATCTCTTTTAGAAACTTTAGAAGAAGTTCAAATAAATTCAACAGAAAATTTAGTTTCTCGCTTTCAAGTACAATGGGTAATTAGACCAAAAGATGAAGTGTATCATGATTATCGAGGTTATGCTGGTTTAGTATTGAGTGGTGTTTACCAAATAGGAGATAAAGTTTCAATTTTGCCTGCAAATATTCAAACAACAATCGTAAATATTGAAAAAAACAACAATGTTGTTGAAAAAGCTTCAGCAGGAGAAAATGTAGTGCTTCATTTTGAAAACAATATAGATATTAGTAGAGGAGATACTATCGTAAAAGTTGATGAAACTCCAATTGAGTCTAATCAAATTAATACTTGGATTTCATGGCTAGATGATACATCTCTTCAAATAGGAAAAACGTATATTTTACAACATCGTTTTAAAAATGTTAGAGTTAAAATTCAATCGATTAATCAAAAATGGAATGTAAATGATTGGGAATTTGTTAGTGCAGATGAGGTAAAACTGAATGATATAGCTCAAATAACCATAAAAACAAATCAACCTTTGTTCTATGATTCATTCACAGATAATCCAAAATCAGGAAATGCGATTTTAATAGATGAAACAAGTTTTAATACTGTTGGAGCTTTAATGTTTCTGTAAAAATTGAGAAATAAAGATTAAATGGAAAATGATAGAATAAAATTATTATACAAATCTAATTTTTTACAAACAAGAATATGTTTTGATAAAAAAGAAGTGGAATATTGGATAGAAAGTTTTTTTTCTTGGATTTTTTGCATCAACGAAGAATATAAGGAGTATGCTTTTTTTAAAAGGCAAAAAGTTGAGTTAGAAGAAAAAATGACACAATTTTTAACACAAGTCGGATTATCTTCAACGGAAGCTGTATCCACTGCGACTGATTTTTTTGAAGATGTAATTGTTTTGCATGAAACTTTTTTATCAGACTTAAAAGTTGTTTTTGAATTTGATCCAGCAGCAAAATCAAAAGATGAAGTTCTTTTAACTTATCCTGGTTTTTTTGCAATCGTAATTTATCGTATTGCAAACCTACTTTGGAAAAAAGAAATTCCAATATTGCCTAGGTCTTTTTCGGAATATGCACACAGTAAAACAGGAATAGATATTCATCCAGCAGCTTCAATAGGAAAAAGATTTTTTATAGATCATGGAACAGGAGTTGTTATAGGTGAAACAACAGTAATAGGAGATGATGTGAAAATTTATCAAGGAGTAACATTAGGAGCTTTAAGTGTAAGTAAAGATAAAGCAAAGGAGAAAAGGCATCCTACTATTGAAGATAAAGTGGTTGTTTATGCAAATGCAACAATTTTAGGAGGAAAAACAACAATTGGAAAAGGAGCAATTATTGGCGGGAATGTTTGGATAACAGAATCAATACCTTCTCAATCATTAGTATTCCATAAAAGTGAAATTGTTATAAAATCAAAAAATCAATTTCCAGAGCCTATTAATTTTAGTATATAAATAAGTAAAAATAAAAATAAATAATTATGAGAGTAGAAAATGTTTTGCAAACCATTGGAAACACACCAGTAGTAAAGATTAATAGATTATATGGTGAAAATAAAAATGTTTGGATAAAGTTAGAAAGAACTAATCCTGGAAACAGTATAAAAGATCGTATTGCATTAGGAATGATTGAAGATGCAGAAGCAAAAGGGTTGTTGAATGAAAATAGTGTTATTATTGAGCCTACTTCTGGAAATACAGGAATCGGATTAGCTCTAGTGGCTGCGGTAAAAGGATATAGAGTAATTCTAGTTATGCCAGAATCCATGAGTATTGAAAGACGAAAGTTAATGGAAATTTATGGAGCTGAATTTGAATTAACTCCTCGTGAAAAAGGAATGAAAGGAGCTATTGAAAGAGCAAATGAATTGGTAAAAGAAATACCTAACGCTTGGTCTCCTCAGCAATTTGAAAACCCAGCAAATGTTGAAGCACATAAAACAACAACAGCGGTAGAAATTATTCAAGATTTTCCAGAAGGATTAGATTATATTATTACAGGGGTTGGAACAGGTGGCCATATAACTGGGGTAGCTTCGGTTTTAAAACAAAAATTTCCAAATTTAAAAGTAATTGCAGTTGAGCCAGAATTGTCTCCTGTTTTAAGTGGAGGTGCTTCAGGACCACATCCATTGCAAGGAATTGGAGCTGGGTTTGTCCCAAGAAATTATGATGCTAATCTTATTGATGAAGTTATTCAAGTAACAAAAGAAGATGCTTTTGAATTCGCGAAAAATATTGCCCTAAAAGAAGGGATTTTAGCAGGAATATCTACAGGAGCTTCTTTGGCAGCGGTGGCTAAAAAAATAGAATCATTACCAGATAATGCTATTATTTTAACATTTAACTATGATACAGGTGAGCGATACCTTTCAGTAGAAGGATTGTTCTAAAATAAATTAATAATTTAAATTTTATAGTGCTATTTACTCTACTTGTTCTATAGAGTAATAGAATTATATTCTAATGAAAATATGATACAAATTTCAAATAAAGGAAAGGTGATATTGGCTGGTGCTGGTCCTGGTGACCCTGATTTAATCAGTTTAAAAGCATTAAAATATCTTCAAATTGCTGATGTGGTTTTAACAGATAGACTTGTTTCTCCTGTTTTAGTTGACGAGTACGCAAGAAAAGATGCAGAAGTAATTTATGTAGGAAAGCAATGTTCAAAAGGAATTCATACACCACAAAAAGATATTAATGATTTAATGGTTGAGTTTGCCCAATTAGGGAAATTGGTTTTAAGATTAAAAGGAGGTGATGTGTCGCTATTTTCTAATGTATTGGATGAGTTAAATGTGCTAGTTGAAAATGGTATTCCTTATGAAATAGTTCCTGGTGTTTCTGCGGCTTTTGGTGCTGCGGCTTATACAGGAATTCCTTTGACTGCTAGAGAATACTCAAGAGGTGTACGCTTTTTAACATTGTATGATCTTAAAAATGTAAAAAACGAACAATGGAAAGACTGGGCAAATACAGAAGATACGCTTGTTTTTTACATGAGTGGACAACGCTTGAACTCTCTATCAAATCAATTGTTAAATAATGGAATTGATAAAAATAAAGGAATCGCAATTGTGCAACAAGCAACAACACCAGATCAAAGAACAACAGTTTTTTCATTTGAAGAATTGAAAACGAAAGAACTTCCCGAATTTGAATATGTACCTACTTTATTAATTGTAGGAAATGTGGTAAACCTACATCAAAAATTTGCTTGGTTTTCTGAAAAAAACAATACAGAATCCTATTTCGATAATCATAAAATATTATTTCAAAATGCTATCTGATACTAAACTAAACTTATTACAACAATTGGTGCAAAGTGCATCTAAAGAAGAGATTATCTGGACAAAAGGATATTTAGCAGGATATTTAGACAAGAATCTTATAGGAACGCAAGCTCCTGTAATTCCTGTTCTTGAAAGTGTTGCAGTCAAACCTTTAATTATTTATGGTACAGAAACAGGTAATTCTAAAAAAATAGCCTCTCAGTTATTAGCTGCTTTTAAGAAAAATAAAATACAAGCTAAATCGATCGATGTGTTTCAATATGACAAAGCTAAATTAGAAAAGGAAAGCTTAGTTTTATTTGTGATGAGTACACAAGGAGAAGGTGAGTTTCCGCAAAATGCAGTTGAATTTTATGAATATATAAAAAGTACTTCATTAGATTTGAGTGGAACATCTTATGCCGTTTTTGGATTAGGAGATTCTTCTTATCCTCTTTTTTGTAATGCAGGAGTATTACTCGATGAGGTATTGTCTCAAAAAGGAGCAAAAAGGTTATTGCCTTTAGTGAAAGCAGATGTAGATTTTGCTCCAGATGTTCTAGTTTGGGAAAAAGAGTTACAATCTGTCTTTAAGAAAGAAGTTGTGGCTACTAACGTTGCTTCTGTTGTAAAAGGCGACACAACCGAACATAAAAAAAATTACAAAGGAATAATAAGTACTAAAATTATCCTGAATGATGTAGGTTCTAAAAAAGAAACATATCATATAGAGTTGTCATCTGAAGATGAAATTAATTATGAACCAGGTGATGCTCTTGGAATTATTCCAAAAAACAGTAAAAATGATGTTCAGTTTATAATAGATTATTTTGAACTTAATTCTTCTACAGAAATCACAGTAAAAGATCAAAAGAATACTGTTGAAAACTGGTTTTTAGAAAGAAATATAAAAGGATTAAGTAAACGTTCTATAGAACAATTGTCGGTACTTTTAAAAGAAGATATTAAGTTTGAAAAAGCAGATTTAATTGATGTTTTAAAACAATATCCTAATGCAAAATCAATAAAAATAGAAGATTTAATATCAGTTTTATTACCGATTGCTCCACGATTGTATTCAATATCATCATCGGCCGAAGCTCACGATGGAGAAGTACATTTAACCGTAAATCTTAATAAATTTAAAATTGGTGAAGTTCTTAAAACAGGATTGGCATCTCAGTTTTTAGCAGATTATCCTATTAATACAGAGATAGATTTTTACATCCATAAAAATCAGAATTTTAGATTACCAAGCGAAGAAACAGACATAATCATGATTGGTCCAGGAACAGGAATTGCTCCATTTAGAAGTTTTATTGCGCACAGAGATGCTACTGGAGCAGAAGGAAAGAATTGGTTGTTTTTTGGTGAGCAACATTTTGTCTTAGATTTTTATTACCAAACTGAAATTCAGGAATGGATTACTACAGGAGTCTTGACAAAATTAGATACTGCGTTCTCAAGAGATCAAGAAAAGAAAATTTATGTACAAGATCGTATTCGTGAAAAAGCAAATGAATTCAATAAATGGCTTGAAAATGGAGCAAGTTTGTATATCTGTGGACAAAAAAATCCAATGAGTACTGATGTTGAAAATGCTATTCTTGATGTTTTAGTTCAGGAAAGAAATATATCATTAGAAGAAGCAAAACAAGTTTTGGAGGACTTAGAAGTTGCTGGAAAATATCAAAAAGACGTGTATTAATATTGGTTTAAGATTCAATAAGACCAAAAAAAATAAACTTAAAATAGAACAAAATGAGCGAAAAATTGTCACCAATAGAAGCTATAAAAACAAAAAGTGACGGACTTAGAGGTACGTTAAAAGAAAGTATTGATTTAGATAATCACACAGGAAATGTTCGTCCAGATGATGAAACATTAGTGAAGTTTCATGGAATGTATGTTCAAGACGATAGAGATCGTAGAGCAGAAAGAGCAGCGAAAAAATTAGATAAATTATACTCTTTCATGATTCGCTTAAGAATTCCTGGAGGTGTTATTAATGCAGAACAATGGATTGCAACTCATGATATTTCCGAAGAATACGGAACAGGAACATTGAAAATAACGACGCGTCAAACGTTACAATTACATGGGCTTTTAAAACATCAATTACGACCAACTATTCAAGCTTTTAATGTTGCAAAATTAGATTCAATAGCAGCTTGTGGAGATGTGAATCGTAATGTTATTGCAAGTTCTCATCCGCAATTATCACCGTTACATAAAGAAATTTATGAATATGCTGACAAAATTTCGACTTTGTTGTTGCCTAAAACACAATCATATTATGATGTTTTTATTGATGGTGAAAAAATATATGAACGTTCATCTGAAGCAGATCCATTATATGAAGATAGATATTTGCCAAGAAAATTTAAAATAGCAATTGCTATTCCTCCTAGTAATGATGTGGATGTTTTTACAAATGATATTGGTTTAATTGCAATCGTAGAAAACAATGAGCTAAAAGGATTTAATATTGCTATAGGAGGTGGTTTGGCAACAACACACGGAAATCCAAATACATATTCAAGATTAGGAAGTATTATTGGATTTACTGATACGGAAGAAAAAACATTAAAAGCGGTTTATGAGATTTTAACAGTTCAAAGAGATTTTGGTAATCGTGTAGATAGAAAATTATCTCGTTTGAAATACACAGTTGATAAATTAACTGTAGAAGGATTTAAAGAAGAGTTGGAAAAAAGAATCGGATTTAAATTAGCTCCAGAAAAACCATTTGAATTTACAGAACGCTCAGATCGTTTCGGATGGGAACAAAATCATGAAGGAAAATGGTTCTATACTCTTTTTGTAGAACATGGTGTAATTAAACCATATCAGAAAGAATTTTTATATGAAGTAGCAAAATTGAATGTGTCTAATTTTATATTTTCTGGGAATCAAAATCTAATTTTAGGAGAAATCTCAAATGAAAATAAAGTCAAAATTGAGCAATTAATTACGCAATTTAATATTGCAAAAGAAGATAGTGTTTTAAGAAAGAACTCCATGGCTTGTGTTGCTTTGCCTACATGTCCATTAGCATTAGCAGAAGCACAAAGATACTTGCCTGTTTTGGTTACAAAAATAGAACCTATTTTAGAAAAATATAATTTACAAAATGATGAAATTACTATTCGTATGACAGGTTGTCCTAATGGATGTGGAAGGCCGTATGTGTCTGAATTAGGATTCATTGGGACAGGACCAGAACAGTATAATTTTATGTTAGGAGGAGATAGATATGGCGAACGATTGAATAAATTATACAAAGAAAAGCAGACAGAGTCTCAGATTTTAGAAGAAGTAGACTCATTGTTAGGGAGATACGTAAATGAAAGAAATCAAGGCGAAACCTTTGGGGATTTTGCATTTAGAGCAATTCTTTAAAAAAATAAAACTAATTGGGAAAGTAATACTCATGCTTTTACTTTCCCAAAAAGCAGTTCAAGCTCAAAAAAATATAACAAAACAGCAATTAATTTGGTACGGATATTATAATATTTTAAACATAAATGATAACTGGAATTTAAAAAGTGAAATACAAGAAAGGCAATTTGTAAAACCAACAGCCCAACATCAATTGGTTTTTAGAACTAATCTAGAAAGAAAATTAATAGATAAATGGAATTCATCTGTTGGACTTACATTTTTTTTGCAAAGTTCACATAATCCAAATTCAGAAAGTAAACAAGTAATTCCCGAATTAAGACCAGATGTTGGAATTAGCAATAAGCAAAAAGTTTCATTTTTTACAATTTTACAAAGGTATAAACTAGAAGCACGATTCTTTAATGTTCTAAAAGATGATCATAGAACAAATGAGTATAAGTTTTCTAATTTCAGATTTAGATATCAGTTAGGTTTAGATTTTTTACTATTTGAAAAAGAAAAATCAGATAAAGTTATTTTAAAAATAAAGGACGAAGTAATGCTAAACGTTGGGAAAAAAATTGTGAAAAACACATTTGATCAGAATAGAATTTATTTAGGATTGAATTATGTTATTAATCCGTCAATTTCAGTAGAAATTGGATATATGAATTGGTTTCAACAACAATCGTCAAGTGTTGATTTTTATAATAGAGATATTGTTAGGTTTTCATTGTTTCATAAACTTTCTTTTAAAAATAATAAACATGAGTAATAATACATTATTTCCAGTATTTCTTAAAACTGAAACGGCTCATTTTTTAATAGTAGGTGGTGGAAACGTAGGTTTAGAAAAAACAGAAACATTATTGAGGCAAAATTCTAATATTGCTATAACTATAGTGGGAACTATTATATATCCAAAATTGAAAGCAGTTATAGAAAAACATTCTAATATTAAATCATTTGAACGACCTTTTGAGAAGGATGATCTTAATGATATAGATTTTGTAATTATTGGAACAGATAGTTCAGAAGTGAATTTGGAAGTTAGAAACTTAGCAAAAGAAAGAGGAATAAAAGTTAATGCAGCTGATCAACCTGCTTTGTGTGATTTTTATTTAGGTTCAATTGTGAATAAAGGAAGTGTTAAGATAGCAATTTCAACTAATGGAAAGTCGCCAGTTCTAGCTCGTAGAATGAGAGAATATTTTACAGAAATAATTCCTGATGATATTGAAAATAGTGTGGAAAGTTTAAATAAGTTTAGAGCAAATCATAAAGGGAGTTTTCAAGAAAAGTTAAACGATTTGAATAAATTAACACAAGGATTTGAAGGTGTTAAAAAAGAAGGTGGTCAGAAAAAATACAAAAGATTAGTGTTCACATTAGCACTGTCTTTTCTTATGTTTTTTGTTGGTTTCGGATTGTCTACATATGTGTCTTTTTCGTCTTTTAAAGAAGGATTAAATTATATCCCAAATGAGTTTTATTATATGCTTTTAATAGGTTTTATTGCCCAATTAATAGATGGAGCTGTTGGATTAGGTTATGGTGTAACTTGTGCAACGAGTATGATGCTTCTTGGGGTTAAATTGCCAGCAATAAGTGGTAGTATTCACACAGCGGAAATGTTTTCCAGTGCAATAAGTGGATATTCACATTATAAATTCGGTAATGTAAATAAGAAAATGCTTGTTTGGTTAGCTATTTTTGGAATTTTAGGAGCTGTTCTAGGAGCGTATTTGCTTATATATTTAGGAAATGAATACGAACAAATAGCTTATGTAGTTCTTTCATCTTATACTTTTATTATTGGAATTCGATTATTAGTCTTGGCTTTTAAAAAAATTCAATTGAAGAAAAAAATAAAATTTTTAGGATTTTTAGGATTTTCAGGTGGTTTTATGGATGCTTTCGGTGGAGGAGGTTGGGGACCTATTGTGACATCTACATTATTAGCAAAAGGGAGAAAGTCAAAATATGTCATTGGAACAGTTAGTTTAGCTGAATTTTTTGTAACAATGTCTGCTTCAATTGTATTTTTTACATCATTGGGAGTTAGTCATTGGTATATTATTTTAGGACTAATTCTCGGAGGAATTGTTGCAGCTCCTATTGCAGCAAGATTAGCAGGGAAATTGCCTAAAAAAGCAGCGTTAATATTGGTTGCTTTCTTGGTTATAGTGTTTAGTATAAGGGTGTTCGTTAAGATAATTTAAAGAATGTTAATCTGTTAGAATTAAAAATTGTTTATCATTGTTATTTTAGATTTTTTTTCATTTAAAATTATTTAATATAACAAAATTTAGAAAAATAATCTATTTATTTTTTTATATTAGAAAAACAATCTATTTTTGCAGAGATAATTTAAAGGATAAAGATGAGTTTTAAAATGTGTAATATGTTGATGATAATGTGGAGAAATTCGCAGAGGCAATGTATTGTATAGTTTTTAAATTTAAAAGTACAAAAGCCTCTGTTTTAAATGGAGGCTTTTTTGTACTTGAAAAGTAAAAATAAATTTTTATTAATAATAATTAACAAATATGAAAATAAAGAATATGGATATGTTTTATAATATGATGTGCATGTGCACTATGGTTTCCCGTTGCCAAAAGCGAAAGACTTAATTTTAATTATGTTCCATATTTAAACAGTCCTTTTGGTAAAATTGCCCAAAGGACTTTTTATTTGGGACGCAAATCACAAAATAATAATAAATAAAAAAATAAAAAAATGAGTACACAAAAATTTTCAACAAATGCACTTCATGCCGGACACGATGTTTCAACAAATGCAGGAACTAGAGCAGTGCCAATTTATCAAACAACTTCTTATGTGTTTAATAATTCAGATCATGCAGCTAATCTTTTCGGACTTACAGAAGCAGGTTATATTTATACAAGATTAAATAATCCTACAAATGATGTCTTAGAGCAAAGATTAGCGCAGTTAGAAGGAGGTTTAGGTGCAGTTGTTACAGCTTCTGGAACAGCAGCAATTTCTACAGCTTTATTAGTATTGCTTAAAGCAGGTGATCATATTGTAGCATCAAGTAGTTTATATGGAGGAACATATAATTTATTAAGCGTAACACTTCCTAGACTTGGAATTACAACCACGTTTGTTGATCCATCAAAAGCAGAAAATTTTGATAATGCAATCAAAGAAAATACAAGGGTGATTTTTGCAGAAAGTTTAGGTAATCCAAAATTAGATGTGCTAGATTTAAAAGCAATTTCAACTGTCGCAAAATCAAATAAAATTCCTTTTATAGTAGATAATACAGTTGCTACTCCATATTTGTTAAATCCAATTGCTCACGGTGCTGATATCGTAATTCATTCTTTAACAAAATATATAACAGGTAATGGAACTTCATTAGGAGGAGTTATTATTGATGCTGGTAAATTTGATTGGAGTAATGGTAAATTTCCTGAATTTACAGAACCTTCTGCGGGTTATCACGGACTAAAATATTATGAAGTATTAGGAGCTGCATCATATATTGCTAAAGTGCGTATTGAAGGGCTGCGCGATTTTGGAGCTGCTTTGAGTCCGTTTAATGCTTTTCAAACCATACAAGGTTTAGAAACATTATCTATTAGAATTAAAAAACATAGTGAAAATGCATTGGCTCTAGCAAAGTGGTTAAAAAATCAAGAGCAAGTTGCTTGGGTAAATTATCCAGGACTTGAGGATTCAGTATATCATAATTTGGCTAAAGAATATTTGCCAGAAGGACAAAGTGGAATAGTTACTTTCGGACTTAAAGGTGGTTTTGAAGCAGCTAAAAAAGTAGCCGACAATACTAAATTGTTTTCTCTTTTGGCAAATATAGGGGATACAAAATCATTGATTATTCATCCTGCAAGTACTACTCATCAACAATTATCAGATACAGAACAATTATCAACAGGAGTATCTAAAGATTTAATCAGATTATCAGTTGGTTTAGAAGATATCGAAGATTTAAAAGCCGATTTAAAAGCCGTGTTTGAAACAATTGCGATAGAAAGTATTGTTTAATTTTTTTAAGAATTGATTCTGTTCTTTTATTTTAAAAATAATCCCAAACGAATTTTATGATTTTAAATATGACTGAGTTAAAAGAAATAGTAATTGAAAATTGGATTCTTGAAAATGAAAATGTACGACATAATACATCTGTTTTTTTTCAAACTTTTGGACAACAATTAGGAACAGCACCAGTTGTTCTTGTGAATCATGCGTTAACTGGAAATTCAAATGTTATAGGTGAAAAAGGGTGGTGGAATGATTTAATAGGAAAAAGTAAAACAATCGACACTGATTATTATACCATTTTAGCTATAAATATTCCAGGAAATGGTTTTGATGGGAACAGTGAAAACCTTATCAATGATTATAAAGAATATACAATCAGAGATGTGGCAAAACTTTTTTGGAAAGTTGTTTTTCAGTTAAATATAGAATCTCTTTTTGCAGTTATTGGAGGAAGTTTAGGAGGAGCAATAGCATGGGAAATGACAGTGATAGAACCCAATTTAATTAAAAATGTTATTCCAATTGCAACCGATTGGAAAGCAACTGACTGGATGATTGCTAATGTTTTAGTACAAGATAGTATTCTAAACAATTCTTCAAATCCAATACATGACGCTAGAATACATGCAATGTTGATTTACAGAACACCTCAGTCATTAAAATATAAATTTAAAAGAAAAATCAACTCAGGTAACTCATTGTTTGAAATTGAAAATTGGTTAAATCATCATGGAGAAAAGTTAGAAAGTAGGTTTCAATTACAAGCTTATAAACTGATGAATCATTTATTAAAGACAAATGATATCACTAGAGGAAGAAAAGAAGTAGAAACAATAATTAAAGAAATAAAATCAAACATTCATATTATTTCAATCGATACAGACTATTTTTTTGTAGCAAATGAGGATAGAGAAACATATGAAAAACTAAAATTTTTAAAAGAAAACATACAGTATCACGAAATAAATTCTATTCATGGGCACGATGCTTTTTTGATTGAATATAAACAACTTAATGAGATTTTGGATAATGTATTCAATATAACTTATATAAATAATTAAAAGAATGAAAATATTAAAATTTGGAGGTAAATCTCTTGCAAATAAAGAAGGTTTAGAAAAAGTAATTCAAATTATTGCACAAAAATATTTTAGTAATGAAGCTGTTGTGGTTGTGGTTTCAGCTAGATCAAATGCTACAAATGAATTAATAGATTTGCTTGATAAAGCACAAAAAGGAGTAAATTATAATGTAGAACTAGAAGCGTTTAAAATATATCAAAACAACGGATTATCAAATACTATTTTTACAGATGAATTTTCTCAATTAGATAAACTATTGGAAGGAGTAAGTTTATTGGGAGATTTTAGTAGTAGAATAAAAGATCAAGTTATTGCAATAGGTGAATTAATATCAGCAAAATACCTTTCATATTTATTAAATGAAAAAAGCATAAAAGCAAACTTTGTTGATGCACGTAATCTTATAAAAACAGACAATAATTTTGGGAATGCACAACCATTAGATGCAATATCAAAAAAGAATGTAATTACTTTTTTTAATAATCAGCCAGAAGGAGTTAATATTGTTACAGGATTTATCGCTTCAACAGTAAATGGAGAAACGACAACATTAGGAAGAAATGGAAGTAATTATACTGCTTCATTGTTAGCAAACTATTTAGATGCTCAAGAATTTCAAAATTACACTCATGTTGATGGAATTTTTACAGCTAATCCAGAACTTGTAACCAATGCAAGAAAAATTGAAAAACTATCATTTAATGAAGCAAATGAGTTGGCAAATTTTGGAGCTAATATATTACATGCTAAAACGATTATTCCATTAGTTGAAAAAAATATTCCATTAAGAATATTGAATACGTTTAATCCAGATAATCAAGGAACGCTTATTACAGCAGAACAAACGGATGAAGGAATTAAGTCGCTTTCTATTCTTAATAATGTGTCACTTATAAATTTAGAAGGACGTGGACTTTTAGGAAAAACAGGAGTTGATGCTAGAATTTTTAGAGTAATGGGCGATAATAATATAAGTGTAAGTATTATATCTCAAGGTTCCTCAGAAAGAGGAATAGGAATAGTTGTGGAAACAGAAAAAGCAACAAAAGCACTTATCGAATTGGAAAAAGAATTTGAAAATGATTTTTATACAAAAGACGTAAATAGAATTTCTGCAAATGATAATATTTCGGTAATATCTATAATTGGTCAAGATTTAAGTACTTTTCATAAACCTTATACAGCACTGATTAAAAATAAAATTGTTCCTATACTTTTTAATAACACAACAACAGGAAGAAATATAAGTTTGGTAATTAATAAAACCGATTTGAAAAGAGCATTAAATGTTATTCATGGTGAAATTTTTGGAGTTTCTAAGAAAATTAATATTGCAGTATTCGGACATGGATTAGTAGGAGGAACATTAATTAATCAAATTTTAAACTCTGCTTCAGCTATTGAAAAGCGTAAAAAAATTGAACTTAATGTTTTTGCAATCGCTAACTCTAAAAAAATAGTGTTTAATAATAATGGGATTGGTGATAATTGGAAATCTGAAATAGAAACAAATGGAATTTCGTATGAAGTTCAAGATGTAATTAAATATGCTATAGAAAATAATTTAGAAAATTTAATAGCAATAGATAATACTGCAAGTAAAGATTTTGTCGAAAATTATATAGCACTTATAGAAAACGGATTTGACTTAGTATCTTCAAATAAAGTCGCAAATACATTGAGTTATGACTTTTATAAAACATTAAGAAGTGCAATAGATAAAAATCAAAAAAATTATCTATATGAAACAAATGTTGGAGCAGGACTACCTTTAATCGATACAATTAAATTATTGCATTTGTCAGGAGAAAATATTACAAAAATTAAAGGAGTGTTTTCAGGATCATTGAGTTATTTGTTTAATGCTTTTTCAAAAGAAAAGAAAGACTTTAGTTCAGTGTTGAAAGAAGCAGTAGATAAAGGATATACAGAGCCAGATCCAAGAGAAGATTTGTGCGGAAATGATGTGGCAAGAAAAGTACTTATTTTGGCTAGAGAACTAGATTTACAAAATGAATTTGAAGAAATTAAAATTGATAATTTAATTCCAGAACACTTGCAAACAATTTCTCAAAATGAATTTTTTGAAAGAATAAATGAGTTTAATAGTGTATATCAAAATATAAAAGAAAATCAAGAACCAAACCATGTATTGCGTTACATAGGAGAATTATCAGGAGATTTACAAAAGGAAAAAGGAGTTTTAGAAGTAAAATTAGTTTCTGTTTCGGAAAATTCAGCACTTGGACAATTAAAAGGATCAGACTCACTATTTGAAATTTATACAGAATCTTATGGAGAAAGACCTATTGTGATTCAAGGAGCAGGAGCAGGAGCATCAGTAACAGCAAGAGGTGTTTTTGGAGACATACTTAGATTAGCAGAAAAAAATTAATTATGGAAAATACAGAATTTGGTTTTGAAACCCAAGCTATTCGTACTCAACTAAATCGTTCGCAATATTTAGAACATTCAGTGCCTTTATATTTAACATCTAGCTTCGTTTTTGAAGATGCAGAAGATATGAGGGCTTCTTTTACAGAAGAAAAAGTAAGAAATATCTATAGTAGATTCTCAAACCCAAATACAACAGAGTTTGTAGAAAAAATATGTCAAATGGAAGGAGCAGATGACGGATGTGCATTTGCAACAGGAATGGCAGCCGTTTATAGTACGTTTGCAGCATTGTTAAACGCAGGAGATCATATAGTGTCAGTAGGAAGTGTTTTTGGATCAACGCACACATTGTTTACTAAGTATTTTCCAAAATGGAATATTACAGCAAGTTATTTTGATATCAATAAACCAGAAACAATAGAAAGCTATATTCAACCTAATACAAAAATTCTATTTGCAGAATCGCCTACAAACCCAGCCGTTGATATTATTGATTTAGAACTTCTGGGTAAGATTGCTAAAAAGCATAATTTAATTTTAATTATAGATAATTGTTTTGCAACACCATATCTTCAAAACCCTATAAAATTTGGAGCAGATTTAGTAGTTCATTCAGCAACAAAATTAATAGACGGACAAGGAAGAGTATTGGGTGGTGTAGTAGTAGGAAACGAACAATTAGTAAGAGAGATTTATTTGTTTTCTAGAAATACAGGACCAGCAATGTCACCATTTAATGCATGGGTATTGTCAAAAAGTTTAGAAACACTTGCAATAAGAGTAGAAAAACATTGTGAAAATGCTTTAAAAGTGGCTCAATTTTTAGAAACCCATCCAGGTGTTAAACAAGTAAAGTATCCATTTTTAAAATCACATCCTCAATATGAAGTTGCTAAAAAGCAAATGAAATTAGGAGGAAATATAGTAGCATTTGAAATAGAAGGAGGAATAGAAAAAGGAAGGCAATTCCTAGATAAAATTAAATTCTGCTCTTTATCAGCAAATTTAGGAGATACAAGAACAATTGTTACACATCCAGCATCAACAACGCATAGTAAATTATCTTTAGAAGAAAGATTGGCAGTAAGTATAACAGATGGACTAGTACGTGTTTCTGTTGGTTTGGAAACAATTGAAGACGTAATTAAAGATCTAAGACAAGCTCTTGATTGAGTTTTTTAGAAAAATAAACCATAATAAGTTTATTTTTTAAGTTTTAAAACTTTTTTTAGCTGCTTAACGATATATGAGTAGATTATATTTCTAAAAAAATATTTTTATGATTACATTTGCAGAGTTCTTAAATTTTAATGTTGTTATCATGAAAGGCGGAGGGAATAGACCCAGTGAAACCTTAGCAACCCTATTCTAGTAGAAGGTGCTACATTCTATCCTTAAATTCTAACTAATTTTTGTTTAAAGTTTAAAAGGAGCAGATAACCAGAGATTTTTCTCTCTTTTTTAGATAACATATTATTTTTTTGAAGCAAATACATTACGTGTTTTAAAAATGTTTTGTTCCTGCTGTTCACTAAATCTTTTTCTTGTTTTTAGGAAACAAGAAAAAGGATATCGTTTCCATCAGGGCTAATAACAAACTAATGGATTTTTTGGTTTTGTAGTTAAAATAAAAACCAAGAACAATAATTGATTAAGTAAAAATTATGTCAAAAATTAACCAAGCAATAAAAGAAAGAATTCTCATTCTAGATGGAGCAATGGGAACAATGCTTCAACGTTATAATTTTTCTGAAGAAGATTTTAGAGGAGAACGATTCAAAGATTTTCCACATCCATTAAAAGGAAATAATGACTTATTGTCAATTACGCAACCAGAAGCGGTAAAAGAAGTCCATAGACTATATTTTCAAGCAGGAGCAGATATTGTAGAAACAAATACTTTTTCAGGGACTACAATAGGGATGGCAGATTATCATTTGGAAGATCTAGTGTATGAGCTTAATTATGAATCAGCAAAAATAGCACGTCAAGTTGCAGATGAGTTTACAGATAAATCACGTTTTGTTGCAGGTTCAATAGGACCTACAAACAGAACAGCAAGTATGAGTCCAGATGTTAATGATCCAGGATATAGAGCGGTTACGTTCGACGAACTAAGAATAGCATATAAACAGCAAGTTGAAGCATTGATAGATGGCGGATCAGATTTACTGTTAGTTGAAACAATTTTCGACACATTAAATGCAAAAGCAGCTTTGTTTGCAATTGAAGAAGTTAAAGAAGAAAGAGGAATAGATATTCCAATAATGGTTTCAGGAACAATAACGGATGCGTCAGGAAGAACATTATCCGGACAAACAGTAGAAGGGTTTTTAATATCAATAGAACATATTCCTTTATTGTCTGTAGGATTCAATTGTGCATTAGGAGCAGATCAATTAAAACCATATTTAAAAAGATTAGCACATAATACACAATTAAATATATCAGCTCATCCAAATGCTGGATTGCCAAATGCTTTTGGAGAATACGATCAAACACCAGAAGAAATGCAAGCTTTAATTAAAGAATATTTACAAGATGGATTAGTAAATATTATAGGAGGATGTTGTGGAACAACTCCAGAGCATATTAAGTTAATTGCAGATGTAGCGGCAGAATTTAAACCAAGAAAAACAGAAGTTGAAGCATAATGAAAGAAGGAAACTGTAAAAAATATTTAAAACTTTCAGGATTAGAACCTTTAATTGTAACTCCAGAAACAAATTTTGTAAATGTTGGAGAGCGTACAAATGTAACAGGATCTCGTAAATTTCTTCGGTTAATAAGGGAAGAAAAATATGAAGAAGCTTTAGATATTGCTAGAAACCAAGTTGAAGGAGGAGCACAAATCATCGATATAAATATGGATGAAGGAATGCTTGATGGAGTGTATGCAATGACTAAATTTCTAAATCTTATTGCAGCAGAACCAGATATAGCACGTGTTCCTGTCATGGTGGATAGTTCAAAATGGGAAATTATTGAAGCAGGATTAAAAGTAATTCAAGGAAAAGGAATTGTAAATTCTATCTCATTAAAAGAAGGAAAAGAAGCTTTTATCCATCATGCCAAATTAATTAAAAGATATGGTGCGGCTGTAATTGTAATGGCATTTGATGAAGCAGGTCAGGCTGATACATATGAAAGGCGTATAGAAATTTGTAAAAGATCTTATGATATTTTGGTAGATGAGGTTAATTTTCCGGCAGAAGATATCATATTTGATCCTAATATTTTTCCAGTTGCAACTGGAATGGAAGAGCATAAATTGAATGCATTAGATTTTTTCAGAGCTACAAAATGGATTCGTGAAAATTTGCCTTATGCTGGAATTTCAGGCGGAGTGAGTAATGTTTCATTTTCATTTAGAGGTAATGATAAAGTAAGAGAAGCTATGCACTCTGCGTTCCTTTTTCATGCAATAAAGAATGGAATGACTATGGGAATCGTAAATCCTGAAATGTTAGAAATTTACGATGAAATAGATAAGAATTTATTAGAACATGTTGAGGATGTTTTATTAAATAGAAGGGAAGATGCTACAGAAAGACTTTTAGATTTAGCAGAAAGTTATATTGGAGAAACTAAATCTAATGAAAAAGTAGTTCAAGAATGGAGAAGTGGAACAATTCAAGAAAGGTTAACGCATTCGTTAGTAAAAGGAATAGATGAATTTATTGAAATAGATGTTGAAGAAGCAAGAAAAAATGCTGTAAAAGCGATTGAAGTTATTGAGATTAACTTAATGGCAGGAATGAATGTAGTAGGAGATTTATTTGGAAGCGGAAAAATGTTCTTGCCTCAAGTAGTTAAATCAGCTCGTGTAATGAAAAAAGCAGTTGCTTATCTTCTGCCATATATAGAAGCGGAGAAAACAGGGAATTCTTCAAGTGCTGGAAAAGTGTTAATGGCTACAGTAAAAGGAGATGTTCATGATATAGGTAAAAATATTGTAGCCGTAGTTTTAGGGTGTAATAATTTCGAAATTATCGATTTAGGAGTTATGGTTCCACCAGAAAAAATTATTGAAACTGCTATTCGTGAAAATGTAGATATAATAGGATTGAGTGGCTTAATTACACCTTCGCTAGATGAAATGGTATATTTAGCAAAGGAAATGGATAAATTGAATATAAAAATTCCTATTATGATAGGTGGAGCAACTACTTCTAGAGCACATACAGCAGTAAAAATTGCACCAGAGTATAAAGAAACAGTTGTTCATGTCAATGATGCGTCCAGAGCAGTTACGGTTGCAAGTAATTTGTTGCAAAAGGAAACGAAGCTAAATTATGTAAAAACCATTAGAGAAGAATATGATAAATTAAGAGATGGTTATTTAAATAGAAGTAGAGATAAAAATTATCTTTCAATTGAAGAGGCAAGAAAAAATAAAATAAAAATAGATTGGGATAATTATAATCCTGTTAAACCTAATTTTATAGGAGCAAAAACAATAGAAGTTGATTTGGCCGATTTGGTTGATTTTATAGATTGGACACCTTTTTTTCAGTCGTGGCAATTATTTGGAAAATATCCAGCTATTTTAACAGATGAGATAGTAGGTGAGCAAGCAACAAATTTATTTCTTGATGCAAAAACAATGTTGAAACAGATAATTTCAGAAAAATGGTTTATAGCTAAAGGAATTTATGGTGTTTTTCCAGCTAATCAAGTAAATGATGATGATATTTTAGTTTCTGATGAAAATGGAAATGAGTTAGTTAAATTTCTGACCTTGCGTCAACAGTCTCTTAAAACGGTTGGAGCACCTAATATTGCACTGTCAGACTTTATAGTTCCAAAAGGAATAGGAAAACAAGACTATATAGGATGCTTTTGCGTGAGTACTGGCTTTGGTGTTGATGAAAAAGCAGCAGAGTTTGAAAAAGAATTAGATGATTATAATTCTATTCTAGTTAAAGCTCTTGGAGATAGGTTTGCTGAAGCATTTGCTGAATATTTACATTTAAAAATAAGAAAAGAAATTTGGGGTTATGCTTCTGATGAAAACTTATCAAATAACGAATTAATTAAAGAACAATATAACGGAATTCGCCCTGCACCAGGATATCCGGCTTGTCCAGATCATTTAGAAAAACCAACAATTTGGAAGCTATTAAATGTAGAACAAGAAATAGGTGTTATTCTTACAGAAAGTATGGCAATGTGGCCTGCATCATCAGTTTCAGGATATTATTTTGCAAATCCAGAAAGTAAATATTTTGGCTTAGGAAAAATAAAAGAAGATCAAGTAGTTGATTATGCAAAAAGAAGAAGTATAAGTGTTGAAAAAGCTACAAAATGGTTAAATCCTAATATAGCTGATTAATTATGAGTTCTTAAAATTATAAGGCTTAGTTATTGCAAATACATCATATAATTCACAATATATAAATAAAATGAAAGTTACCGAACATATACATAATGCAAATGGGAAATCATTGTTTTCATTTGAAATATTACCACCTTTAAAAGGACAAAATATTCAATCAATTTTTGATGGTATTGATCCTTTAATGGAATTTAATCCTCCGTTTATTGATGTAACATATCATCGTGAAGAATATGAATATAAAGAATTAGATAATGGTCTTTTGCAAAAGAAGATTGTTAAAAAAAGACCAGGAACAGTTGGAATTTGTGCAGCCATTCAAAATAAATATAATGTAGATGCTATTCCTCATATTTTATGCGGTGGTTTTACAAAAGAAGATACAGAAAATCTTTTAATCGATTTAGATTTTTTAGGAATTGATAATGTAGTAGCGCTTCGTGGAGATGCAGTTAAAAGCGAAATTTATTTTAAACCTGAAAAAGAAGGAAATAAATATGCGGGTGAGTTAGTAACTCAAATTTCAAACTTAAATAATGGGTTTTATTTGGATTCCGATTTACAAAACTCAACTAAAACTAATTTTTGTATTGGAGTAGCAGGATATCCAGAGAAACACATGGAAGCCCCAAGTATGGATAGTGATATTCATTTCTTAAAACAAAAAATAAAAAATGGAGCGGATTATATTATTACTCAAATGTTCTTTGATAATCAAAAATTCTTTGATTATGTAGCCAAATGTCGTGCTGCTGGAATTACAGTTCCTATTATTCCAGGATTAAAACCTATTGTTACAAAAAGACAATTAAATCTAATTCCTCATAGGTTTAAAGTGGATTTACCAGATGATTTAATAAATGAAATCATAAAAGCAAAGGATAATGATGGTGTTAGAGATATAGGGATTGAATGGTGTATTTCTCAAAGCAAAGAGTTGCTAAAAGCAGGAATTCCTGTGTTGCATTATTATTCTATGGGTAAATCAGACAACATAAAAACTATCGCTAAAGAAATTTTTTAAACAAGATAGTTAAATCGTTAAAATGCATTTTTTACAGATAAAATGCATTTTTATGAATTCTTTATAATTGGTTCTTTCTTTTTGAGTTGTATTGATGATAATTTGTTAAATATTTATTTTTTATAAATTTTATTTAATAAATTAACAACTATATATAATTATTTTGCAAAATATAGTGGTTCTTTGTAAATATAGTGTTTGCTTATTTGAAAAATATGGCTTAATATTACGTTAAATAAAAATAGAGTCATTTATGAAAAAAATTATGCTAATTTTAGTTTTTTTATTTGTTTTTCAAGTTGATTATGCAAATACAAGTGATCCTCTTTTATCTCAAGCAAAAGAATATAGTTTGAATGAAAATTATTCTGATGCAATTAAAATGTATAAAGAATATTTGAATAATACTGATGATTTAGAACTTAAAAATGTTTATATAGAAATGGCAAATTGCTTTTTTAAAATAGATGATAAAGATTCAGCAATAAAATATATAAAAAAAGCCATCACAAAATATGGTTTTAATGAAGAAGACTTTATTTATAATAATGTTTTAGATTCTAAATTGTCAAAATATGCTTTGTCTGTTTTTTATGATGATTTAGATTCTCTTTACCAGAAATACAATGCGACTTTAAATTAATTTTTTTTTTAAATTTTACAAAAAAAGGTTCCTACGTTATAATTATAGTGGGAACCTTTTTTGCATATAGTTTTTTATTTTTTAGATGTTTTCTCTCTAAATATTTGTTCTAAGTTTTTGTTTTTCAAATTTAATTGAAGAATTTTTAATTGCTTGTCTTGAGCAAAATCAAATATTTTAGATCTCATGTCTTTTTCAGATTCAAATGTTAATTCAAAATTTGTTTCATTTAAACTAATTACAGAAACTAACTCTGAGAATATTTTAAAATCTTCAATAGATATAGTTTTATCAAATTCTACTTCAATTACTTGTTTTGTTTGTTCCTTTACAAGAGTTTTTAAATTTTTGTCTTCAACTATTTTTCCGTTATTAATGATAATAACTCTATTGCAAATAGCTTCAACCTCTTGCATAATATGAGTTGATAAAAAAACAGTTTTGTCTTTGCCTATGTTTTTTATTAATTCTCTTATTTCAACTAATTGATTTGGATCTAGTCCAGTCGTAGGTTCGTCTAAAATTAATACTTCGGGATCATGCAATAAAGCACAAGCTAAACCAACACGCTGTCTATATCCTTTCGATAGTTGACCTATTTTTTTATTACTTTCAGGGGTTAATCCAGTTAGTTGTATGACTTCTTCGATTCTAGATTTCTTTACTTTATAAACATCAGCATTGAAAGACAAGTATTCTCTAATATATAAATCTAAGTATAATGGATTATGTTCAGGTAAATAACCAACAGATTGTTGAACCGATTTTGTAGCAGTCTCTATATCAAAATTGTTTACAGATGCTGTTCCAGAATCTGGAATTAAATAAGTAGTTAAAATTTTCATTAATGTAGATTTTCCGGCGCCATTTGGACCAAGAAAACCAACAATTTCTCCTTTCTTTATTGAAAAAGAAATAGTGTCTAGTGCTTTTTGAGTGCCATAGTTTTTAGAGATGTTTTGAACTTCTATTGACATAATAATCCAAGTTTTAGCAAAAGTAAAGTTTTTTAAATTAAAAATATTTTTTTAAAAAAGTATTTTAGAAAGTTTTTTTTTATAAATTAGCAGCTTCAAAATATATAGCAACTAATGTTAGTAACAACAACATTTTATTTTAACAATTCTTTTTATTTCTTCTGGAGACAGTTAAGGGATTGTTTTGCTATTATTTAATGTAAGAAAATAATAAATTATAACATACAATCCCGATTTTTTAATCGGGATTTTTTTTGTTTAAAATCGTATGAAACTAAAAGTAGCAATACAGGGAATTCAGGGATCATTTCATCATCAAGTAGCACATCAATACTTTGGTAGCTCTATTTCGTTAAATGAATGTTCCTCTTTTAATGAGGTAGTTAAAAGTCTGAAATCTAATACTTCAGATAAGGCGGTAATGGCATTGGAGAATTCTATTGCTGGATCAATATTACCTAATTATGCATTGATTGATAATAATAATTTACATATTATAGGTGAGTTTTTATTAGATATTCATATGAATCTAATGGTTCTACCAGGGCAAAATATTTATGATATTAAGGAAGTGCATTCACATCCTATTGCCTTACTGCAATGCGCAAATTTCTTCAATGAATATCCGCATATTAAATTAGTTGAAAGTTCAGATACAGCAATTACAGCGCAAAGAATACAAGAACAACAATTAAAAGGAATTGGTGCGTTAGCTAGTCCAGTAGCAGCTTCTATTTATAGTTTGGAAATAATAGCTTCGGGTGTTCATACTATTAAAAGTAATAAAACAAGATTCGTAATATTAAAATCTACAAACAAAGAAATTTCAAAAGAATTAATAACAAAAGCGTCTATAAAATTTGAGTTAGATGACACGTCAGGTGCTTTGGCTACAGTTTTAAATGTTTTGAATAATTGTAAGTTGAATTTGACTAAAATTCAATCAATGCCTGTAATCGAGACTCCTTTTAAATATGCTTTTTTCGTTGATTTAGTATTTGAAAAATATAAACATTTTGAGAAAGCGAAGAGCTTGTTAGAGATTATGACAACTCATTTTAAAGTTTTGGGTGAATACAAAAATGCCAAATTATGATAACAACAGCCAACAGACTCAATACGGCACAAGAATACTACTTTTCTAAAAAACTGAAAGAAGTTCGTCAACTAATAGCTGATGGAAAACCAATCATCAATATGGGAATAGGAAGTCCAGATTTGTTGCCTTCACCAAAAGTGATTGAAGCCATTCAAAAAGCCATGTTTGATGAAAAAGCACATGAATACCAAAGTTATCAAGGATTACCAGAATTAAGAAAAGAAATGGTAAACTTTTATCAATCACATTTTAAGATTGGTTTGGATTTTAATTCAGAAATTTTGCCATTAATCGGTTCAAAGGAAGGAATTATGCATATTTCAATGGCTTTTTTAAATGAAGGAGATGAAGTTTTAATTCCTAATCCAGGATACCCAACTTATGCAGCTGTTACGGAATTAGTTCAAGCCAAAACGGTTTATTACGATTTAAAGGATGAAAACAATTGGCAACCAGATTTCGAAAAGTTAGAACAACAAGACTTATCTAAAGTTAAACTAATGTGGGTGAGTTATCCACATATGCCAACAGGAGTTAACGGTTCATTAGAATTATTTGAAAAACTAATTGCTTTTGGAAAAAAACATAAAATTTTAATTGTAAATGACAATCCATATAGTTTTGTTTTAAATGAAAACCCAACATCAATCCTTCAAGTTAAAGATGCTAAAGACATTGCAATAGAACTAAATTCCTTAAGTAAAACTTATAATATATCAGGTTGGAGAGTTGGAATGGTTTTAGGAAATCCAAATTTTATAGAAGCAATTCTAAAAGTAAAAAGCAACATGGATTCTGGAATGTTTTATGGTATTCAAAAAGGAGCAATTGAAGCTTTAAAATTAGACAAGACTTGGTTTGAAACCCAAAATAAAGTGTACAAAAAACGTAAAGATTTAGTAATTCAATTAGCTGAAAAATTAGGATGCGAAGTGGTTAAAAATTCCGTTGGATTATTCGTTTGGGCAAAATTACCAAGTCGTATAAAGTCTTCAGAAATATTTATTGATAAAATATTAATAGAAAAAAACATTTTCATAACACCAGGAACAATTTTCGGAAGCAACGGAAATGGATATATTCGTTTTTCATTATGTGTCACAGAAGATAAAATAAAGGAAGCAATTGCGAGATTTTAACTAAAAAATGTTGGGATTTTTAATATTGGAATTTTATGAAAGTTTATATAATAGGAATAGGTTTAATTGGAGGCTCAATAGCTTTGGATTTAAAATCACATTTTAAAAAAGCTATATTTTTTGGAATAGATGCCAGTGAAAATAATTTGGAAGAAGCTATAAAATTGGGGATTATTGACCAAAAATCAACTGAAGACAAATTAATTAACGCAGATTTAGTAATCGTTGCTGTGCCAGTTAACGTGGCTTTGGTAATTTTGCCAAAAGTTTTAAATGTGATTAATGATAATGCTCTTGTTATTGATGTTGGTTCAACCAAATTTCCAATATGTGAAGTTGTTGCAAATCACAAAAGAAGAAGGAATTTTTTAGCAACCCATCCAATTGCAGGAACAGAATTTTCCGGACCAAATGCAGCAGTCAAAGAGTTGTTTAAAGGCAAAACTAACATCATTTGTGAAGTAGAAAAAACAGCTTATAAACAACAAGAGATGGCTTTAGATTTATTTCAAAAACTAGGAATGAGAATTAGATATATGGATGCAAAATCACATGATAAACACATTGCTTATGTGTCACATTTATCGCATATAAGTTCATTTATGCTAGGAAAAACAGTAATTGAAAAAGAAAAAAACGAAAGAGATATTTTTGACATGGCAGGAAGTGGATTTGAAAGTACGGTTCGATTAGCTAAAAGTTCACCAGCTATGTGGACACCCATTTTCAAGCAAAATAAAACCAATATAATTGAAACATTAAATGAATACATAATAAATTTAACAAAATTTAAAGAATTACTTCAAAATGATAATTATGATGAGGTTTTCAATGAAATGCAGAATACAAATAGAATTAAAGAAATATTAAAGTAAATTGTTATCAGTTGTGTGTTATTGGCTTTAAAACAGACAACACACAACAGACGACCTACAACAAAAGAAATATGGAAAATAAAAAAGAAATGAGAACATGGTTAGATGATTTTAAACTAGATCATCCATTAGTTATTGCTGGTCCATGTAGTGCAGAAACAGAAGAGCAAGTACTTCAGATAGCAAATGAATTAAAAAATTCTGATGTATCTGTTTTTAGAGCAGGAATTTGGAAGCCAAGAACAAGACCAGGAGGATTTGAAGGAGTTGGAGCTATAGGTTTAAAGTGGTTGCAAAAAGCAAAAGCTGAGACAGGACTTTTAATGGCAACAGAAGTAGCAAATGCAAATCACGTTCAGTTGGCAATAGAACATGATATCGATGTTCTATGGATTGGGGCACGAACAGCAGTAAATCCTTTTGCTATTCAAGAAATTGCTGACGCATTAGAAGGAACAGATAAAATAGTATTATTAAAAAATCCTGTAAACCCAGATCTGTCCTTATGGATAGGAGGTTTAGAAAGATTATACAATGCTAATATTAAAAAATTAGGCGTAATTCATAGAGGATTTTCTACTTATGAGAAAACGAAGTATAGAAATAATCCAGAATGGCAAATAGCTATTGATATGCAAAATCGTTTTCCTGATTTACCATTAATATGTGATCCGTCTCATATAACAGGAAAAAGAGATATGATTCAAGAAGTATCTCAACAAGCATTAGATTTAAATTTTGATGGATTAATTATTGAAACACATAATGATCCAGATAACGCATGGAGTGATGCTGCGCAACAAGTTACACCTGATACGTTGAAAAGAATGTTCGTAGATTTGAGAGTGAGAAAAGAAACAGACGAAGAAACAGAGTATAATAATAAATTACTACAACTAAGAGCGCAGATAGATACTTATGATGATAAAATTATTGAAGTTATAGGAAATCGTATGCGAATTGCAGATGAGATAGGGCAGCTTAAAAAATCTAAAAACGTGGCCATTCTTCAAAATAAGCGATGGAACGAAATTTTAGGAAAAATGATTTTAACAGGAGAAGAAAAAGGACTGAGTGAAGAATTCATTTTAAAATTATACAAAGCAATTCATCAAGAAAGTATTAATCATCAGGAAAGAATTGTTAATAAATAATTATTGTTTTCGTAATTTTTTTCTGGCACAATAATTGTAATATTGCATTTTAAAAAAAAATAATATTAAATTAAAAGTTTTAACACATGAAGAAAATTATTTTATTAGCGGTTTTTTTTGCTAGTTTTTTAGCAAATGCACAAGCAGACAAAATCTACAAACACAATGGTGAAGTTGTAGAAGGAAAAGTAAAAAAAGTGGAAGAGTATACCATTGTTTTTGTGTATAACGGAGAAGAAGCAGAAAATACAATTGGGAAATATGCAATTGAAAAAATTGTTTATGGAACAAGTGGACGTGAAGAAGAAGTAACAGAGAAAATTGTAATTAACAGTGAGAAAGATTGGGAGAAAGTAGTTATCTTGGAAGAGAAAAGCTATATCGCAGGTCTTAAAAAAGTGGATGAAGTAAGAGGGAAAACAGGATTAATTAATTTTCAAACAGGAAATACTGGAGATAAAAAAGCAGAGAAAAAATTAAAAATGGATGCGGCAAAATTAGGATGTGCGTTTATTTTATTAACTTCTGATAAAACAACAGTTGGAGCTAGTTCTAATCGTTTAGGTGGTTCACAAGCTGTTAAAAAAGGAGTTGCTTACAAATATTAAGAAACAATATGTTTTTTTATACTAAATTAAGGTTGCTTTTTTAGCAACCTTTTTTATTTAATTAAAAAGTTACAATATCTTTGTGAAATGACAGGAATCGTTTACAAGTCTACAGGAAGTTGGTACACCGTAAAAACAAAAGACGGTAGTTTCTTAGATTGTCGCATAAAAGGCAAGTTTAGAATAAAAGGGATTAAGAGTACTAATCCAATTGCTGTGGGAGATATAGTTGATTATGATATTGAAAATACAACTGATGAAACTACAGGAGTAATTAATAATATCCATGATAGAAAAAACTATATTGTTAGAAAATCAGTAAATCTTTCTAAGCAAACTCACATCATTGCTTCAAATATTGATATTGTTTTTTTATTAGTTACGATTAATAATCCGCCAACTACTACGAGTTTTATAGATAGATTTTTAGTAACAGCAGAAGCTTATGGAATTGAAGCTGTTTTGGTTTTTAATAAAATAGATACATTTAATGAAGAAACATTAGATGAACAGTTGTTTTTGCAATATACTTATGAAAGTATTGGATATAAAATTTTAAGAGTTTCAGCAAAAGAAAACAAAGGATTAGAAAATCTTAAAAAAATGATGATGAATAAAGTTTCAATGTTTTCTGGTCATTCTGGTGTTGGAAAATCAACATTAGTTAACGCATTGGAACCAACCTTGAATTTAAAAACGAAACAAATTTCAGATTCACATTTACAAGGACAACATACTACAACTTTTGCAGAGATGTTTGACCTGTCTTTTGGAGCAAAAATAATTGATACACCAGGAATAAGAGGTTTTGGAGTTGTAGATATGGAAAAACAAGAAATAGGAGATTATTTCCCAGAATTTTTTGCATTAAAAGAAGGTTGTAAATTTAATAACTGTTTACATAAGGAAGAACCTCATTGCGCAGTAAAAAAAGCATTAGAGAAAGATGAAATCTCATGGTCAAGATATAAAAGTTATTTGCAAATTTTAGAAGGAGATGATGAACATTATAGAGCAGATGATTATGCGGAAGATAGAAAAGCGAGTGATGAAACTAGAAAATCAGAATAATAAATGAGAGTAGTAATTCAAAGAGTTTCTGAAGCCTCAGTAAGAATAGAAAAAAAAATAGTAGCAGATATAAAAAAGGGATTATTAGTATTAATTGGAATTGAAGATTTAGATACTATTGACGATATCAATTGGTTGACATCAAAAATGGGAAATCTTAGAATTTTTGAAGACGATAATAATATTATGAACCTTTCATTAAAGGATGTTAAAGGAGAAATGATTGTAGTAAGCCAGTTTACGCTTCATGCTTTAACAAAAAAAGGGAATAGACCAAGTTATATAAAAGCAGCAAAACCTGAAATAGCAATCCCATTATATGAATTATTTGTAAAACAAATGGAAACCGAATTGGGAAAAAAAATACAAACAGGGAAATTTGGAGCAGACATGAAAGTATCATTAATCAATGATGGACCAGTAACAATTATAATTGACACTAAAAACAAAGAATAAAAAACAAATATTTTTCTAAACATGAAATTAAATATACTGCTCTTTTTGCTAATAATTACAACTACTTTTTCTCAAAATGATTTAAGTTCTTTAACGGTTTCTAAAGAACTTAAAGAAAAAGCAAATAGTGTTGTTCGTCATCAAAATATTGAGATAGTTGTTAATTCTCAAAAATCATATAGAATAAAAAAGAAAAAAATAATTTCTGTTTTTAATGAATATGGATTAAAAAATATTGATGCAAAAGAATATTATAGTAATTCAGAAAGCGTGAATAGTATTCAGGCAATTATTTACGATTTAACAGGGAAAGAAATAAAGAAAATTAGAAGAAAAGATTTTAAAGATCAAAGTGTTGCAGATGGTTTTTCAATTCTAACAGACGGAAGAGTTGTGTATCTTGATTATACTCCAACTCAATATCCGTTTACAATAGTTTATGAAAGTGATGTAACAAGTTCAAATACAGCATTTATTCCAAGTTGGTACCCAATTGATGATTATTATGAAGCAGTAGAGAAATCAGAATTTAAAATTACATATATACCAGAATTAGGGTTTAAGTACAAAGAATTAAACTTAGGAAGTTACAATGTAGAAAAGAGTGAAGAGGGAAATACATTAAGCTATGTCGTAGAGAATATAACGGCAGAAAAACCTGAAGATTATTCACCATCTTTTGATGAATTTATGCCAAAAGTATTGTTTAGTCTTGAGAAGTTTTCACTAGAAGGAGTAGAAGGAAGTGCAAAATCGTGGGAGGAATTTGGAAAAATATGGTATAAAGAATTAGTTAATGATGATACAGAAATTAAACCAGAAACCTTAGCGGAAATTAAATCTTTGACTCAAGACGTTGAAAATCCAATTGAAAAAGCTAAAATCATTTATAAATATGTTCAAAATAAAACGCGATATGTTAGTATTCAATTAGGAATAGGAGGTTGGAAGCCAATGTCAGTTAAAGATGTAGACAAATTAGGATATGGAGATTGTAAAGCTTTGTCAAATTATACTAGAATCTTGCTAGAGAAAGTAGATGTTAAAGCTTTTTATACAGTTATTTATGGGGATTCAGACAAAAAAAGCTTCGATAAAGATTTTGTTTCGAAACAAGGTAATCATGTAATACTGACACTACCTTATGAAAATAAAAATTACTTTTTAGAGTGTACAAGTCAAACAAATCCATTTGCTTTTGGAGGAGATTTTACAGATGATAGATATGCTTTAATGATTAAACCAGAAGGAGGCTTTATTTTAAAAACAAATGGTTTTAAAGCAATTGATAGCTATCAAAATACTATAGGAAATTATATTGTAAAAGATAATGGAGATTTGGTAGGAAGCGTAGAAATTAAATCAGGAGGGATTCAATATGATAATAAAGCTTTTCTAACAAGAATGGATAATAATGATAAGTTATTAAAGCATTATAAAGAACGATTTTCATGGATAAATAGTTTAGAAATAAGTAATCTAAAAATTGAAAACGACCAAGAAAAAATAGAATTAATAGAGAAATTAAATATTAAATCGAATAAATATGTTACAACTGCGGGAAATTCTATTTTTTTTCCAGTCAATGTATTTAATAGAAGCACAAACATTCCTAAAAAATATAGAGATAGAAAAAATGCATTTCAAATTTCTAGAGGATTTCATGATAATGATGTAGTGGATGTTGTTTTGCCAGATACATATGAAATAGAATTTTTGCCAGAAGTAATGAAAATTGAAAGTAAATTTGGGGATTATTCATTAGAAATAGAAAAGATAGAAACAAATAAACTAAAACTGAAAAGAAGATTAACTATTAATTCTGGAAATTACAGCAAAGAAGAATACGAAGAGTATAGAATATTTCGTGAAAAAATAGCTAAAAATGACAACTCTAAAATTGTACTAACTCAAAAGAAAATATAATGAAATTTAACACCCTTATCCTGATTTTAATATTAGGGCTATTTACAAGTAATCTGTTCTCTCAGAAATATGAATTAGGAAAAGTTACAATTGAAGAATTGAAAGAATCAAGACACCCAATAGATTCTTCTGCCTCTGCTGCTATACTTTTTAAAAAAGGAGACACTAAGTTTGAGTTAAACAATGAAGGTGAATGGACTTTAGTGACAGAAGTGAAATATAAATTTAAAATATATAAAAAAGAAGGATTTGATTATGCAAACCAGCAAGTCTATTATTACGTAGGAGGAACTAAAGAAGAAACACTTCACTTTAGAGATGCTGTAACATATAATTTAGTTGATGGAAAAATTCAAAAAACTAAGTTAAAATCAGATGGTGAGTTTAAGGAAGAGGTAAATAAAAGCACAAAAGTTAAAAAAATAACAATGCCTCAGGTTAAAGAAGGTTCAATTATAGAATATTCTTATACATTAAGATCTCCATATATAACAAATTTTAATGATTGGTATTTTCAAAAAGAAATTCCAATAAATTATGTTGAATATAATGTTTATATACCAGAATATTTTAAATATAGAACTATAGTAACAGGTTATGAAAAAGTAAACGTTGAAAATTTAGGAATTTCAACTGGTTCATTTGCGCAAGAAAAATACACTTATAAAATTGATAATGTTCCAGCTCTTAAAGAAGAAGGTTTTATCACAAATATCGATAATTATACATCTATTTTAAAATGTGAATTAGTCTCTATTTCTTATCCAAGAGAACCTATAAGAAATATTGCAGTTGGGTGGGATGATGTAGTTAAAAGCATATATGATAATGAAAGTTTTGGGAGTGAATTAAAAAGTAAATCCTATTTTGATGATGATTTAAAAATAATCATTAATAATCTAACAACTAACGAAGAAAAGATTGCGGCAATATTTAAGTTTGTACAAAACAGGATGTCTTGGAATGAAAAGTACGGAGTTTATGCAGATGAAGGGGTAAGAAGAGCATACAAACAAAAAACAGGAAATGTTGCAGAAATTAATTTAATTTTAGTTGCAATGTTAAAAGAAGCAGGAATTGATGCAAGTCCAATATTACTAAGTACAAGAAAAAATGGAATTGCCTTATTCCCAAATCGATCAGCATTTAATTATGTTGTAGCAGGAGTAGAAGTTTTAGATGATGTTATTTTGTTAGATGCAACTAATAAAAATGTAGCAATTGATATGTTGCCATTAAGAGCAGTAAATTGGAGTGGAAGAATTATGAGAGAAAGAGGAAGTTCTAGTGAAATTGATCTATTAAATGTTCCTGTATCAAAAGATAATATAATTGTTCTTGGAGAAATTGATAGTGAAGGAAATATTAGTGGAAAGTTAAGAAGACAGTTGACAGATTATAATTCATTTTTACACAGAGAAAATTACGGTTCAGTTTCGGAAGATAGCTATATAGAGAAATTAGAAAATAGATATAAAGGAATTGAAATTGAGGAGTATAAAGTAGATAATGTAAAAGATTTAGAAAAACCAATTGTAGAGTTGTATTCATTTAAAGAAACTAATGTTGTAGAAACAATAGGAGATAAAATGTATATATCACCATTGCTGTTCTTTACACTTGAAGAAAATCCTTTTAAAGTTGACACTAGAAAATATCCTATTGATTTTCAATTTCCAATAAAAGACACATATAACATATCTTTAAAAATACCTGAAGGGTATGAAGTTGAGTATATGCCAACAGCATTAAATGTTTCTATGGAAAATAATTATGGAGCATTTAAATATATTATTTCGCATAAAGGGAATAGTCTTCAGTTAGTCGTAAATTTAGATATCAATGCTTTTTATATCCCATCAGACGCTTATCCTGCATTGAAAAACTTTTTTAAAATGATGGTAGAAAAACAAGCAGAAAAAGTAATCTTGAAAAAGAAATAACAATATGAATATTAAAAACGCACAACAAGAAGTTGATAATTGGATAAACGAACACGGTGTTCGCTATTTTAATGAATTAACAAATATGGCTCAATTGACGGAAGAAGTAGGTGAGGTAGCCAGAATTATAGCTCGTCGTTATGGAGAACAATCTGAAAAAGAATCGGATAAAAATAAAGATTTAGGGGAAGAATTAGCAGATGTTGTTTTTGTTGTGTTGTGTTTAGCAAATCAAACAGGTATAGATTTGCAAGCTGCTTTTGATAAAAAAATGGATATAAAGTCTAAAAGAGACCACGATCGTCATCATAATAATCAAAAATTAAAATAAATTGAGCTGGATTTTATTAATTATTGCAGGACTATTTGAAGTAGGATTTGCAGCATGTTTAGGAAAGGCAAAAGAAACAACTGGAAACACCTCTTTGTTTTGGTATCTAGGTTTTTTAATTTGTTTATCTATTAGTATGATATTGTTAGTAAAAGCCACAAAGGAATTGCCTATTGGAACGGCGTATGCTGTTTGGACAGGAATCGGAGCAGTAGGAAGTGTGTTGGTTGGAATTATTGTTTTTAAAGAACCAGCATATTTTTGGAGAATTTTCTTTTTAACAACTTTAATTTTGTCGCTTGTAGGATTAAAAATGGTCTCTAAATAATGAATATAAAATTAAACACAGCTATTTTAGATAGCAAGTCAAGAATTGCAATTACAGGATCTAAATCAGAGACAAATAGATTATTGCTACTGAAAGCTTTATATCCAAATATTGACTTAGAAAATATTTCAAATTCTGATGATTCAGAAATGATGACTAATGCGTTGTCTAGAGATGAAAAGATTAAAGATATTCATCATGCAGGAACTGCAATGAGATTTCTTACAGCTTATTTTTCAATTCAAGAAGGAAAAGAAATAATACTTACTGGTTCTTCAAGAATGAAAGAAAGACCAATAAAAATATTAGTAGATGCTTTAAGGCAAATAGGTGCTGAAATCTCTTATGAAGAAAATGATGGGTTTCCGCCAATTAAAATTAGAGGACAGAGATTAGAAAAGAGTAAAGTTACTTTAAAAGCAAATGTTAGTAGTCAATATATTTCAGCTTTATTATTAATTGCTCCAAAATTAGAAAATGGGTTAGAGCTTGTTTTGGAAGGAGAAATTACATCTGTTCCTTATATAAAAATGACTTTAGAGCTTTTAGAAGAAATTGGTATTGAAGCGTCTTTTGAAGAGAATATAATAAAGGTAAATCCAAAAACAGAAATTCAAAAATATCGATTTGTAATAGAAAGTGATTGGTCATCTGCGTCTTATTTTTATTCAATTGTTGCGTTGTCTAAAGAAGGAACTAGTATTGAATTGTTAAGCTATAAAGCAAATAGTTTACAAGGGGATTCTGTTTTGGTCGATATATATAAAGATTTTGGAGTTGAAACAAAATTCATAAATAATTCAATAGTTTTAGTTAAAAAGAAACAAAATCCAATCCAATATGTGACTCATAATTTACAATCTTCGCCTGATATAGCTCAGACTATTGCTGTAACTTGTTTCGGATTAGGAATTAAATGTCATCTAACAGGATTACATACTTTAAAAATTAAAGAAACCGATCGATTAGAGGCATTAAAAACAGAATTATCTAAATTAGGTGCGCTAATTTTAGTTACCAATGATAGTTTAATTTTAGAATCATCTAATAATGTTATAGCAAATTGTAAAATAGCAACATATCAAGATCATAGAATGGCTATGGCTTTTGCTCCATTAGCATTAAAAACTTCAATAGTTATTGAAGATTCTGAAGTAGTCTCAAAATCATATCCAGATTTTTGGAATGACTTGGAAAAAATTGGTTTTAAGATGGAAGAAATTTAAAGAATAAAAAGTATTCTTAAAATAAACATCATTTTACTTGACAACGCCTATTTCACAATCGTATATTTGCAAACTGATTTTTAAAATGTTAAAGGAAAAAACCTTGAACTTTTAAACTTTTAAACTTTTAAACTTTATTTTAATGAAATTATCTCATTTCAGTTTTAATTTACCAGACGAGTTATTAGCAGAATTTCCAGCAGAAAATAGAGACGAGTCTCGTTTAATGGTTGTAGATAGAAAAAAAGGAACTATCGAACACAAATTTTTTAAAGATATTATTGATTATTTTGATGATGGAGATGTAATGGTGTTAAACAATACAAAAGTATTTCCAGCACGGTTATATGGTAATAAAGAAAAAACAGGTGCACGTATTGAAGTTTTTTTACTTAGAGAACTAAATGCAGAACAACGTTTATGGGATGTATTAGTTGATCCTGCTCGTAAAATCCGTATAGGAAATAAATTGTATTTTGGTGATGATGATTCATTAGTTGCAGAAGTAATTGATAATACGACATCTCGTGGAAGAACATTACGATTTTTATATGATGGATCTTATGAAGAGTTTAGAGAGAAATTAGTTGAATTAGGAGAAACTCCTATACCAAAATATATAAATAGAGAAGTTGTTCCTGAAGATGCTGAACGTTATCAAACTATTTATGCAAAAGAAGAAGGAGCAGTAGCAGCACCAACGGCTGGACTACATTTTTCTAAGCATTTATTAAAACGTTTAGAAATTAAAGGAGTAGATTTTGCAGAAGTAACATTGCATGTTGGATTAGGTACGTTTAATCCAGTTGAAGTAGAAGATTTGTCAAAACATAAAATGGATTCTGAAGAAATGAATATTTCTCAAGAAGCTTGTGATATAGTAAACAATGCAAAGAAGAATAAGAAAAAAGTATGCTGTATTGGAACAACTTCAATGAGAGCGTTAGAAAGTTCTGTTTCTTCACAGAGAACATTAAACCCATATGGTGGTTGGACGAATAAATTTATTTATCCACCTTATGATTTTAGTATTGCAGATTGTATGGTTACTAATTTTCATACTCCAAAATCTACATTATTAATGATGGTTTCTGCTTTTTGTGGTCATGATCTAATGAAAAAGGCTTACGAAGAAGCAATCAAAGAAAAATATAAATTTTATTCTTACGGTGATGCAATGTTAATCATCTAAGAAATAAAAAGTAAATATAAAATCTCATCTTTAATCGGATGAGATTTTTTGTTTTTAAAATAATGCTAATTCATTAAAAAGCATTATTTCTCATTTGTTTTTATTTTTTGTCTTTCTCTAAAAAAATGTATTTTTACAATTAAATATAATATAATGGATTTCCAAAATACAAGAGAATTTGCAAAGCAGTTAGATAGCCAAGATGAATTGGCAAAGTATAGAGATGAATTTATTTTTCCTCAAGTAAACGGTAAAGATGTAATATATTTTACAGGTAATTCACTCGGCTTACAACCCAAAAGTGCTAAAAAATATGTGGACGAAATAATGAACGATTGGGCAAGTTTAGCTGTTGAAGGACATTTTTATGCTGATAAACCTTGGTGGGATTATCACGAACGATTTTGTCAACCATTAAGTGAAATTGTAGGAGGAAAACCAACAGAAGTTGGGGTAATGAATACTTTGACAGTGAATTTGCATTTACTGATGGTTTCTTTTTATCGTCCTACACAAAAAAAATATAAAATCATTTGCGAAGAAAAAGCTTTTCCTTCTGATCAATATATGTTTCAAAGTCAAATAGATTTTCATTCTAAAAATATCGGATTTAATTCAAAAGAAGCTTTAGTTGAGATTAAAAGAAGAGAAGGAGAGCATAACATCCGTTTAGAAGATGTTTTATCTAAAATTGAAGAAGTAGGAGACGAGTTGGCTTTAGTCCTTATAGGAGGTGTAAATTATTATACAGGACAAGTGTTTGATATAAAAGCCATTACTGAAGCAGGGCATAAAGTAGGAGCATATGTAGGATGGGATTTAGCACATGCAGCAGGGAATATAGAATTGAAATTGAATGAATGGGGAGTGGATTTTGCAGCTTGGTGTAGTTATAAATATATGAATTCAGGGCCAGGAAATGCTTCAGGGTATTTTGTTCATGAAATGCATCATGAAGATGCTGAATTATCTCGATTTGGAGGTTGGTGGGGACATAATAAAGAACGTCGTTTTTTAATGGAACCCGTTTTTGATCCAGCAAAAAGTGCAGATGGATGGCAAATTAGTAATTTACCTATTTTATCTTTAGCACCTTATTTGGCTTCGGTAAATATGTTTGCGGAAATAGGAATGCAAAAATTAATTAAAAAAAGAAATAGTATTACAAGTTATTTAGAGTTTGTTCTTCATGAAATAGATAAAGAAATAGAAGGAATTAAGTTTGAAATTATTACACCATCAAATCAACAAGAAAGAGCATGTCAGTTATCGGTTTATTTACATGGACAAGGTAAAGAATTGTTCGATTATCTTATGAAAAAAGGAGTGATAACAGATTGGAGAGAACCTAATGTTATACGTTTAGCACCTGTGCCATTATATACTTCTTTTGAAGATATGTATGAATTTGGTCAAATATTGAAACAAGGAATTTGCGAATAATTTAATTAATTAAATATATTTTCACTAATTTTTTAATATATTTACAAAATATATAACAATAGTGATGAAAACAAAAATACTATTAGTTGTCATTTTTACAATGACAATTTTTTTTCAAGTAAATGCACAAGAATCTCAAAGAGAATCTTTGGCACTAAAGTATATTAAAGAAAACGCAAGAGAATTTCAAATTAATCAAGATCATAGTTTCAAACTTAGTTTTGTTAGAAAAGGATTGGCTGGAGAAACATTAAGATTTCAACAGATGTTGAATGATGTGCCAGTTTTTGGAGGAGAAATCGTTGTAAATTTTAATAAAAAAGGTGAAGTAGCATATACTTCTAGTAGTTATAACAAAGAAATAGAGATTATAAATACAGATCCTAAAATTAGCAAAGAGAAAGCAATTTTAATTGCTGATGAAAAATTAAATTATAATGGATTAGTGACTTTTCAAGAAGTAAAATTGTATGTATATGCTCTTGATGGAGAAACAAAACTGGTTTATAGAACAATTACTCATGCTGAAGATCTAATAGGAAGTTGGGAGGTTTTAGTAGATGCTAATTCTTCAGATGTTCTAAGCGTTAAAGATATTGCTATATATTGTGGGCATGAATGTAAAGAAAACCATAATCATCAAATAGATAATAAAGTTGTAAAAAAGAAAAAAAAAGCTTTTTTAAGTGTAGAAAAAAATAATACTTTAGCATTTACAACAGGTACTGCAATGGTGTTTTTATCTGATCCATTATCGGCTGTAGGAGTTTCTTATGGAGGGCAATATATAGATAATAATGATGCAACAAATGCATCATTAGATGCAGCAAGGGCATTAGTTAATTTGCCAGAAATCGAAAATAATTCAGGAGTTTATAAGTTAAAGAGTTCTTACGTTGAAATTAAAGATTTTGAAGCGCCAAATAAAGGATTATTTACTCAAAACACATCAAATTTCTTATTTAATAGAAATCAAGATGGTTTTGAAGCTGCAAATGTTTTTTATCATTTAGATAATAATATGAGATATATTAATGAAGAGTTAGGAGTGATTTGTCGTCCATTCTTAAACTCTGGAGTCTTATGGTTTGATCCTTCTGGACTTAGCGGATCAGATAATTCTTATTATTTAGGAGGGAGTAATTCATTAGCTTTTGGAGAAGGATGTGTTGATGACGGAGAAGATGGAGATGTGATTTGGCATGAATTAGGACACGGTTTACATGATTGGTTAACTGGAGGTAATTTATCTAGAATCAATGGGTTGAGTGAAGGAAGTGGAGATTATTGGGCACAATCAAACAGTAGAGCATTAAATCAATGGACTCCTGCTGATGCGGCTTATCATTATATGTTTAATTGGGATGGACATAATGAATGTTGGGGTGGAAGAACAACGAACTATTCAGCAACTTATCCAGGAGGACTTACTGGTGCTGTAAATACAACAAATGGAAGTATTCATCAAGATGGACAAATTTGGGCAACAACTTTAATGAAAATTTGGGATGTTTTAGGAAGAACTAAAACAGATATCGCATTTTTAGAAGGTTTAGCACTTACAAATAGTTCAACTAATCAAAATCAGGCAGCAATAGCTGTTAGACAAGCAGCTATTAACATGAATTATAGTTGTGCTGATGTTAAAGTAATGACAGAAAAATTTACCAATGTTGGCTATACAATGCCAGCAATTCCTTTGACAATTAATTGTCCAGAAGAACAAACGGTGAATGCAGATGGAGCAGGAAATTATGTTTTACCAAGTTTTGCCAACTTAACAAATGCTATTAATTCAAATTGTGATGCTACAGTAACACAATCTCCAGCAGTAGGATCTACTGTTGGTGTAGGTTCACACACAATTACAATGACTGCAAACGGTTCTGTGAACTGTAATTTTATATTGAATGTTGAAACAGCATTAGATGCTGAAGATTTTATAAAAAGATCGCAAGTTGTTTTATATCCTAATCCAGCTTCTTCTACAATAACTATAAAAGGAAATTTTGTTAATTTAGAAAAAATAGTAATCTATAATATGTTAGGTCAGGAAGTTATGGATGGAGTCGTTTCTGGAACTGAAACAAGTTTGAGTATTTCAACATTGTCAGATGGAGTATATACATTACGTTTTGTTGATTCTAATGCGTCATTAAAATTTGTAAAAAAATAGAACAGTGTTTTTAAAATATTACTAAAAGCCGAAAAGTAATTACTTTTCGGCTTTTTTCTTTTAAAGTGATTAATTAGCAATTATATTTGTTTAAATTTTTTTAAAATGACAAAACAGCAAATCATAGAAAATTTTGATCCAAGTCAGCCAGGGTTAGCAGATGCAACTATTTTTGGATTACCATTTTCAGCAGAACAATCAGAGATTATTGTAATTCCTGTTCCATGGGAAGTTACAGTAAGTTATGGAGCAGGAGCTTCTGAAGGTCCAGAGGCTATTTTAGATGCTTCTTTTCAAGTAGATTTATTACATCAAGATTTTCCTGAGTTATGGAAATTAGGAATTTATATGGATGAAGCCCCTGAAAATTGGGCAAAAAATTCTGAAAAGTATAAAGGATTAGCGCAGCCTATTATTGAAGCGTTAGAAAACGGAGAAGATATTTCAACTTTTCCTGCTTTGCAGACAGATTTAGATAAGATTAATAAAGTATGTAGAGAATTGCATACTGAAGTAAAAGAACGAGTTCTTTTTTGGATGAAAAAAGGAAAGAAAGTGGTTCTTTTAGGAGGAGATCATTCCACTCCATTAGGTTATTATGAAGCTCTAGCTACTCAATATGAAGATTTTGGAATCTTGCATTTAGATGCTCACATGGATTTAAGAATAGCATATGAAGGATTTACTTATTCTCATGCTTCAATAATGTATAATGCATTACAATTGCCACAAATTTCAAAAATAGTTCAAGTTGGAATTCGTGATTTCTGCGAGCAAGAAGTTGATGTGGTAAATAAAGAAAATGGGAGAGTTTTAGTTCACACAGATTTAGATTTGAAAAAACAGCTATTTGAAGGAAATACATGGCAGCATTTATGTGATCAAATTATTTATTCATTGCCACAAAAAGTATGTGTTTCATTTGATATAGACGGAATGAATGCATTATATTGTCCAAATACAGGAACACCTGTTCCTGGGGGATTTACTTACGAACAAGCGGTTTACTTATTAAATAGATTAGTAGAATCAGGTAAAGAAATTATCGGATTTGATTTAGTAGAAGTAGCGCCAGGAGAAAATGATTGGGATGGAAATGTAGGAGCAAGGATGTTATTTCAAATGTGTGGGGTCTTTGCAAAGTCCCAAAATATGGAAGTTGGAAAAAAGATTGAATTTAAGAAATAAGTTAATTTCAATTTAAAAGTAAAAGAAAACCAGAGGGAAAATGTTCTTTCTGGTTTTTTATATGGAAAAAACTGTTCTTCTTGTGGGTTTAAGTTTTATTAATTCAGTATTTTTGTACTTTAATATTTATAGCATATTTTCATGCAAAACCCAAAAGAAATTGCAGTAGTTGGAGCAGGTTTAGTAGGCACATTATTAGCAATATATTTAAAAAAAGCAGGTCATATCGTTCATGTGTATGATAGAAGTCCAGATATCAGAACTGTTGAATTTTCAGGACGTTCTATTAACTTGGTTATGTCAAATAGAGGTTGGAAAACCCTTGAAGATATTGGTTTAGAAGATGAAATAAGAAAAATAGGAATACCAGTTGATAAAAGAGGAATTCATTTAAAAGATGGAACTTTTACCACACAAAATTATGGTAAAGAAGGGGAAGCTATTTTTTCACTTTCTCGTGGAGTTTTGAATCGAAGAATGATTGATTTGGCTGAAGAAGCAGGAGTTAAATTCATGTTCAATAGAAAGATTTGGGATGTTTCTTTGGCAACAGCTACTTTGTATGAAGGCGAAACAGAACAAGGAGAATGGTCACCATTGAAATATGATATGGTTTTTGGTGCTGATGGAGCTTTTTCAAGGATTCGCCATCGTATGCAACGTCAATCCATGTTTGATTATTCGCAAGAATTCATGAAACTAGGATATAAGGAACTGCATATTCCTGCAAACCCTGATGGAACACATAAAATTGATAAAAACTCACTTCACATTTGGCCAAGAGGCAATTTTATGTTGATGGCATTATCCAATTTAGATGGAAGTTTTACTTGTACTTTATTTATGCCATTTGAAGGAGAAAATTCATTTGAACAATTAAAAGATGAAGCTACATTGGTTGATTTCTTTGCTAATTATTTTCCAGACACAAAAGAAGTAATTCCAGATTTGGTTAGAGATTTCTTTAAAAATCCAACCAGTTATTTAGCTATTATGAAATGCTATCCTTGGACGTATGAGGACAAAGTTGCGTTGATAGGAGATTCATCTCACGCCATTGTACCTTTTTATGGTCAAGGTATGAATGCAGGATTTGAAGATATATCTGTTTTGAATGAAATGATGAATAAATATGGTGATGATTGGAAAACTATTTTTGCTGAATATCAAAAATCTCGAAAACCAAATGCTGATGCAATAGCTGAACTTTCCAGAAGAAATTTTGTGGAAATGAGTTCAAAAACAGCAGATGAAAAATTCTTATTACAAAAGAAAATTGAAAAATGGTTCTCAGATAAACATCCTGACAAATGGTTACCACTTTATAGTAGAGTAACTTTTAGTTTACAACCTTATGCAGAAGCTCTAGCCATTGGAGATAGGCAAAATGAAATTATGGAAGAAATTCTTTCAATGGAGCATATTGAAGAAAATTGGGAAACAGAAGTTGTAGAACATCGTATTTTATCACTTTTAGCCGAAAAAATGTCCTAGAAAAGTGTACAAGTTTTAAAAAGATTATTTTTGGTTTTTTTAAAATTACTACATTATGAGTATTAAGCAATTATTACTAGTATTTAGTTTTGTTTTATGTATAAAATTGAATGCACAAACAACCGCAATTCCTGATGCAAATTTTGAACAAAAATTAATAGATTTTCCATAGATACAAATGGATTGAATGGTAATATTCTTAATTCAGATGCTCAAGCTGTAACTTCATTAATTATTACTGGAAATACAGTTACAAATTTTACGGGTTTAGAAGCTTTTGTTAATGTTGTAACATTAAATTTAGGTCCCAATCCTTTTGCTACAGTTCCATTAACAACTCTTACAAGTTTAGAATCATTACAGTTTACAGGTAATGATATGCTAAATTCTCTAGATCTTTCTCAAAATATTTTATTAAACAATTTAAATATTCAGTCAAATACTTCTGTAATTGGTGAAGCTCCAATTGTAACTTTAAATCTTGCTAATAATATTAATTTAATAAATTTAAGAATAAACAGATTTACTAATTTATCGAATTTAATATTACCAGTAACAACGACATTAATAGATATGGAATTCTTCTATAAATGCAACTGGATATTTTATCTCAATTGGAACGACTTCTGGTGGAAATGACATTGTAAATATGTTGGATGTTGGAAACGTAACCACTTATGATCCAGTAAATGATTTTGCAGAAGGAGTTCAAATTTTTGTCACAATAATTCCTTATAATAGCCTTGGAAATGCAACTGGATGTACAGAAGAAAGCTTTACTACATTTTCTAATCTTCCGTTACCAATTTGTACAACATTAACTTTACCTTTAAATAATGCAACAGATGTTCCGGTAGATTCAAATATTACCCACAGATGCAACAGGTTATTTCGTTTCGTACGGAACAAATAATGCTGCGAACAATATTGAAAACATGGTTGATGTGGGCAATATGTTAACTTACAATCCGCCAACAGATTTTCCTGATGAAACAGTGATTTATGTAGTAATCACCTCTTATAATTCAGCAGGAAATGCAATAGGTTGTTCAATAGAAAGTTTTGAAACCGAAGTCATTGAGCCAATTTGTACTTCATTAATTTTTCCTCAAGATGGAGCTATAAATGTAGAAGTTGATGCAAATATCTCTTGGAATTCAGTTTCCAATGCAACAGGTTATTTTATTTCCATAGGGACTTCACCAAATGGCAATGAAATTTCTAATATGCTAGATGTTGGCAATGTTACATATTATAATCCAACAAACAATTTTTTAGATGATGTTATAATTTATATAACGATTACACCTTATAATTCTGTCGGCAATCCGATTGAAAGTTGTTCTCAAGAAAGTTTTAAAATTCAAAATCGTCAAATTGTTACACCACTTTTCTTTACTCCAAATGGTGATGGTTATAATGATATTTGGAAAATTTATGATCCTAAAAACGAAGTAAAGACAATCTATATTTTTGATAGATATGGGAAATTGCTTCACAATATCTCAAATAGTAATGGAAGTTGGGATGGAACCTTTGGAAATCAAGTTTTACCAGCTACAGATTATTGGTATGTGTTAGAATTAAAAAATTCTAACACAATAAAAGGACACTTTTCTTTAAAAAGGTAAGGGCTTCTTTAGCATTGTATTAATATTTAATTAAATTCATTACATTTGATTGTATATTAATGAAATTGTTATGATCGAAGCTTTACTTTTAATTGTTTTAGTGCTATTATTAGTTATTTTGTCTAAATTAAATACTAAAAATAAAGAAATACAAAGTTCTATTTATACGTTACATGAAAAGTTAAATACACTTAAAAAGGACTTAGATGCTAAAACTTTTGAAAAAGAAAGAATAATTCAAGAATCCTCACATCCAATTGCTGAAAAAAAACCTATTCCGTCTGAAGAAGTTCAAAAACCAATAGAGGTTGTTCCTGAAACGGTTAAATCAGAAATTATAAAGTCAGTTGAAGAAAAACCACTTTCTCAAAAACCAATAGAAGTAGTTGCAAATATTAAACCTAAACCAGTAATAGAAAAACCAATTTCTCCAAAGCCAAGTGTTCCACAGAAATCATGGTTTGAAAATTTTAAAGAGAAAAATCCAGATTTAGAAAAATTTATAGGAGAAAATTTAATTAATAAAATAGGGATTTTAATTCTCGTATTAGGAATTAGTTTCTTTGTAAAATTTGCTATTGATAAAGATTGGATTAACGAACCAGCACGTGTTGGAATTGGAATTTTATGCGGTTCACTAGTAATGGCAATTGCACACAAACTCAAGAAAAATTTTGCAGCATTTAGTTCTGTTTTAGTAGCTGGTGCAATTAGTATTTTTTATTTTACAATTGCTATAGCTTTTCATGAATATCATTTATTTAGTCAGACTGTTGCCTTTGTAATTATGGTAATGATTACAGCATTTAGCACACTAGTTTCTGTTTCTTATAATAGACAAGAGTTAGCAGTGTTATCTTTAATTGGTGGTTTTGCAGCTCCATTTATGATAAGTACAGGTGAAGGAAATTATATTGTGCTATTTACATATATTGCTATTTTGAATATTGGAATATTAGGAATTGCATATTTTAAAAAATGGAGAGTAGTTACTGTTTTAGCATTTTTCTTCACAGTATTATTATTTACATCGTGGTATATAAAGGAGTTGTTTGATGATAAGTTGCCACATTCTGGAGCATTAGCATTTGCTACATTGTTTTACTTTATTTTTAGTGTAGTTATTGTTTTAAATAATATTAGAAATAAAGGAGTGTTTTCCCTTATAGAGTATTTTATATTAGTTGCAAATACTTTCTTTTTCTTTGGTATAGGAATGGGAATTCTTCATAATTGGGGAAGTAGTTATAAAGGAATGTTTACATTGTTATTGGCATTCTACAATATTATCTATGCAATCATCCTGTATAGGAAATTCGGATTAGATAAAAACGCTATTTACCTTTTAATAGGTTTAGCACTTACTTTTATAACGTTAACAATTCCAATTCAATTTGAAGGGAATCAAATCACTATATTTTGGGCAGCCGAAGCAGTATTATTATTATGGTTATCTCAAAAATCACAAATTAAAAATTTTAAATTAGGAGCAATAATTGTTCAAGGACTAACAATTGTAAGCTTAGTAATGGATTGGGATAAATATGATTATTTGATAGAATCTTTAAATATTGTTTTAAATTCTCTATTTGTTTCTGGTTTTGTAGTAAGTATTTCGTTTTTCTTAACGTATTGGCTATTAAGTAAAGAAAAAGAAAGTCAAATAATAATTTTTAATGTTGCATTTTATAGAAAAATAGTCTTAATCATTGGAATTGTAATTACTTATTTAGTTGGTTTTCTGGAAATAGAATATCAGGCTTATCAATTATTATCTAATACAGCTTCTGCACTTTCGTTTTTAGCAACCTATCATTTTCTATTTGTGGCTATTCTATTGTTTTTAGTAACTAGGTTTAAAAAAGAAAATGCAATAAAACCATTATTAGGTATTACTATTCTTTCCGTTTTATTTTATATCACATCATTTTATAGTATTCCGAATAATGAGATGCTCGAAAATTTTATGAATAATACAAATACAAAATATGCTTTTTATTTTCATTATATTATTTTAGGCTGCCTAATCTATTTTGGATATGTAGTATTTAAAGAAGTAACTAAAGAGCCAAGACTAAAAATATTTCAGAATAAATTAATGCCATGGCTGTTTGTTTTTGCAATAGTATATATTCTAAGTAATGAAATTATGATTCATAGTTTAAATTTTTCTCAGGATATTATTGATAAGAAAGAGTTGGCTGTTAAATTTCCAAAAGCAAAAACATTTGATTATACTATAGAGTATGAGAAAGAATATTTTGTAGAAAACAAATTAAACAATGTAAAACGTCAAATAATTAAAATAGGCTATCCTATTCTTTGGGGAATTTTCTCTTTTATATTTCTAATAATTGGAATTAAGAAACAATGGAAGAATTTACGAATAATTGCACTTTCTTTATTAGGACTAACCATTTTGAAACTATTTATTTACGATATAAAAAATGTTTCAGAAACAGGTAAGATTATCGCTTTTATTTTATTAGGAGTTTTAATTTTAATAATTTCTTTTGTATACCAAAAAATTAAAAAATTAGTAGTGGATGAACAACCAAAACCAAATTCAAATGAAGAAGTTTAGTAGTTTAGTAGTTTTAATGTTTGTTTCTTTTTTTGGGTTAGCCCAAAACTATAAAGGAGAAATTAAGAACATAAAACAAGAAGGTTTACATCAAGTCCAACTTTCACCAGAAGTTAGAGCTATTGCTAATGAAAATCTTGATTTTTTAAGGATTTTTGATGCTAATAAAAGCGAAGTACCTTATGTAATTGCAAATTTTAAAGAAGAATCAGTACAATATAATTCGTTTAAGATTATTTCAAAAAGAAGTATTAAAGATTCTGTTACTTCAATTGTTGTTCAAAATGAAACAGGTAAGAAAATAAACCAATTTAATTTAAAAGTTGGAAACACAGCTTTGACAAAAAGGTATTCTATAAGTGGAAGTAACGATACTATAGCATGGTTTGGACTAGTTGCAAAAGAGACTTTATCTGATTTGGTTGCAAAAAATGGAACAGCATTAGAGAAAACCATCTATTTCCCAGCAAATAGCTATAAATATTTACGAATCGATTTTAATGATAAAAAATCATTACCTATAGATGTACAAGCTATTGGAATGTATGAAAATCAATTTCTATCTGAAAAATTAGTAACAATTTCAGATTTTAAATATGACATAGTTCAAGATAAAGAAAAGAAACAAACTAAAATTATTTTTTCCGCTGGGAACAAATATCAAGTTGACGCGATAACTTTTTCTGTTTTAACTGAATTTTATGTGCGTGAAGCTAGAATAGTTGTAAAAAAGGAGCGAAAAATAAAGAAAAGAGTAGAGCATTATGATGAAGTGATTGCTTATTTCGATTTGAATTCGAAAAATGATAGAACTATTTATTTTAATTCACTTCAAGAAAAAGAATTTATAATTGAAATTGAAAATCAAGACAACCAACCTTTAGAAATTTCTAATATTGAATTGTTTCAAAAACCAGTGACTATTATCTCAAAGTTGAAAGCTAATCAAAATTATGAAGTTGTTATTGATACTACATTAACAAAACCTCAATATGATTTACAGAACTTTATAAAAAGTTCACAAATTGATTATCCAAAAGCAACGATTTTCAATTTTAAAAAGATAGACTTAGAAAAAACAAATGCTTCTGAAAAACCATTTTGGCAATCAAAAGCATTTATGTGGATTTGTATTTTATTTGGAATTGTAATTATTGGTTACTTCTCAATAGGTTTGTTAAAAGATATGAAAAATTAGAGTAGTTTGTTTATTCTTCACGATGTACTTTGTTAAAATCAAAGGCAGGTTTGCAAATTGCAATATATTCGCAAGGAGAATCAAACGGGTTTGAATATTGAACTCTAGTATTTGCTTCAATTTTTATTGATTGACCAGCTTCAAGAATAACAGTTTCATTTTCGATAATAAATTGCTTTTTTCCAGAAATAATATAAGTATACTCTTCAAATTCTGGAGTTTGAAAAGGTTCACTCCAATTAGGAGGTGCAATCATATGAGCAATAGAAATATCCTTATTATTAGTTGCAACCAGTCCGTGATGTTCTTCAATTAGTTTTCCATCAGTTGTTAGAACCACAAAAGGAGTTTTTTGTATATAGTATTTTTTCATAGTCATTGCGAAGTGCGAAGTAATCTTATAATTTACTTCAATTGTTTTTTATTAAATATTTCTTTTAATCTATTAATATCATCTACATGAATATTACTTAGTGAAAAAATCATTTGAGATTTGTTTTTGCGATTAAGAATTAATTTTTCGTTTTCAAATACTACATTGTCTATATCTGAGAAGACAAAATGTTTGCTTTTTGTGTTAATTTTTATATTACCGCCCATTTTGTTCCAGACGATATGTCTTTTATAGAAAAAACCTTTAAATTGAGGGAACATAATCAACGCAGCAGAAAATCCAGATAGACTAGATAATTTGCTTGAAGGGAATATGAATAAACTTGTTAACCCTATAACTAGACATAGAATTCCAATGAGTACAATTAATGTGTCTAAGTTTTTCTTAAATCCTAATTCAATAAATTTAACTCTTAGCATTATTTATCTAACTGTTTTTTATTAGTGAATTACTTCTTAAACATTTTCATCAAAACACCCATTGCTCCTCTAATAAAAGTGGCACTAGTTAGAACTTTCACCACGCCTTTGGTTACTGTATTTGAAGTTGAAGAACTTCTACTTCTTGACGAAGCAGTTTTCTTAGCTTCTTTTTCAGCTTGTTTTTTTGCCTCTTCTTTTTCTGCTAATTCTTGTGCTTTTTCGATTTTTTCAGTTAAAATTTCATAAGCACTTTCTCTGTCAATAACTTCGTTGTATTTTTTAGCTAATTTTGATTTCGAAATAGCATTGTTGATTTCAGTTTCAGTTAAGACATCCATTCTACTCATTGGAGCACGTAGCATGGTAGCAGCTAATGGAGTTGGAATTCCTTTTTCGTTTAAAGCTGTAACAAAAGCTTCACCAATTCCTAAAGAAGTAAGTACTTCATCTGTTTTATAGTATTCTGAAATAGGATAATTTTGAGCAGTTTCTTTAATAGCTTTTCTATCATTAGCAGTAAAAGCACGCAAAGCATGTTGGATTTTTAAACCTAATTGAGCTAAAACACTACTAGGAACATCCATAGGGTTTTGAGTAATGAAATAAACACCAATTCCTTTTGAACGGATTAATTTCACTATTGTTTCAATTTGATCTTGTAAAGCTTTACTTGCTTGGTCAAAAATTAAATGAGCTTCATCAATAAAAATGACTAATTCCGGTCTTCCCGCATCACCTTGTTCAGGCATTGTATTATAAATTTCTGCCAATAAACTAAGCATGAATGTAGAAAATAACTTAGGTCTATCTTGTATATCTGTTAAGCGCATAATGTTAATGTATCCATTTCCATTTTCATCAATACGCATTAAATCATCTATTTCAAAAGATTTTTCTCCAAAAAATAAATCAGCACCTTGTTGTTCAAGCTCAATAGTTTTTCGTAAAATTGAACCTGTTGAAGCTGTTGAAATTCTTCCATATTCGGCAGTAAACTCATCTTTTCCTTCTTCAGTTGCAAATTGTAAAACTTTTTTAAAATCTTTTAAGTCTAAAAGAGGAATGTTATTGTCATCACAATATTTAAAAACAACAGAAACAACACCTGATTGTGTATCATTTAAATCTAAGATTCTTGAAAACAAAACGGGTCCAAATTCTGAAACAGTAGCTCTTAAACGAACACCGTTTTGTTCGGAAATAGTCATTAATTCAACAGGAAAACCTTTTGTTTCATAAGGTAAAGTGATTTTTGCATGACGTTCTGTAATAAAAGATTTTTCTTCTCCAGGAACTGCAATTCCCGAGAAATCACCTTTTATATCCATCATTAAAACAGGAATTCCATTTTGCGATAATTGTTCAGATAAAACCTGAATTGTTTTGGTTTTTCCTGTTCCTGTAGCACCAGCAATTAATCCGTGACGATTTAATGTTTTTAAAGGAATATTCACATGAGTATTTGCAACAGGTTCACCATCTAAAATAGCACCTCCAAGTGTTATAAAATCACCTTTACAAGTATATCCTTCAATAATATGTTTGTTGAATTCTTCTGTTCTGCTCATTTTTCTTTAATTTTCAATCTCAAAAATAATAAAAATTAGTTTTAGAAGTAGTTTTAATTTTTTATTTCAATTTAGCCATTCCAATATTAAAGTTTAATGCATCTAAAGGATTTCCATTATTATTTAAAACATATCGGAATGTTATCACATCTCCAGCAGAAAAATTTTCAACTAAAGTTCCTGATGAACCCCAAGTATCAGTTGCGTTTAAAACGATAGTGCCTCTTGTTGGGTAACCTAATAAAGTTCCGTTTTTAAAAATACCAATTACAAACTTTCGGTTGCCACTAGGAACATTTTCTACTGAAAAAGCAGCATTTACTACAAAAGTTCCTCCTTCATTAATCTGTATTTGTCCATTTCCAGTAACGCTAAAGACAGAATTGGTTATTGATGTAATATCGCTACTATTTAATGGAAAATTAGTATATGAATTGTTTGTAGTAGATATAACTGTGTCAGTTCCGTGGAAATTTTTATTTATTGAAATTGTAGGATTTGAGGTTCTTGAAATATTTTCCCATCCTAAATTAGTTCTCATATATAATGCATCATCTGAAAGATTATAAACTACAGAACCGACTAATGGATTTGGAATTGCTAACATTTGAACGTTTGTCATTCTTGGTGGTACAAAAGTTTGATTTGTACTATTTAGTTCTAGCATTGAAGATGGACTAGGTGATGTTGTTCCTATACCAACTTGGGCAAAGATTAAAAACGGATGGATGGTTAATAGTAAAACAGTAATTTTTTTTATCATGATTTTTTATAAGTTATTATTAATTTATTTTAACAAAGCTAAAAGCTGCAAAAACAAGAGATAAGGATTGATTGTTGTTAACTAAATACTTTATTTCTATTTCATCACCAATAGCGAATCTAAAAGTCATCATGCCACTTGTTCCCCAGTAATCTGTTGATGATTGTATTGATTCATTTTTATTTAATAGTCCAATTAGAGTTTCATTTTTAAAAACAGCAATTGAATAGGCTTTTGTGCCACTAGGCATATTATTTACGGATAATTGAGCTCCTACCATATAAATCCCATTTTCTTTAATTCTAATTTTTCCATTAGATATAATTTCATACGTTGAAGCATTCTGCGATTGTATGTGAGTACTATTTAAAGGAAAATTATAATATGTGTTATTTGAGACCATAAGAGAACCTCCACTTTTTTTACAGATTAAATTAGGATTATCTGTTTCTAACATGCTTTTCCATCCAAGAGAATTATAAATATATAAAGAATTAAATGTAGTATTATATACAATTGATGCGATTAATGGATTTGGAATGGCTAGCATTTGAGCATTTGTCATTCTAGGAGGTACAAAAGTTTTATCAGTGCTTGATATTTCCAATAAAGATGAAGAATTTGGTGTATTGGTGCCAATACCTACTTGGCTAAAACAAGCATAGCTCGTTAGCAATAAAAGAAAAAAAGGTTTCATAAACAGTGTAAAATGGTTTTAATAGCGGGGCAAAAATAATTTTTCTGTACTTTTTCCGTATTAATAAAATGTTAAAGATTGATTTTTAGTAATTTGACAAAATAAGTTTTTGAATTGTTTTTCACTACCTTTGCAAACTATTTTAGTTTAAAATGTTAAAGAAAGAAACCCAATTAGCAGTTGATAAAGGAGAAATGTTACCTTTAATGGAAGAGTTTTATACTATTCAAGGAGAAGGTTTTCATACAGGAACAGCAGCTTACTTTATAAGAATTGGCGGATGTGATGTAGGATGTCATTGGTGTGATGTAAAGGAAAGTTGGAATGCCGATTTACATCCTCCTACAGCAACAGACGTTATAGTGTCTAATGCAAAAAAACACGCAGAAACAGTTGTAATTACAGGAGGAGAACCCTTAACATGGGATATGTCGTTAATAACTTCAAAGTTAAGAGAAGAAGGTTTAAAAGTACATATTGAAACATCAGGTGCTTATCCAGTAACAGGAAAGTGGGATTGGTTTTGTTTGTCTCCAAAAAAAATGAAACTACCTGTTCAAGGGGCTTATGATATTGCAAATGAATTAAAAGTGATTATTTATAATAAACATGATTTTCAATTTGCAGAGGAACAAGCAGCCAAAACAAATAAAAATGCTATTTTGTTTTTGCAACCAGAATGGAGTAAAAAGGGAGAAATGACTCCTTTGATTATTGACTATGTAATGAATAATCCGAAATGGAGAATTTCACTGCAAACACATAAATATTTGAATATACCTTAAAATATAAATAAATATGAAAAAAATAATTTTAACGATTGTAGTTTTATGTATTACACAATTAGGAATGGCTCAAGATGCTTTTAAACAAGATGTTTTAAAAGTTTTAAAAGCCTCAGGTTCTACAGCACAAATGAAATTAGCGAAAGAGCAAATCATTGGAAATATAGCAGAAGAAAAGAAAGCTGATTTTTCTAAAGATTTTGATGCTTCTCTACCTGCATTATATGATGAAATGGCAAAAGCATACATGGAAATATATACGCATGAAGATGTGAAAGAAATGTTGAAATTTTATAATTCTCCAGTAGGAAAGAAAATGACAGAAAAAGCAGAAGAATTGTATTCGAAAAATTTACAAGCAGCTCAAGAATGGGGTGCAAGTTTACAAGGCTTAATGATGAAGTACATGCAATAAAATTGTTTTAAGTGAATAATTTATTTAAAAATCTCAGACATTATTGTTCTGAGATTTTTATTTTTACGTAAAATATATTTTATATGAAATCAGAGTTTTATCTTAATCCTACTATTACTTTTTTAAATCATGGATCATTTGGTTCATGTCCAAAGCCTATTTTTGAAGAATATCAAAGATTTCAATTAGAATTAGAAAATGATCCAGTATTCTTTGTTCAAAATAAATTAAAAGGATATTTAAAGATAGCTCGTGAAAGTTTATCTGCTTATGTCGGGTGTAAAGCGCAAGATGTGTTTTTTACACCAAATCCTACATTTGCGGTGAATGTGATAATGAGAAGTTTAAAATTACAAGCTGGAGATGAGATTTTAACTACTAATCATGAGTATGGAGCAATGGATAGAACTTGGAATTTCTATTGTAAAAAAAGTGGTGCAAAATATATAAGACAAGAGATATCATTGCCAATAATGTCTAAGGAGCAAATCCTTGAAGAGTTTTGGAAAGGATATACTAGTAAAACGAAAGTGATTTTTTTAAATCAGATATCGAGTGCTACAGCTTTGATTTTCCCAGTAAAGGAAATTTGCGATAAAGCAAAGGAATTAGGATTAATAACAATTGTTGATGGTGCTCATGTTCCAGGACATATTGATTTAGATATTCAAGAGTTAAATCCAGATTATTATACAGGAACTTTACATAAATGGATGTTAGCACCAAAGGGAAGTTCATTTTTATATGTAAAAGAAAAACTTCAAAATGATTTAGATCCTTTGGTTGTAAGTTGGGGTTATGAACCTGTTGTTGCAGGAGAAACACAATTTTTAGATTATCATGAATTACAAGGAACAAATGATTTTTCTGCTTATTTGTGTACTCCTAAAGTAATTGAATTTTTAGAAGTAAATAATTGGAAACAAAAATCGAAAGAATGTAAACAAATAGTAATTGATAATTATCAACGCTTTTGCAATTTGTTAAAGACAAAACCGATCTGTCCTATTGATGCTGAGTTTTTAGGTCAAATGGCAAGTGTTTTGGTTAAAACAAAACAACCTTTAGAATTAAAGAATTTATTATATAATAAATATCAAATTCAAATACCTGTGATGCCATTAAATGATGAAATTTATATAAGATATTCCATAAATGCTTATAATTCACAAGAAGATTTAGATATTTTATATAAAGCTATTCAAGATATTATTGAAACAACAAATTTGATTGAATTGTAGTTTTAAAATTAAGTAATATGTTTATAATTTGGGGTTATTATAATAGATAGTTCCAAATTATAAATGAGTTATTCGAGCCAAATAATCATAATGTTCACCTTCTAAGATTAATTCACATTGTAAACCATTTGCAATTGCTGCATTTTGAAGTGTATTATAATCAATATACATCCAATTAAAAGAATCTTCTTTTTCGTTTTTATACTGAATATCAAAGATAACTTCACCATAATATTCAACATCAGATGGGATCCATTTTCCACCATCTTCATCTTCATCAAACATGTAAATAATATCAGAACTATCTACCAGTACTTGTCCGCTTTCTGTTAATAATGATTTTAGTTTTAGAAGAAAATCAGAAACATTTTTTAATTTTCCACACATTCCTGCTCCATTCATTAATAATAAAATGGTGTCAAACTTCTCATTTTCTAAAGTCATTATATCTTGTACTTTAGCTTTTTTAAGTCCTCTTAATTCACAAGCTTTTATAGCATTAGAAGAAATATCTATAGATGTAACATCAAAGTTCTTTTTATTTTGAAGATATAAAGAATGACTTCCTGCTCCACAACCTACATCAAGGATTTTACCTTTGGAAAGTTGTAATGCTTTTTGTTCTATCTTTGGCATTTCTGAAAAATCACGAAATAAATAGGCAACACTCATTTCATCAGCTTCACTAATAGAAGTTTCGGTAATTAAATCCTCAGGATTATTATTAGTTTGATAATCTAAAATAGCTTTTCCAAAAAGGTCTTTCATGATATTATTTTGATGAACAAGGTAATCTTCCTTTGTTTTTAGGTTATTAAAATATAAGTTGTGTAACTTTGCTTTTAGAAATTAATACCAAATGCTAAAACCATCATTAAACGAACTTGAAAAGTTAGCCAAAGATAAGCATAACGAAAACAAAAAGTATTTTGATAAGTTAAAAAAAAGAACACCTAAGAATTTAGATTATGTAATGCAAGATTTACATGATGCTGAATTTAAAAAAACGGATTGTTTGGAATGTGCTAATTGTTGTAAAACAACAGGTCCATTGTTTACTTCTGCTGATATAGAGCGTATTTCAAAACACTTTAGACAGAAACCACAACAGTTTATTAATCAATATCTTCGTGTAGATGAGGATAATGATTATGTACTTCAAAGTGTTCCTTGTACATTTTTAGATAACGATAACAAGTGTTTTATATATGATGTAAGACCAAAAGCATGTAGAGAATTTCCTCATACTGATAGAAAAAAGTTTCAGCAAATCTCAAATCTTACACTAAAAAATGTTGCTATTTGTCCAGCGGCTTTTAATATTGTGGAGAAAATGAAAGAGAAATTACCATTGTAAAAAAGATTTTTTTTAAAATTATCGATCAAGCCATTTTTTAAAGTTAGTAATTTCATTTTTGCTTACTAGTATAGGATTATCTTCATTTATAGTATCAATTACTTTTATCTCTACTTTTTGACTAGTATGACGAATTACTTCTTTTATTGCAGATATATGTAATATGTACTTTCTGTTTACTTTAAAAAAGAATTCTGGATTTAGTTTATTGATTATATCCTTAATAGTATCATTGTATAGGTAACTATTTCCGTTGGAAGTATAGATGAAGAGATGTTTACCTGAACCCATAAAACAACTAATATCAGAATCATTAATAGAGATAAATTTATAACCATGATTGACTAAAAAACGTTTTTGGTATGAATCGATGTTTTTGTTTTCTATTAAATCAAGTGATTGTACGGTTTGATTTAAGTTAAAAGAACCTTTTATTTTTTTATATTTTGATAAAGCAGAAATAAGTTCTTCTTCTTCAAAAGGTTTTAATAAGTAATCAATAGTGAAATGTTTGAACACTTTTATAGCATAAGTGTCATAAGCAGTTACAAATATGATAGGACTTGGAATAGAAATCTCTTCAAAAATATCTAAGCTTTTTCCATCTCCTAAATGAATATCCATAAAAACTAAATCTATTGTATGCTCTTTGAAAAAAGCAACAGCTTCTTTTACAGATTTTAAAATAGTTATTTTAGATACTGAAATAACTTCTTGTTTTTCTAAAATTGATTTTAGGTAACTGGAAGCTAAATGTTCGTCTTCTACAATAGCTATTTTCATTTTCTTTTTATGTAAAAGTAAAAAAAAATCCCGAATTTCAAATTCGGGATTTTTTAATTATAAGTTTGGGTTATTTAACTGTGCATTTCGTGGATATGGTAATGTGTATCTCGGATCGTTTTCTATGAGTGTATAATCTTGACCTTCTACTTGATGAATGATTTGTTTTTGATTCATTCTTCTTAGATCAAACCAACGATGACCTTCTACTGCTAATTCACGTTTTCTTTCTTCAAAAAGGAAGATTGTGAAATCTTGATCGGACATTGTATTAATGTCAGTACTTAACTGAGTATAAGCTGTTGGAGTATATCTTTTTTGCAACAATGGAAGCAATGTCGTTTTTGAATCACTAAAATTGTTTAACCTTAATTCAGCTTCAGCTTTAATTAAATATAATTCAGAAGTTCTAAAAGTACATTTTTGTTCTTGCTCACCTCCTTTTTCAAATTGGAATCTACTTCCTGAAGCTTCAAAATATAAAGGAAAACGTAAATCATTTGTTTGATCGAAAGCCGCAATTAATTCAGGAGAAACATAAGTAGAAACTTTTAGAGAATTTGTAAAAACATCTTCTAATGCCATTACAGATTCAACAGTATCATATTTATTTGGTAAAGTTGAATCAGTATTAAGATCTATTAATTCATTTCTATATGATAAAGCAATATTGACTGCATCTAAAGCTTTTTGCCATTCATTTCTATATAAACGAACTCTTGCTTCTAATGCATAGATAGCTGCTTTTGAAAAACGATAGTTTAATCCTGTTACTTGCGTATCTTGATTTAATAAATTTTTAGCGTCATCAATATCAGAAAGTATTTGGGTGTAAACATTAGCAACACTCTCTGGGATAAATTCTTGTTCTAAATCTATTTCTAAAGCTAATGGAACTCCTCTGTCTGAAGAAGAAGTAGTAGTATTATATGGTTTTCCAAATAAATTGATTAAATCAAAATAAGTAAGTGCTCTTAAAGCATATGCTTCACCAATTAATTGATCTTTCTCAGGAGAAGAAGGAACTTTTGCGTTACCATCATTAATTACTACATTAGTATAAAAAATAGTGTTATATAATTGTGCCCATTGAAAACTCGTTGTTGCTGGATCAGGATTTGCATCTTTCCAAATGTAAATATCTTTACTATATAATAATTGATCGTCAAACTCATTTAGAACAAGTTCATCTGCTCTTAAAGTAGTTAATGATTTATGTCTAGGGAAAGCACTATATCCAGTAGTTAATACAGCACGAAAATCTTCTAATGTTTCAGGTATTACTTTTCCTTCTGGTTTAATATCTAGGTAGTCATCGCAACTATTCATTCCAATTGCAATTGTAAATAGAATTATATATTTTGATATGTTTTTCATAATTCTCAATTTTTAAAAAGTTAAGTTTAAGCCTAATGTTATAGATCTAGGAATTGGTTGTGCATAAATATTACCAAATGTTTCTGGATCAAAGTATCCTTTATAATCAGAGCTAACAACAAAAAGATTTCTTCCTTCCACACTGAATCTTACATTTTGAATTTTCATTTTATCCGTTACAGATTTTGGTAATGTATACCCTAAACGAATACTGCTAAGTCTCATATAACTCATTTCATTAACCCAAGTGTCTAAAAGAGCATAAGTGTTAACAGGAGAGCCGTTTGCAAACCATTGATAAGCCATCCATGAATCACCTGTTCCTGAATTTGCTCCAACAATTCCAGGTAAATTAGAATTAGGATTAGATGGAGACCATGCGTTTAAAATATCAGTAGTAAAGTTTTGACCTCTATCTACTTGTGTTCCATTATATGGAGGTGTTCTAACAACTGTTTGTTTTAAATTAAAAGTGGTTGAAACAGTTAAGTCAAAGTTTTTAATTTTAAAAGTATTAATAAAACCTCCTGTAAATTTAGGATCTCTATCTCCAACATAAGTAAACAAACTTCTGAAATTTTCAGCATTTTCAGTTAGTCTTGATTGAGAAATTTCACCAGGGAAAATTACAGCATAAGGATCATATAATTGGAAGAAGTCTACAGCATTTACAACTTCTCCATTATTGTTCAAAAATTGAGGATATCCATTTTCATCAATTCCAGCAGTTTTTAATGCAAAAACAGCATTAACAGGGTAGCCTTCTCCTGAAGGAAGATAACTGTTTGCTCTTACTTCTATACGATCAATATTACTTTTGTTATGAGCAAAATTAAAGTTAGTCGACCATTTAAAGTTTGGATTATCAATGTTTTTAGTTGATACTGAAATTTCGTATCCTTTATTAGTTACTTGAGCCCAGTTCATATTTGTATATTCAAATCCGTTTTCAAGAGGTAAAGCACGAATACCTAATAAATCAGTACTTCTTCTTCCATATAAATCTGCTGCTACATTGATACGGTTTTTTAAAACACCTAAGTCTAAACCAAAGTTTACATTTTCTGTTTTTTCCCAACGTAATTTGCTGTTTGGAGGACTTGTTACTACAATTGTTGTTTCAGATTGTCCAGGTAATATATTAGCATTTCCATAATTTCCGACTACAAAAGGAGATGTTCCTTTGTCAATGTTCCCTTGTAAACCATAAGAAGCACGAAATCTTAAATTACTAATGGCTGATATGTTGTTTTTTATAAAATCTTCTTCTGAAGCTAACCATGATCCTGAAATAGACCATAATGGTAAATACTTATATTTAGGATCTACTCCAAATAAATCAGAGCCATCATATCTAACACTTCCAAATACAGTATATTTTCTATTGTAAGTGTAAGATGCTGTTGCATACATAGAAGCAAATGCATTTTCATTTTTAGTCCTATTGTAAGTTCTATATTCATTACTATTAGCTACTTCTTGATTAGGAAAAACAATTTGACTAGTAGTGCCTGTTTGACGATCATAACCAAAACCTCTTGAGTAAATGTTAGTGTTGTAAGTTCTTCTTAGCTCATTACCAACAAGGAAATCCAATTCGTGTTTTTCATTAATGATTTTATTATACATCAACTGTGTTTTTATGTTGTATTGGAAAAAATCAGTATTCCAGTTTTGGATAATACCACCTTCTGGCATAAAGTAATAGTAGCTTCCATTACTGTATCGTCTTGTTTTTTCTCTTTCTTTACGTGAAAAATAAGTTTCTTTTCCAGCATATTTTTCTGTTCCAGAGTTATCCATTTGTAAACCAATTTGAGATGTTAGTTTTAAGTCGTTAGTAACTTTGTACTCTAAGTCAAAAATTGCCTTTATAGCTCTTGTTTTTAATTCGTAAGAAGTGTTTTCTCTTTCTTCTAAAAAGTTAAAAGGAACATAACGATCTGAATATCCTTGAATATCTTGATCATATATATAGTTCCCATTTTCGTCTTTTGGAGAAAGGTATGGATTCGCATTTCTAGAATAGTTCGCAGGATTGGTAAAAGCATCACTATCTGAAATATAAGAAGAGTTTTTACTTTGATTTCCAAATATACCAATGCCTACTTTGAATCTATCAGATAATTCGTAATTGTTTTTTAAAGTAATATTATATCTTTCAAAACCAGTACCTATAGTTGTTCCTTTTTCATCATAATATCCTAAAGAAAAGTAATAGTCTGATTTTTCACCACCACCTGATAAGCTTAGACCATATTGTTTATTAACGGCAGTTCTATATAATAAATTACCCCAATCTGTTTGATTATTGCGTAGGGTATTAATAGCTTGTTGTGTTCCAGGAGTTAAAGCAGAAAAACCACCTGTTCTATATGCATCTAATTCTCCTGAACCATTTAAAATGCGAGAAATTTCACCTTTTTCATCTCTGAATGTTAAATCAGAACGTCCAGCTAACGCTAATTCGAAATCAACTTTTTGATTAGCATTCATTAAATTTAACTTTGAAAAATCTGGTTTTTGAGTTACAAATGTATTTGCAGTAAAATTTACGGACATTTTTCCTTTTCTTCCTTTTTTAGTTGTAATTACAATTACACCATTTGCTGCTCTTGCACCATAAATGGCTGTTGCAGCAGCATCTTTTAAAATTGTAATATCTTTTATGTCATCAGGGTTTAATCCTGCAATAGAGAAATTGTTTAATTGATCAATATTATCTTTATCATTAAAGTTTGGAACATCATTTCCTTCTAATGGAAGACCATCTAATACCCAAAGTGGATCTTGCGGACCAGATAGAGAAGCTGTTCCTCTAATTCTGATTTTTGCTGCACCACCTGGAGCTCCATTTCCTGGAGTGATGGCAACACCAGCCACTTGACCAGCTAACAATTGATCTACACTTGCAACACCAGCTTGTTGAATATCCTCCATATCTACTTTAGTTAAAGCAGATGTTAGTTTTCGCTTTTCTATTTTTTGATAACCTGTTACTACAATTTCTTGTAATTCATTTAAATCTACTTTTAAAGCAATATTATAATTATTTTGAGAAGATAAATCAATTAAATAGGATTGGTATCCCATGAAGCTAACACGTAAATTTTTTACTTCCTTATTTATTTCTAATTTGAAGTATCCATCCATGTCAGTAATTGTTCCTACACTAGTACTTTGAATAATACCACTTTGTCCAGTTTCATTAGAGATAGACTGTTTTTCTACATAAACTGAAACACCTGGAATGGGTAATCTATCTTCGGCATCAATTACTTGTCCAGTAATTGTTCTAGTTTCTTGAGCATGACTAGCATAAGAAAGTATGATAGTCATTAAAAAAAATAGTTTTTTCATTTTTTATTAGTTAGTTAATAGCGAGTTGTTAAGTGCTTTGTTAATACGATTAATTAGATCTGCATAATGATTTCTAGTTTCTTGATTTCCTGTATTCTTCTTTAATTGTAATAATCGTAAAATTTTATTTAATTCTCCTTTCTTCTCAGATGTTACTTCAGTAACTCTTTTTAAAGAAGATTGATTTATATTTCTAATCATTTTGTATTCATGAATATGATTACATAATGATGGCATATTTAATGTTTTTGTAAATTGAATTGATTTTTTAGAGTCTGTTTTTTCAAATAGTTTATTTGTCGAAACAATTAATACATCTACATAATTTTTTTGTGTCATACGTTCCAAAATTGACAACGATTTATTTTGAATAGTTCCATTAAAAACATGTTGATGAACCTTTCCAAAAAGATTGCCTACAGTAAATAGTTTTTCTTTACTGTTATTTCGTTGATATAATTCATTTTCAATCATTCTTAATAAACGTTCATCTCTGAATAAATCATATAAAATACCATATTGTAATTCTCTAGATAAAGTATAAGGTGTATATTCATATGGACCAATAGGAGAGTCTTTTAATGGATTTGTTTTGTCAAGAATAGAGTTAAAGAATAACCACTCTGGAATTGTAATTACATTTTTTAATAAGTAGTCTGTTGCTTTTCTTTGCATTGCGGCTGGAACCGGAATATAACTTGCTTTGTCATCACCATGTACTGTTGTATTTAAATATACTCCGCCAATATTATTTAGAACATGACGGTTATATAATTGCCATTGACCAATAGTTCCGATATATAGTTTGCCAGTTTGATAATATGACTTATCTTTGTCATACGTCCAAGTTAAGATGTTTTCAACAACCCTTTTTAAGTTTTTTAATCCATATTCACTTGCTTTAACTGCATCGTTTCCTAAATCTTCAGATTGAGAACGAGGATCAATTATAGCACCACCATCTTGTTGTTCTCCATAAAAATAAATAGGATCATTTTGATGTTTAGCAATTAACATATTTAATTTTTCTTTCTCTTCTGTTTCACTTGGATACCATCTATATCCCCAATCAATAGCATATTTATCATATTCTCCAATTTTAGGAGTGATTGCTGTTATGCTGTCTTCAGGTTGTGCAACATAGTTATAACGTGCATAATCCATGATCGAAGGAGCTGTTCCACCCATTTTTTCTGTAAAATCTTTAGAGCGTAAAGAGTCTACTTCAAACGCAAATGAAGAACCCATATTGTGTTTTAATCCAAAAGTGTGTCCAACTTCATGTGATGAAACAAATCGAATAGCTTCACCCATATGTTCATCACTAAATTTATTACCTCTTGCTTTTGGATCAATTGGTCCAGTTTGAATACGCATCCAACTATGTAAAGAAGTCATTACATTGTGCCACCATATAATATCAGCTTCAAGTATTTCTCCACTTCTTGGATCAACTACAGAAGGACCCATCGCATTTGCTTTTGGAGAAGCAGCATAAGTAATAACAGAATAACGAACATCATCAACATCAAAATCTGTGTCTGCTTCAGTTGGTTCTTTTGCTATTATTGCATTTTTAAATCCAGCTTTTTCAAAAGCGGCTTGCCAATCGTGTACACCATCAATAATATATTGTCTCCATTGTTTAGGTGTAGAAGGATCAATATAATAGACAATTGGTTTTTTAGGCTCTACTAATTCTCCTTTTAAATATTTGTCTTCATCCTCTTTTTTTGGTTCCAGCCTCCATCTAGTAATTAGTTCTTTTTCAACCATTGCATGTTGATTATCATTAAAATACCAGTGCTTTTCTGTGAAATAGCCAATACGTTTGTCTGAAAATCGAGGCTTCATAGGAACTTTGTCTAATAAAACAATATTGCTAGTTACCCCTAAAGTTACGAATAAAGCAGGACCTCCTTCACTTATAAGAGTAGTTAATTGTGATTTCACAATTATATTGTTTGGAAATGTTTTCACATTTTCAATATATGATAAGTCTGATTTAACAGATCCGCCAAAGCCAATATTGCTTAATATATCATTGAAACTTTTTTGCTTTCCATCAAATATTTTATTGACTTTTATTACTACAGAAGTTGAATCATTATTTTTGGTTTCAATGTCAAAAAACTCTATTATTGATTCTGAAAAATTATTCTTTACAGATTCCGTAATGGCATCATTTTCAGGAGACGAAACTTTTGGTAGATATGATTTAACCCAAACTTTTTTTGCAATAGTATCTTTGTAAAAAGTAATTACTTTATTTTCATAATTCATTCCTTTGTTTAAGCCTGCTTCATTAACTTGCATAGGAACTTGTGATAATTTATTCACTACAAGGAATTCTCTGCCCATTAAACTATCAGGAATTTCAAAATAGATATCGGTTTTAACCTGAATGGTGTTAAATAAACCTTTTTTGAAAGTTCCTTTTTTAATTAGTTCAGCATAACCTTTCGTTTTTGTAACTGTAGTATCTTTTGTCGTTTCTGATTTTGTATTTTTTTGCTTTCTTTTTTGCGAAAAAGCGGAAATATTACTTAATAAAAACAATAATATCAATACATATTTTGTGTTTGATATGAATGCCTTTTGTCTCATTTATGTTAAGTTTAGGTTAAATAATTATCGTGAAATTTATGGGGTTTGACGATAATATAAAAACAAAAGGGAGTGAGTGGCTATTTTTTGAGAGTGAGTGATTTTTTTAATCAATTAATGGAAGTATACAGGTGAAATTTCCATCTTTTTCAAATGTTTTAAAGTCTTCTTTAGAATAATAATTATAGATACTTTGTAAATATTTTAGTCCAAAATTATTACTTTTTTCAGGATTTGTCTTTTTTTGTAAATTATTGCTAATAATTACAGTGTCTTTTTTAATAATAATTCGAGTTCTTAAAGGTGATTCAATTGTGGCAGAATTATGTTTTATAATATTTTCAATACAAATTTGAAGAGCTAAATATGGAATGTTTTTTATTAATCCAGAATCTTCTTCTATTTCAATTGAGAATTGTAGTTCTTCATTAAATCGAGTCATTTGCAAAAAAATGTATTTTTCTATAAAGGATAGTTCTTCATTTAATGGAACTATATTTTCTTGTGGCGGTTCAATAAGATATCGATAAATTTTAGATAAATTTAAAGTGAATTTCTTTGCTGTTTGATTATTTACATCAATCAACATATAAAGAGAATTCAAAGTATTGAATAAAAAATGTGGATTGATTTGCTCTTTCAATTGTTGTAATTGAATTAATGCTTTTTCCTTTGTTACTTTCTCATTTTCTAGTAACAATTTATTTTTATCTCTTATTAATGATTCTTTTTCAAGATACTCTTTTCGGTTTGCACGATTAAATAAATAAAATATAAAGACTAGAATAAAAGTTGTCGTTAGGTAAATAGCGGAAGCATATTTTTTTACATTATTTACATTTTCATCTGCAATTAATTTTGGGAAGTTTATACAAATATACCAATCAATGCCTTCAAAGTGTAAAGGTTTTATGAATCTAATAACATCTAACTGCAAATACTCAGATATTGCAATTTCTTCATTATAAGTTATTCCATTTTGAAAAATAGTATCTGACGGCTTAATGTTTGAAAAGCTAAAAATATTTTTTCCGTTTTTATCAGAATCAGGATGAAAAATAGTTGTTCCGTTTTTGTCAAAAACAAAGGCATAGTTAGGTGAATTTTCATCAATTGTAGAAAAATAGCTATGGAGTTTTTTTAAATCTACATCATAGCCATAACGGATAATTATTGAGTCGTTTTTATGAATTTTAAAATAATTACGCCAAATCAATATGTTATCTTGTTGGAAAATGACGCTTGTGTTTTCTTTTTTATGAATTGATTCAACAGATAGGTTAACATTCTTATTAATGTATCCTTTTTCAGATGAATTATTTACACGTATTGGTCCATCATTTATTTGAAACCAATTTCGAATAACAACAGGATTACTAAGCTGGACAGTGTTTAAAACAGAAAGATTATTAATTAAGTCTTTGTCATCACTTATCTTCAGTATTTGATTAACGTTTTTCTTTTGTTCTAATAAGCGCGAAAATTCTTGTTGAAAAACATCATATTTTTTTAAAAAACTTCGTTGTGCTATTTCATGATTTGATTTTTCTGTGATTTTTGTGATTAAATTACTTAAAGAATAGATAGCAATCATAGTCAATAGAATGACACCGAGACTTGTAATTATAAAAGTTCGTCTGGAAATTGTGTTTTTTATAGGAAATTTCAAGAATGGTTTAGTTTTTAATTTTCATATATAAGATATGAAGCCCTCATTTTCTTAAAGGAATTAATATCTTTTTCCCATGTTTTTTTTATTTCTGCTTCAGATTGACCAGATTCAATTTGCTGTTGTAATTTTTTAGTTCCAGCAAGTTTCGTAAAAAATGAATTAAAAAACTTCGATTTATCAGATGTTTGATTGTATGCTTTTATTAGCCATTTTAATTCTAATTGATTAATTTTTTCAATTTTAGTCAGATCTTCTCCATAACATGTTTTTCCATTATATAAAGGATCTTTTGCGCCTTCATTTGGTTTAGGAGTAAAATTAAAAGAACTTTTAGGTAAATATGGAGAACCGTATATCTGAAATTGTTTATCAGTGCCTCGTCCAACACTTACATTTGTTCCTTCAAAAAAACATAAACTAGCATATAAGTTGATGGCTTGTGTATTAGGTAGGTTAGGAGAAGGCTTTACAGGTAAACTATAAGGTATGTTTTTATTATAATGTAGACATGGAATAACTCTTAAATCACATTGTATGTTATTTTTTAACCATTTTTCACCATTTATCATTTTAGCATATTCACCTATCGTCATACCATGTAAAACAGGAATTTCATGCATTCCAACAAAACTTTTGAATTCAGGTTCTAAAATAGGACCATCAATTATTCCTCCATTTGGATTTGGTCTGTCTAAAACAATTAATGGAATGTTGTTTTCAGCACAAGCTTCCATCACATAGTGTAAGGAAGAGATATAAGTATAAAATCGAGCACCAACATCTTGTAAGTCAAAAATAATGATATCTATATTTTTTAGTTGTTCAGGTTTTGGTTTTTTATTATTACCATATAATGAGATTATAGGTAAATTTGTTTTCGTGTCTTTTCCATTTTTAATTAATTCTCCCGCGTCTGCTGTTCCTCTAAAACCATGTTCAGGAGCAAATATTGAAGAAACGTTGATTTTATTCTCAATTAACCAATCTACCAAATGTATTGTTTTACTAGAAGAGGGATAATGTTTTTGTTCTTTTTCTAAATTTAAATCAACTAAACTAGATTGATTTGCAACAACTCCTATGTTTTTATATGTTTTTAATATAGGAAGATATACTTTCCAGTTATCAGCTCCAGTCTTAATTTCATTTAAAATAGTTTCTTTTTTTATAGACATAGAATCTTTTTCCTCTTCTTTCTTTATAGAATTTCCACAAGAAAAAATAAGTAATACAAGAAATAAAAACGTATTTTTGAGGACCAATTTACTAAGCATAAACGATTTGAATTTAGAATATTTTATAGCCAAAAGACTTGTTAGAACTAAAAGTCATAAAAGTAGTGTTTCTTCGCCAATTATAAAAATTGCAATTATTGCTATTGCAATAGGTGTTATCATGATGATTATGTCAATTGCGACAGGAATTGGACTCCAAAATAAAATAAGAGATAAGATTTCAGCTTTTAACGGTCATATTATTATTTCTACTTATGATGATAATCAATCACAAGGAAGCACTGTTCCTATCTCAACAATTCAAGATTTTTATCCAGACTTTAAAACAGTTTCGGGTGTAAGACATATTCAAGCTGTCGCAACAAAGGCGGCTATGATTCGAACAGAGGAAACGGTAGAAGGGATTATTTTTAAAGGAGTTGGTAAAGATTATAATTGGAATAATATAAAGGAGTACTTAGTTGAAGGCAAAATACCAAACTTAAAAGATGAAAGGACAGATGAAGTTGTAATGTCTCAATATTTAGCTAACAGATTAAATCTTAAACTTAATGATATTTGTAGGTCCTATTTCATTAAGGAAGGAAATAAAGGATATAATCTTAGAAGCTTTAAAGTGATAGGAATATTTAATTCTGGATTTGAAGAGTTTGACTCTAATTTTGTTATTGGAGATTTAAGACATATACAGCATATTAATAAGTGGAAAGAGACTGAAGTAGGTTCTTTTGAAGTTTTTCTTGATGACTTTACTAAAATAGAGGAAAAGGGAAAAGAAATTTACAAAGCAACACCTCCTATATATAATAGTGTAACAATAATAGATAAGTACTATAGTATTTTTGAATGGTTAAAATTATTTGATTTTAATATTATAGTGATTTTAATTGTAATGATAATAGTATCTACTATTAATATGATAGTGGCATTGTTGGTTTTAATTTTAGAACGAACCCAGATGATTGGTATTTTGAAAGCTATAGGAGCTAATAATTGGAATATTAGAAAAATATTTCTTTATAATGCCGCCCATATAATAGTTAGAGGTTTATTGTGGGGTAATGGAATTGCTATTAGTTTTTTGTTATTGCAAAAATATTTTGGAATTGTAAAATTAGATCCAGAAAATTATTATGTTAGTCAAGCTCCAGTTGATATTAATGTTGGTTATATTTTATTTTTAAACCTAGGAACTATATTAGTATGTTTGATAGTATTGTTAATCCCATCTTTTATAATAACAAAGATTTCTCCAGTTAGAGCTATTAGATTTGAATAGCTTTTATTTTCTTTATATATATAGGAGATTAAGTTTGAGAATAATTTGTTTGTGTGTGTATGGTATTTGTGTGTGTTAGTATATTTTTAGAGGTTTGGTTTTTGTGTTTAGGGTTGATTATTTTATAAAGTTATGTAAAGGTTAAAAAAAGATTATTTGTAAGTAATTGATTTTTAGGGATGATTAAAAAAGATTTAAAAATAGTTTAAAAAAGTCTTGTGGGAATGAAAAAAGTGTCTACTTTTGCACCCGCAATCAAGGCAAGTTCATATAAAGATTTTGAGAATATAACGGTAGTTATTTAGCTGATAAAAAAAGAAAAATTTTTTTCAAAAAAAGTTTGTCAGTTTCAAAAAAAAGAGTTACTTTTGCACCCGCAAACAATTTCACTGAAATGCTTTAGAGATAAGGGATGAGGTGATAAAGTTTAAGCGAAGTTCATGAGTGATTTTTTTGAAAGATAATGAAGGTTGTAAGTTGACAAAAAAAAGAAAATTTTTTTCAAAAAAAGTTTGTCAGTTTCAAAATAAAGAATTACCTTTGCAGCCCGCTAAACAAGCGAAGTTCTGATATATGTTGAGTAAGATTTTTTGGGGATTAATTTTAAGAAAAACTTTTAAAAAATATTTCAAAAAAAGCTTGCGAGATTAAAAAGAAGGTTGTAGTTTTGCAGCCGCTAAACGAGAGAATAGCGGAATAAAAAAGAATGACACGTTCATAGACATATTGGATTGACAGCATAACTTAAAGTGATTTAAGTTATAAAGTAAAAGAGAGTAAATTGAATTAGACTATACGTCAGCGATTATCGTACAAAATTAAAATATACGATGAAGAGTTTGATCCTGGCTCAGGATGAACGCTAGCGGCAGGCCTAACACATGCAAGTCGAGGGGTAGAGTTAGCTTGCTAACTTGAGACCGGCGCACGGGTGCGTAACGCGTATGCAATCTACCTTGTACAGAGGGATAGCCCAGAGAAATTTGGATTAATACCTCATAGTATTATCGGGAGGCATCTTCTGATTATTAAAGTTCCAACGGTACAAGATGAGCATGCGTCCCATTAGCTAGTTGGTATGGTAACGGCATACCAAGGCAATGATGGGTAGGGGTCCTGAGAGGGAGATCCCCCACACTGGTACTGAGACACGGACCAGACTCCTACGGGAGGCAGCAGTGAGGAATATTGGACAATGGGCGCAAGCCTGATCCAGCCATGCCGCGTGCAGGAAGACGGCCCTATGGGTTGTAAACTGCTTTTATACAGGAAGAAACACTGCTACGTGTAGCAGCTTGACGGTACTGTAGGAATAAGGATCGGCTAACTCCGTGCCAGCAGCCGCGGTAATACGGAGGATCCAAGCGTTATCCGGAATCATTGGGTTTAAAGGGTCCGTAGGCGGCCTTATAAGTCAGTGGTGAAATCTCCTAGCTCAACTAGGAAACTGCCATTGATACTGTAGGGCTTGAATGTTTAGGAAGTAACTAGAATATGTAGTGTAGCGGTGAAATGCTTAGATATTACATGGAATACCAATTGCGAAGGCAGGTTACTACTAAATGATTGACGCTGATGGACGAAAGCGTGGGTAGCGAACAGGATTAGATACCCTGGTAGTCCACGCCGTAAACGATGGATACTAGCTGTTCGGACTTCGGTTTGAGTGGCTAAGCGAAAGTGATAAGTATCCCACCTGGGGAGTACGCACGCAAGTGTGAAACTCAAAGGAATTGACGGGGGCCCGCACAAGCGGTGGAGCATGTGGTTTAATTCGATGATACGCGAGGAACCTTACCAGGGCTTAAATGGGAGACGACAGATTTGGAAACAGATTTTTCTTCGGACGTCTTTCAAGGTGCTGCATGGTTGTCGTCAGCTCGTGCCGTGAGGTGTCAGGTTAAGTCCTATAACGAGCGCAACCCCTGTCGTTAGTTGCCAGCGAGTAATGTCGGGAACTCTAACGAGACTGCCGGTGCAAACCGCGAGGAAGGTGGGGATGACGTCAAATCATCACGGCCCTTACGTCCTGGGCCACACACGTGCTACAATGGCCGGTACAGAGAGCAGCTACATGGTGACATGATGCGAATCTTCAAAACCGGTCTCAGTTCGGATCGGAGTCTGCAACTCGACTCCGTGAAGCTGGAATCGCTAGTAATCGGATATCAGCCATGATCCGGTGAATACGTTCCCGGGCCTTGTACACACCGCCCGTCAAGCCATGGAAGCTGGGGGTACCTGAAGTCGGTGACCGTAAGGAGCTGCCTAGGGTAAAACTGGTAACTGGGGCTAAGTCGTAACAAGGTAGCCGTACCGGAAGGTGCGGCTGGAACACCTCCTTTCTAGAGAAAAGATAAAGTTGTATGTATAAGAGATTGATTTTACTCTCGCTGTTAGTTCAAAAAACAATAAAAACTAAAGAAAACAGAGTCTCGTAGCTCAGCTGGTTAGAGTACTACACTGATAATGTAGGGGTCGGCAGTTCGAGTCTGCCCGGGACTACAATTTTCGAGTTTTTATAGGAAATTTTAGAGGTTGAGTAAGCCGTTTGAAGTCTGTTAACTGCAAACTGTTAACTATTGACTACTAAATGGGGGATTAGCTCAGCTGGCTAGAGCGCCTGCCTTGCACGCAGGAGGTCATCGGTTCGACTCCGATATTCTCCACGAATACTTTGTAAGAAAGTATAAAAGTTCATTGACATATTGAGAAAAGAAAATATAAAAATATAATAGAAAGCACAAATTTCGGGTGTTATATTCGTATAACATTTGAAAAACAAGTACAATAAGCAAAATAAGGGCGTATGGGGAATGCCTAGGCTCTCAGAGGCGATGAAGGACGTGATAAGCTGCGAAAAGCTACGGGGATTGGCACACACGAATTGATCCGTAGATATCCGAATGGGGCAACCCACTATGTTGAAGACATAGTACTCCGATAGGAGAGTAAACCCGCTGAACTGAAACATCTAAGTAGGCGGAGGAGAAGAAAACAAAAGTGATTCCGTAAGTAGTGGCGAGCGAACGCGGATTAGCCCAAACCAAAGTTGTTACGGCAATTTTGGGGTTGTAGGACTGCGACATTCTATGCGGATTGAATTAGAATAACCTGGAAAGGTTAACCAAAGAAGGTGATAGTCCTGTATAGGTAAGAGAAGATATAGATAGCAGTATCCTGAGTAGCGCGGGGCACGTGAAACCCTGTGTGAATCTGCCGGGACCATCCGGTAAGGCTAAATACTCCTGAGAGACCGATAGTGAACCAGTACCGTGAGGGAAAGGTGAAAAGAACCGTGAATAACGGAGTGAAATAGATCCTGAAACCATACGCTTACAAGCGGTCGGAGCCCTTTCGTGGGGTGACGGCGTGCCTTTTGCATAATGAGCCTACGAGTTACCGTTGCTGGCAAGGATAAGTACTTCAGGTATGGATCCGTAGCGAAAGCGAGTCTGAATAGGGCGCCATAGTCAGTAATGGTAGACGCGAAACCGTGTGATCTACCCATGGGCAGGATGAAGCTGTGGTAACACACAGTGGAGGTCCGAACCCGTTGACGTTGAAAAGTCTTGGGATGACCTGTGGGTAGGGGTGAAAGGCCAATCAAACTCGGAAATAGCTCGTACTCCCCGAAATGCATTTAGGTGCAGCGCTGAATTAGTTATATAGAGGTAGAGCTACTGATTGGATGCGGGGGTTTCACCACCTACCAATTCCTGACAAACTCCGAATGCTATATAATGATGCTCAGCAGTGAGGGCATGGGTGCTAAGGTCCATGTCCGAGAGGGAAAGAACCCAGACCATCAGCTAAGGTCCCCAAATGTATACTAAGTTGAAAAAACGCGGTTTGTCTGCTTAGACAGCTAGGATGTTGGCTTGGAAGCAGCCATTCATTTAAAGAGTGCGTAACAGCTCACTAGTCGAGCGGACGAGCATGGATAATAATCGGGCATAAGTATACTACCGAAGCTATGGACAGATTAATCTGTGGTAGGGGAGCATTCTAAACTGGGTTGAAGGTGATATGTGAGTATTGCTGGACTGTTTAGAAAAGAAAATGTAGGCATAAGTAACGATAATGCGGGCGAGAAACCCGCACACCGAAAAACTAAGGTTTCCTCAGCTATGCTAATCAGCTGAGGGTTAGTCGGGTCCTAAGGCGAACCCGAAAGGGACAGTCGATGGCCAACGGGTTAATATTCCCGTACTACTTATAATTGTGATGGAATGACGGAGTGATGAAAGCACCGCGAACTGACGGAATAGTTCGTTGAAGTACCTAACTATATTCTCTATAGGCAAATCCGTAGAGAATGGTGAAATACGATAGTACTCGGAGTCTTCGGACAAAGGGATAGTGTGCCTAAGGGCTTCCAAGAAAAGTTTCTAAACTTAGATTATAAGTACCCGTACCGTAAACCGACACAGGTAGTTGAGGAGAGAATCCTAAGGTGCTCGAGAGATTCATGGCTAAGGAATTAGGCAAAATAGACCTGTAACTTCGGGAGAAAGGTCGCCAGCAGCAATGCTGGCCGCAGTGAAAAGGTCCAGGCGACTGTTTATCAAAAACACAGGGCTCTGCAAAATCGTAAGATGAAGTATAGGGCCTGACACCTGCCCGGTGCTGGAAGGTTAAGAGGAGATGTTATCTTCGGAGAAGCATTGAATTGAAGCCCCAGTAAACGGCGGCCGTAACTATAACGGTCCTAAGGTAGCGAAATTCCTTGTCGGGTAAGTTCCGACCTGCACGAATGGTGTAACGATCTGGACACTGTCTCAGCCATGAGCTCGGTGAAATTGTAGTATCGGTGAAGATGCCGATTACCCGCAGTGGGACGAAAAGACCCTGTGCACCTTTACTATAGCTTAATATTGACCTTGGACACGTGATGTGTAGGATAGGTGGGAGACTTTGAAGTGGCGTCGYTAGGCGTTGTGGAGTCATTGTTGAAATACCACCCTTTGCTTGTCTGAGGCCTAACCCCGCTTAAGTGGGGGACATTGTTTGGTGGGTAGTTTGACTGGGGTGGTCGCCTCCAAAAGAGTAACGGAGGCTTCTAAAGGTTCCCTCAGCACGCTTGGTAACCGTGCGTAGAGTGCAATGGTATAAGGGAGCTTGACTGAGAGACATACAGGTCGATCAGGTACGAAAGTAGAGCATAGTGATCCGGTGGTTCCGCATGGAAGGGCCATCGCTCAAAGGATAAAAGGTACGCCGGGGATAACAGGCTGATCTCCCCCAAGAGCTCATATCGACGGGGGGGTTTGGCACCTCGATGTCGGCTCGTCACATCCTGGGGCTGGAGAA